>CAJUPS010000129.1 GCA_910588045.1 uncultured Oscillospiraceae bacterium | reverse complement strand
GTAGCCCCCTTGAGCACGCTTTTGTTACTTTTCGCGTGCGCGAAAAGTAAGCCCCGCCCGGCAGGGCGAATTGAAAACAAGATTAAGCCGGTGCCGCCGCGCAGCGGCGGCGAAGAAAGAGGCATCAACTATGAAGCTATCATTTTCTATAAAATATTGGGGAAAAATGGACTGGGCGGCGGCCTGTCAGACCGCCTCTGACGCAAAGCTCAACGGCTTGGAGATCGACAGCGTCAGAAATCCCTCCCTGACCACCCGAAACAGTCCGACAAACCCTGAGCTCGCCGTGGCGGCCCGCCGCCAGCTGGCGGCGAAGGATTTGTCCGTCCCCTGCGTGGGGACGGAATCAAATCTGATGAGCCAGGAGGCCGGGGATGAGATCCCCGCCGCCATCGAGGCGGCGGCGAACCTCCTGGTCCCCTACGTGGTGCTCCACACCGTCTGCGATGACGGCCAGGCCGTCATCGAGAAACTGGCCCCCTTTGTCGCTATGGCAGAAAAAGCGAATGTCACCCTCCTGCTGGAGAGCGAGGGGGCGATGGCCGATACGAAAAAATTGGTGGAGGTGCTCGACTACTTCGCTTGCGACCACCTGGCCGCCTGCTGGAATGCCCACAGCACCTGCCTCATGCAGAAGGAGACCCCGGAGCAGACCATCACCAACCTGGGGGCCTACGTCCGCCATGTGCGCCTCACCGACGGCGCGTCCATCGGGTCCCCCGAGCTGGTCGGCGAGGGCGAAATGCCGATGCAGGATCTGATGAATGCCCTGCGCAGCGTCAACTATGACGGCTTCATCTCCCTCCTGTGGAACCCCTCCTGGGTGGAGGGCCTGGACGACGCGGAGATGATCCTCACCCACTACGCCGTCTACATGTCCCGCTTTGAGCGGGAGGGACGGAAGAGCCACCTCTACTATAACACCACCGGCACCGGGCAGTATGTCTGGAAGAAGGACATCGTCATCGACTATACCTTCCCCCAGGTGCTGGACAAAATGGTGGAGGAGTTCCCCGACCAGTACGCCTTCAAATACACCACGCTGGACTATACCCGGACCTATTCCCAGTTCCGGGACGACGTGGACCAGTTTGCCCGGTCCCTGATCGCCCTGGGGGTGAAGCCCGGGGACAAGGTGGCCATCTGGGCCACCAATGTGCCCGCCTGGTTCATCACCTTCTGGGCCACCACCAAGATCGGCGCGGTGCTGGTGACGGTGAACACCGCCTACAAGATCCACGAGGCGGAGTACCTCCTGCGCCAGTCCGACACCCACACCCTGGTGATGATCGACAGCTACCGGGACAGCAACTATGCCGAGATCATCGCCGAGCTCTGCCCCGAGCTGGAGAGCGCCCAGCCGGGGAAGCCCCTGCACTGCAAACGCCTCCCCTTCCTGCGCAACGTGGTCACCGTTGGCTACCGGCAGGCCGGGTGCCTGACCTGGGAGGAGGCCCTGGCCCTGGCGGGGAAGACGTCCCCCCAGGAGGTCCGCCGCCGCGCCGCCGCCGTGCGGCCCCACGACGTGGCCAACATGCAGTACACCTCCGGCACCACCGGCTTTCCCAAGGGTGTCATGCTCACCCACTACAATGTGGTCAACAACGGCAAGTATATCGGGGATCACATGGACCTCTCCACCGCCGACCGGATGATGATCCAGGTGCCCATGTTCCACTGTTTCGGTATGGTGCTGTCCATGACGGCCTCCATGACCCACGGGACCACCATGTGCCCCCTGCCCTACTTCTCCCCCAAGCCCGCCCTGGCCTGCATCAACCAGGAGAGGATCACCTGCTTCAACGGCGTACCCACCATGTTCATCGCCATGATGAATCACCAGGACTTCGCCGCCACGGACTTCTCCCACATCCGTACGGGCATCATGGCCGGGGCCAACTGCCCGCCGGAGCTGATGCGGAAGGCCGCCGACGTGATGAATATGAAGCAGATCATCTCCGTCTTCGGCCAGACGGAGGCGTCGCCGGGGTGCACCATGAGCAGCTTCGACGACCCCCTGGACGTGCGCACGGAGACCGTGGGCGGCCGGTTCGCCAACGTGGAGTGCAAGATCATCGACCCCAATACGGGGGAGGAGTGCCCCATCGGGGTCAGCGGCGAGTTCGTGGCCCGGGGGTACAACATCATGAAGGGTTACTACAAGATGCCCAAGGCCACCGCCGAGGCCATCGACGCCGACGGATGGCTCCACTTCGGCGATCTGTGCTGCGAGGATGCCAACGGCAACTTCAAGGTCACCGGGCGGCTCAAGGACATGATCATCCGGGGCGGCGAGAATATCTATCCCCGGGAGATCGAGGAGTTCCTTTACACCAATCCGAAGGTAAAGGACGTCCAGGTCATCGGCGTACCCGACGAGCAGTACGGGGAGGAGATCATGGCCTGCATCATCCTCAGGGAGGGCGAGCGTGCGGACGAGGAGGAGATCAAGGCGTTTGTACGCGCCCACATGGCCAAGCACAAGGTGCCCCGCTATATCGACTTTGTGGACGCCTTCCCCATGAATGCGGCGGGGAAAATCCTCAAGTACAAGATGCGGGAGGAGGCCGTGGAAAAGCTGGGGCTGAAAAAATAATGCCCCCGGTTTCCCGGCGTTGGCGATAGAAAAAAATATTCCTTCCGGGCCTCACGCCCGGAAGGAATATTTTTTCTCCCACTGGGGGGACGGTGCGCTGCCGTCCCCGGAGGGCGTACATGCGTCGCACAGGTTGTCCGCCATTTCCAGAATGACTTTTTTCAGCTCCAGGGTCCGCGTCCATTTTTCTTCGATGGCGGACTGCCCCAGCCAGGCCCCCAGGATATTCCCTGTCACCGCGCCGGTGGAATCGCTGTCCCCGCTGTGGTTGACCGAGGCGGCCACCCCTTTGGAAAAATCGTCCGAGTAGCGCAGCGCACAGTAGATGGCAATGGCCAGGGTCTCCTCCGCCACCCAGCCTCCGCCCAGGGCGTGGATGTTGTCCGGGTCGGAGCTGCCGTTGGCCGCCATCGCCTCCGCCTGGTCCACCAGCCGGCGCAGCTCCTGCCAGTGCGCGTCCCGGCCGAACAGAGCGGCAGCGGCGTCCATGGCGTCCTCCACCGCGTCCGCCAGGGCGTCTCCCCGGGGACAGCCGCCGTAGACGGCCACGTTCACCATGTGGGTCAGCACGGCGGCCGGGATGTACCCCAGGGAGTGACCGTGGGTGATGGCGGCGATCTCCGCGCCCTCCCGGTCCATCTCCTCCCTGGGCAGGCGGTCCGGGGAGAACAACAGCCCCATGGGCGCCGCCCGCATCACGCCGCCGCAGCCCTTGCTGTCGTTGACAGGGTGGCCGATGCTGCCCCGCCGCCCGGCGTACAGCGCCGACAGACAGGTGTTCCCCGGCGCACGGCGGGCGTACAGGTCCGGAATATCCAGCAGCCAGGAGAGGCGGCCCTTCTCTCCGTACCGGCCCGTCTGTGTCAGCAGCCAGTCCTGATAGGCGGCAAACACGTCGTCGCGGATGGTTCCCGCAATTCCCCGCCGCGCCTGCGCCTCCCGATATAAAAGCCCGTTGGCGGTAAACAGGGTCATTTGTGTATCGTCGGAGATCAGTGCAAGCCCCGTCTCCATATCTGGGTCGTGTTCCCGGATCCCCTCCGGCCCATACCGGGCCTGAATACTCGGCCAGGACAGGAACTCCACCGGGTAGCCCAGCGCATCCCCCACCGCGCCGCCCAGCAAACAGCCCTGAATTTTATCCCTCTTTCGTGGATCCACCCTTCTCCCCCCTTCGCATATTGATTCTTCGATTAAGAATGCATCATCGTTACCGTGTGGAAATCTCGGAAAAGCAAAGACCATAGAGCGCGTTAAAGTTCTTTTTGGATACTTTTTCTTTCAAGAAAAAGTATCAATCTTCGCCGTCCATGGTCTCCTCGTCGGTGACGGGGCGGCTGGCCTTGAAGTTGTAGACCGGCGTGATGATGTTTACGACCTCCGCCGTGGGCTCGATGGTGTCCAGAATCGCCTCAATGGGCCGGTAGGCCATCGGGGATTCATCCAGGGTGGACTCGTTCACCGAGGTAGTATAGATACCCGCCATCGCGCGCCGGTACTCCTCCATACTGACCTCCTCCTTGGCCTGGGTCCGTGTCATGAGCCGTCCGGAACCGTGGGGGGCGGTGCAGTTCCACTCGTCGTTGCCCCTGCCGGTGCAGATGAGGCTTCCGTCCCGCATGTTGATGGGGATGATGATCCGCTCCCCCTCCCGGGCGGATACGGCGCCCTTGCGCAGAATGCCGTGGTCCGTGTCGATGTAGTTGTGGACGGTTGCGAAGGTCTCCTCCACGTCCAGTCCCAGCGCCGCGATCAGCGTCTCCGCCATCAGCGAGCGGCTCAGTTTGGCGTAATCGACGGCAATATTCATATCGTGGAGGTAGTTGTCCAGGTACTCCCCGGTCAAGAAGCAGCGCTCCGGCTTGAGGGGACTGTTCTTGATGTCCGAGGGGCGCAGCTTCTTTTTCCGGACCTCCTCCTGGGAGATGCCGTTGGCGGCGAAGTAGGCCACGTTCTGGTGGAAGCGGGCCACGTCCCGCCCCAGTCGGCGGCTCCCGGAGTGGATGACCAGATAGAGCTTTCCCTCCAGGTCCCGGTCCACCTCCACGAAGTGGTTGCCCCCGCCCAGGGTGCCCAGGGACTGGGCCACCGTCGTGTGGCGGATGGAGTGAAAGCAGTACAGCGACTCCATGGGCAGACGGCTCAACGCCGGGTTCTCCCTGGCGTGGACCCGGGGGCCGGAGGGAATCTTCTCCCGGACGGCCTCGTCCAGGGCGGCGAAATCCAGCTCCCGGTCGTGGAGTACATACACCTGCATCCCGCAGCCGATGTCCCCGCCCACATAGGCGGGGTTGACCCGGTCGCCCACGGTCATGGACGTACCCACCGTGCAGCCTGCGGAGGCGTGCATATCCGGCATCATGCGGATGCGGCAGTCCTTCAGGTCCTCCAGGTTGCACATCTGCAAAACCTGGGCGTAGGACGCGGGATCTACCTGGTCCGCATAGACCTGGGCGCGGTTGAATTTTCCAATAATCTCAAACATAATGGCCTCCTTTCCTGTTAATTCCGCATCATATAAGATAAATTGCGGAATGTCAAGAAAATTTTTCTGTGGCGGGAACCGGGGATCAGCTCCTGCGGTCCTTCCGCTCCTTGTAGTCGTGCTCGATGCGCTCCTTCCAACTGCTTCCCAGGGGCACGCTCGCCCGCACGGCGCACACCGCGTCACTGAGCACCTCATAGTTCAGCGCCGTACCCTCATGGTCGCTGTGGTAGGTGGCGGCCCGCTGAGGGGCGATGCCGAAGTGACCGGCGGTCTCTACCGCGTCGATGTTGGCCCCCAGGAACAAAAACTCCCAGCCGTACTTCTCCTGCTGGCGCTTGACCATCTCCTTCACCCGGGGGGCGTCATAGCGGCGGCTGGCGTTCTCCATGCCGTCGGTGGTGATGACGATCAGCGTGTGCTCCGGGACGTCCTCCTCCCGGGCGTACTTGTGGATGTTCCCGATGTGGTGGATGGCGCCGCCCACCGCGTCCAGCAGGGCCGTACACCCCCGGACGTAGTAGTCCTGCTCCGTCATGGGCGGCACGTCCTCCAGGCGCACCCGGTCGTGTAGGACCTCCGTCTCGTTGTCGAAGAGCACGGTGGATACCAGGGCCTCCCCCTCCTCCTTCTTCTGCCGCTCCAGCAGCGCGTTGAAGCCGCCGATGGTGTCGGCCTCCAGGCCGCCCATGGATCCGCTCCGGTCCAGAATGAAAACCAGTTCCGTCAAGCCTTTCTTCATGTTCGTATCCTCCTTCTGTATTTGCAGCCACGAGCTTCCGCAATCGAATACTGTTCTCCAATGAAAAGCGCAGTATCGTCACCGGGCAAAAATTCAGGAATAGTAACGGCCTTAGGCCCGTGTTAAAGTTCTTTTTGATACTTTTTCTTTCAAGAAAAAGTATGACTGCGGTCACCAGGGCTTGCCTGATGACCGCAGTATAGACCATATCCAGCGGGGTTTGGTCGCCTGAAGGGCGACAAATCATCATCCTCCTAATAGCGGCTGGTCGAAGGCAAACAGCGCCTCGTTGATGGTGAACACATCATAACAGCTCTGCATGATGAAATACTCCACGATAATATCGAACTTGCTGGCGTGGGAGAGGGCGAAGCCCGCGCGCCTGAGCAGGGCCTCCGTCTCCTCCAGGGACAGCTCCAGCGCCACGGCAAAGGCCAGAACCGTGGGCTTGCTGGGGCGGTAGTTGGGGTTGCTCCGGATTTTGGAGAAGAGCTTGCGGTCAATGTTGGCCTTCTTGTAGCACTGGGCGTCGGACATGCCGCTCTGGTCAATCAGCCGCAGCAGGGTCTGGGAAAAGCCCGCGTCCAAATGGCGCAGGGTCTCCTCCAGGGTGTGCGCCACGGATAGGGGCGGCGGGGCCGCAGCTGCGGCGAACGGCACATACTCCGCAGAAAGAGGACCCGATTCCATACTCTCTCTGGCGATCCGATGCCGTCTGGCTTGCTCCACCGAGCCGTCGGTGTGCTCATCCACGTACCGCTGGTCGATGTAGGCCGTGATGTCGGCGAAGAGCTTTTCACTGATCTGGTAGGACGAGCGGTCAAAGATGACGATATATACCATTATATCGTGCTCCAACAGGAAGCGGCTGACGGTCTCCATGGCCACCTGGAGGGCCTGCGCCTTGGGGTAGCCGTAGACGCCGGAGGAAATGAGGGGGAAGGCGATGCTTTCGCATTCCGCTTCGAGGGCCAGCTCCAGGCTTGTCCGGTAGCAGGACTCCAGCAGCTCCCTCTCGCCATAGTACCCGCCCCGCCACACGGGTCCCACCGTGTGGATAACATACTTGCAGGGCAGCCGGTAGGCCCCCGTGCGCTTGGCAGAGCCGGTCTCACAGCCGCCCAGGGTGCGGCACTCCGCCAACAGCTCCGGGCCCGCCGCCCGATGGATGGCCCCATCCACCCCGCCGCCGCCGGTAAGGGCGTTGTTGGCGGCGTTGACGATGGCGTCCACCTCCATTTTGGTGATGTCGTCCCGCACGATCTTGACCGGCATGAAAAGCACCTCCTGTTTTCGGTATGGTTATAGTTCCATTATAGCGCATATTTTGTTTTTTGCAAGTGCTTCCCTGATCGATCAAGAGCCGTTCCCCGGAGGAGGTCCTCCCAGGGAACGGCTCTTTTGCTTTTTATTTCTTGTTCCTGCGCAGCAGGACCACGCTCTGGATCACCAAAAACAGGCACAGCATGGCGGCCACCGTGATGTTGGACCACCACGCCTCGTCAAAGCCCATGGAGGAGACGATGCGCTTGATGGTGTTCAGACTCAGCACGCCGAAGAAGGTGCCCGCCACGTTGCCCACGCCGCCGGTGAGCAGGGTGCCGCCGATGATGGAGGAGGCGATGGCGTTCATCTCGTCCCCCGCGCCGTTGGC
>CAJUPS010000128.1 GCA_910588045.1 uncultured Oscillospiraceae bacterium | reverse complement strand
GTTACTTTTCGCGTGCGCGAAAAGTAAGCCCTGCCCCGGCAGGGGCGAATCTAAACGATAGATTAAGCCAGCGCCGCCGCTGCGCGGCGGCAAAAGCTCACTCTTCCTCCTTATAGCTCCTGGGCTTAATATCGATCTTATACCCGGTGAGCCGCGCCGCCAGCCTGGCGTTCTGCCCTTCCTTGCCGATGGCAAGGGAGAGCTGATCGTCGGGTACGATGACCCTGCACATTTTCCCCTCACTGGAGAGCTGCACATCCACCACATCGGCGGGCGCCAGGGCGGCCGCAATATACTGTGCCGGGTCCTCGCTGTACTTGATGATGTCGATTTTCTCCCCCCGCAGCTCGTTGACAATGTTGCCAACCCGCTGCCCGGCGGGGCCCACGCAGGCCCCGATGGGGTCCACGGCCTCGTCGCCGCTCCACACCGCCATCTTCGTCCGACTGCCCGCCTCCCGGGCGATGGACTTCACCTCCACGATGCCGTCAAAGATCTCCGGCACCTCCAGCTCAAACAGCCGCTTCACCAGCCCCGGATGGGTCCGGGAAATGAGCACCTGGGGCCCCCGCGTACTCCGGCGGACCTCCACCACGTACACCTTCACGTGCTGGCCCTCCACCAGCTCCTCGGTCTTGATCTGCTCGCTGGCGGCCAGCATGGCCTCCGTGGACTCCGGCCCCGTGCCGATACGCAGCGACACGTTCCCCGTCCTGGGGTCCGTCCTGCTGACCACGCCGGTGAGGATCTCGTGCTGCTTGGAGTTGAACTCGTCGTAGATCATGCCCCGCTCGGCCTCCCGCAGGCCCTGGATAATGACCTGCTTGCCGTTCCCCGCGGCGATGCGCCCGAACTCCACGTTGTCCACCGGGATGTTCACCATCCCCCCCAGGTCTACCCGGCCATACTTGGCCCGGGCCTCCTCCATGCTCATCTGGACGCCGGGGTTCTCCACCTCTTCCACGATCTCCTTCTGGATGTACATCCGCAGATCCTTCTTCACCTCGTCCACGTCCACCAACACATTCTCCACCCCGGGATGGTCCTTCTTATAGGCCGTGGTCAGCGCCTGGATGATTTTCTCCATCATGAACGTGGGCGGGATGCCCCGCTCCTTCTCCAGCAGTTCCAGCGCCACAAAGATCTCGTCACATTTCATAGCTCTACTCCTATTATATCTGTCAAGAAAGATGTTGGTTCCGTCAAAATTCAATCCGGAGGCGGCACAGCGCCACCTCGTCCCTGGCGAAGCGCATGGCCGTATCCCCCACGGTGACGGTCACGTCCCCGTCGTCATACCCCGCCAGCACTCCGGCGAACTCCTTCCGCCCGTTCCGGGCCTTGTAGAGCTTCACCGTCACGGGACTTCCCATGAACCGCTGGAAGTCCCCGGGCCGCTTCAGAGGCCGCTCCGCTCCTGCGGAGGACACTTCCAGCGTGTAGCTCCCCTCGATAGGGTCCGCCTCGTCCAGCAGGTCGCTGAGGGTCCGGCTGACCTTCTCGCAGTCCAGGATGTCCACGCCGCCCTCCTTGTCAATATAGACCCGCAGAAACCAGGTCCCCGCCTCCCGGACATACTCCACGTCCCACAGCTCGCACCCGGCCTCCTCCGCTACCGGAAGGGCCATCTCCCTCACCAGCTCCGTTACCTTCGCCATCGCATCTCCTTAATTCGCCCATACGCGGACAATTGTCCGCAATAGGAAAATTTCATCTCAATGAAATTAGGTCAAGAAAAAGAGCGGACCGCAAAGTCCACTCTGGTTTACCGTACTAACAAGGGCATTATACCACGCCGGACAAGGAAATGCAAGAGTTTTTTCCAAATACCTGCCTGGTTTTCAAAACTTTTCCTCCCCGGGAGGGATCCTGGCGGCGCGCCAGCGCCGCCGAAGCGGAAGTCACCCTTTTTGTAACCCGTCCAGCGTGAGCCCGAAGGCTTCGGCGAAGTGCTCCAGAAACCAGCCCACTTCCTCCATCTCCATGCCCCGCAGGGCCGCCAGCGTCTCTCCGGCGGCGTCGCCGAACTCGTTGTTCCCCGCCTCCAGCTCCTCCAGGCACTTGATGTAGGCGGAGAGCTTGTCGGCCGCCTTGACGATCCGGCGCACCTCCCCGTCCTCCTCCCGGAGGATGGGACCGTAGGCCCCCCGCAGTTCCTCCGGCAGCAGGCCCAGCAGCTTCTCCGTCGCCTCCGTCTCCACCTGTCGGTAGGCGTCCCGGATGGCGGGGGAGTGGTACTTGATGGGGGTGGGCAGGTCCCCGGTGAAGATTTCCGACGCATCGTGGAACAGGGCCGCCGCCGCGCAGGCGTCCGGACTGCACGGCCTGTGGAACACATCCCGCCGGATGACCCCCAGCGCGTGGGCCAGCACCGCCACCATATGGCTGTGCTCCTGGATGTTCTCCGACACGCTGTTGCGCATCAGGGACCACCGGGTGATATACTTCATGCGGGAAATGTAGGCAAAAAATTTGTGCATGAGCTGTTTGTCCTTTCTATCTGTGGTATAATGCTCGTACAGAGGAAAAATGAAATTGTAAATAGTTGATAATTTGTAAAAAAATACAAAACGTAGTCGAATGTGGGCGATGCAACTGCAAATTTGCATCCAATCCACCAAAACGCAACCCCGTATCGCTGGAATTTACATCCCTGCCCGGGTACGATAGGCCCATCTCAAAACAAGGAGGACATCACAAAATGTCTCTAGCCGAAAATCTTCAATACCTCCGCGCCCGGGAGGGCGTGACCCAGGAGCAGCTGGCCGAGCGCCTGGACGTATCCCGCCAGTCCGTCTCCAAGTGGGAGTCCAATGCCAGCTATCCGGAGATGGACACCCTGTTAAAACTCTGCGACATGTTCCGGGTGGACATGGACACCCTCCTCCGGGGCAGCGTGGAAAATTCTCTCAGCGAGGACACGGCGGGCTACGACCGCTTCATGACCCTCTACGCCCGGAAGATCGCCGGGGGCGTGGCCTCCATCGTGGGCGGCGTGGCCCTGTGGAGCTTCCTGAACGCCCTGGGTCTGCCGGAGATGCTGGGCGCGGCCATCATCCTGCTGGTCGTGGCGGTGGCGGTGATTGTGTTCATCGCTGGCAGCATGGAGGAGGAGCACTTCCGCAAAAAGCACCCCGTCATCCCCGATTTCTACACCGAACAGGAGAAGGAAGCCTTCCACCGCCGGTTCATCTGGTACATCGCCGGAGGCGTGGGCGGCATTCTCCTGGGCGTGGTCCTGCTGGTTCTGACCTTCACCGTGATCCCGGAGCGGGAGCCCTATGAGTCCATCGCGGGCGGAGTGTTCCTCTTCATCGTGGCCTGCTCTGTCTACTTCCTGGTCTACGGCGGGATGCTGGAGGACAAGTACAACATCCCCAAGTACAACCGCGAGAACAACCCCACCCCGGAGGACAAAAAGCGCCACGACCGCGCCGTTACCGCCTGCGCCGTCATCATGATTCTTGCCACCGCCATATTCCTGTTTGCCGGACTGGCCTATGACAAGTGGGACTGGGCGGCCGTGATTTATCCGGTGGGCGGCGTCCTGTGCGGCGCGGCCTGGATGCTCCTGGGGACGAAGCAGGACACATAAACCGGAGGACCCGTCCATACCATGATAGGTCCCCCATATAGACCGCCGCCCCACCGGGCGGCGGTTTTTCGCGTCCCCAAGGCAGGCGGCTTACCCCAAATTAAAAATTTTTTCAAGCCGTTGCACAAAACCCGGCAACTTTCCCGCATTTATCCGGTACAGTTGAGGGAAGACAAACCTCCGAGTGAAATGTACTGAAGCAAGTCGATGCCCGATCAGGCGCCGGATCAGCACAGCCGGGCTGCCCAAAAGGCTGTTTGCATCGAACCTTGAAAATAGAAAAATCCGTGACAGGCCCTTATGATTTCCCCGCCAGAATGTCGCAGGCCACCGGGGTATAGAACAGTTCCTCCACCCACTTCCGGTCGGTGGTCTGTCCCAGGATCCACATGAGCTTGGCGCAGACCGCCTCCGTCGTCATGTCGTAGGCCTCCAGAATGGGCAGGTTCCGTTTGATGGCGGTGCCCACGTGGTAGACCGACAGGTCGCTGCCCTCGTTCTCCACCTGGGTAGTCATGACGACTGTCCGGCCCGCCTCCAAACCGGCCTTTACGGCCTCGTAGTAGTCCCCGGCCTTGTAGGTGGGCAGGCCCCCCACGCCGAAGCTCTCGATAATCAGCGCGTCGTTGCGCGCCAGCAGGTACTCCGCCACGCCGCAGTCCGCCCCGGGGATCAGCTTCATGAGGGCAACCCTGGGGTTCACCACGTCATAAAACTGTGGGACAGCCCTTGCCTCCGGGCGGATATACCGGATGATCCTCCCGTCCTGCACCATGCCCAACAGGGGATAGTTGATGCTGGAAAAAGCCTCAAAGCTCTTGCTCTTGGTCTTCCTGGCCCGGGTGCCCGTGATGATTTTCCCGTTGAACACCAGCATCACCCCCGCCATATCCGACGCCGCCACGGTGAGGGCGTCCCGGAGGTTCTGCTTGCTGTCGGTGGTCTCGAAGCCGATGGGCCTCTGGGCCCCCGTGAGCACGATGGGCTTGGGACTGCCCTGGATCAGATAGCTCAACCCGGCGGCGGTATAGGCCATCGTATCCGTGCCGTGGGCGACCACGAAGCCGTCGAACTCCCGGTAGCGCTCCCGGATGGCCCCGGCGATCCTGGCCCAGTGCTTGGGCTGGATGTTGGTGCTGTCCAGGCTGAAGAGCTGACAGCAGTCGATGTGGCAGATGTCCGAAATGCCGGGGATGTATTTGAGGAGCTGTTCGCTGGTCAGCTCCGGGGCCAGACCGCTCTCCCCCATCTCGGAGGCGATGGTGCCGCCCGTTCCGATCAAAAGAATCCGCTTTCGCTCCATGCTCCGCTCCTCCCACTTGCGCGAATATTGACATATGGAACGAAAAACTTGCCCTACCCGAGATCCCGTCCGTCCAGGGCGGCCAGGCCGAAGCGTACCGCCTGGGCCAGCTCGCCTCTGGCCTCCTCAGAGGGGGCGGCGTCATAGCGGGACCTCATCTCCCGGAGGAACAGGCCCCGGAGGGTGTCCTCCCCCGCGCGGTCCCACAGGGAGCGGGCGGGGCGGGTGTGGTCCCGGAGTTCCAGGGCGTAGCACCGGTCCCGGCAGGCGCTCTCCAGCGCCGGAAGGTCCAGTCCCGGCCCGTCCAGCTCGCCGGTGAAAATCACCCGACATATGTCGTGAACCGCGCTCTCCGGCAGGACGGCCTCCAGGGCCTCCTGAGGGGACGCATCGGTCACATTTGCTTCCAAAATCCAGTATCGGCGGCGGCAGAGGGGCACGAAGTGCAGCTGGGTTTCCTCCGGGTCCACGGTCCCGACCAGGACGCCCTTGTCCCCCAGCTCATCGAAGCCCCGGCCCTCGGGACAGCCGGGGTAGGCCCAGAGCGTCCCGCCGTCCCGCTGGACGCCGCTGCACTGGTGTACATGACCCAGGGCGGCGTAATGTGCTCCACAGGCGGACAGCTGCTCCCGAGAGAGGGGGGCATACTGGCTGGCGGGCTTGCCCACGTCGCCATGGAGGCAGAGCAGATGGGTGCGGTGATCCCGGGGGACGCTGAAGCCCGCCAGAGGGGAGGCGGTCCGCTCGGCGGAGGTAAAGGCGGCGCCGTGGACCACGCAGTCCAGGTCCGGCAGGAGCATGGATTCCATGGCCTCGCTGCGGAAGATGTGGACGTTCTCCGGCCAGTCCGGGGCGGCGTAGGGGCTGTGGGGGGAGTAGGGGTCGTGGTTGCCCGGCGCGATGAAGACGGGGCAGCCCATGGCCGCCAGGGCGGCTTTCAACCGCTCCAGTGTCTCGGGAAACACCCGCTGGCCATCGAACAAGTCTCCTGCCAGCAGGACGACCTCCGCCCCCTCGGTCCGGACCAGGCCCGTCAGGCGGTCCACCAGCTCCCGGCTCTCCCGGCGGCGCTCCCGGGCCTTCTCCACGGGCAGTCCGCCGAAGGCGCTGTCCAGATGGAAATCCGCCGCGTGTATGATCTTAGGCATGGGCATCCTCCCGTATTTTGCACACGTCCACCCAGCGGGTGGTCTCCGCATAGCGCTCCAGCTCCTCCAGGGTCAGCTCGATGCAGCTGTTGGAGCTGCCCGCGGCGGGCAGTACGGTGTCAAACCGCCGCAGGGATTCGTCCAGATAGACCTCCACCCCGGGCTTAACGGCGAAGGGGCACACGCCGCCCACGGCGTGTCCGATGCGCTCCACCGCCTCGTCGGGGGTCAGCATCTTGGCCTTGCCGCCGAAGGCGGCCTTGTACTTCCCGTTGTCCACCTTCACGTCTCCGGCGGCAACCACCAGGATGGTCCGCTCGTCCAGCTTGAAGCTGAGGCTCTTGGCGATGCGCCCCGGCTCCACACCTGCGGCCCGCGCCGCCAGCTCTACCGTGGCTGAGGAGACGGAAAATTCACAGATGCGTTCGGCCATGCCGAACTGGGCGAAATAAGCCTTTACCTTTTCAATCGACATTGCTTTTGTCCCGCTTTCTTTGGTGTTATCACAATTGGCGTCATCGAATGTCTACTCTTTCGACCTCCGTGCAGAGGCCGGAGGAGCTATCAAGACTGAAGATGGCGCCTTGCATTTTGCAGGGGCCGTCGGGCACCTGGTAGCGGCCCGGCAGGCCGCCCAGGAACTGCTCCACGCTCTGCTCCGGGCAGATGCCCAGGACGCTCTCCACGGGGCCGGTCATGCCCAGGTCGGTGATATAGCCGGTTCCCTTGGGGAGAACCCGCTCGTCGGCGGTGGGGACATGGGTGTGGGTGCCCCAGAGGGCGGAGACTTGGCCGTCCAGAAAATAGGCCAGGGCCAATTTCTCGCTGGTGGCCTCGGCGTGGAAATCCACCAGAGTGAAGAGGGGCCTGTCCTTTTTCAGAAGTCGGTCTGCGACGAGGAAGGGATTGTCGGCGTTAAAGTCCAGGCCGCAGCGGCCGATGAGGTTCATGACGCCGATCTGGATGCGGCCGCAGTCGAAGATGCCCCGGCCCCGCCCGGGGGCGCGGCCGGTGTAGTTGGCGGGGCGGAGGAGGTAGGGGTCGTCCTCCAGGCGGGGGGCGATCTGGGGCTTGCCGAAGGTGTGGTTGCCCAGGGTGACCACGTCGGCCCCGGCGGCATAGAGGCGGTCAACTTGCGCCGCCGTCACGCCGGTGACGGCGGCATTTTCCCCGTTGACCACGGTAAAGTGGATGTCCTTTAATTTTTTCAGGGGCCGGAGGGAGGCTTCGAGATGGGCGAGGCCCTGCTCGCCCACCACGTCGCCGACGGCCAGAATATGGTAAATCAATTTTATAGTCTCCGTTGTTGGGGAAAGATTGGCGGTTACAGGAGTAGTATATCCGGGTTTGGGGGAAAATGCAAGGGGGTATCTTGCCGCCGCTGCGCGGCGGCTCCAGCATAAATCTTGTTTTAGATTCGCCCCTGCCGGGGCAGGGCGTTCTTTTCCCTTGCAGGAAAAGAACCAAAAGTGCCCTCAAGGGGGCTACG
>CAJUPS010000127.1 GCA_910588045.1 uncultured Oscillospiraceae bacterium | reverse complement strand
GCGCGGCAAAAGTAGGCGCGGAGTCCGGGGCCGCGTAGGTCCCGGGCCTTCGACGAGAAACAAGCAGTCGCGGCGCGTAGCGCCGCAGTTATCAACAATCTTTGTCGATGGCCTCCTTGATCTCTCTGGCATGTTTGAGCATATCCCTCAGCCGCTCCCGGTCTCCCCGGCGGATGGTGTAGGCGAAAGCTGCCAGCTCTTCCACCAGCGTATCAATCTCGCGGACAAGAGCCTCCTGGTTCTCCAGAAACAACTCCGTCCACATGTCCTCATTGAGCTTGGCCACCCGTGTCATATCCTTGAAGCTCCCGGCGGAGAACCCCTCAAAGTTGGGGGCCGAGGGGCTCCCAACATAGGCGCAGCTCACCACGTGGGCCAGCTGGGAGGTGTAGGCTATAATATGATCGTGTTCCTCCGGCGTGGAGGGCTGGAGATGCCCGAAGCCCAGCTTCCGGGCCAGCTCCCAGATGTCATCCAGACACGCCTGAGGCGTGCCTGAGTAGGGGGTCAGGATCAGGGACGCCCCCTGGAACAGTTCAGGAAAGGCGTTGGCGTAGCCGCTGCGCTCAATGCCCGCCATGGGGTGCCCCCCTATGAAGTGGAACTCCGCGTCCCTCACAACCTCCTGCAAAGGACCGCAGACCACGCCCTTTACGCCGCCGCAGTCCATGACGATGCCGCCCTTGCGGAACTGGTCCCGGTGGCGGGTGACATACTCCACCGTGGCCTCCGGGTACAGCGCCACGATGACCAGGTCGCACTCCGCGAGCCGCTCCTCTGTCAGCACCCCGTCCAGCACGCCCTCGTCCAGCGCCCGACTGAGCACCGCGCCGCTGCGGTTGTACCCCAGGAGGGTGCAGTCCGTATATTTGTGGATCGCCTTGGCCATACTGCCGCCGATCAAACCCAGACCGGCGATACCTACTGTCTTTATCATGTGCATTTCTTCCTGTCTTGCAGAGATAAGTCCACCTTTTGTCAAGATAGATGATGGAAAAGTATACCATACTTTTCCCCGTTTGTGGAGATGTAAAGTAACCAAATTGTAAAATTTATCATTTTTCCCAAAATCTAGTTGCATGTTCCCCGCCAGATGTGGTATGGTAAGGAGGAATAGACGGGATCTCCCCTTTTTTGAATCCTAATATAGAAAAGAGGAACATCTGTGGCAAAGGGATACCAAAATTATCGGGGTCGGCGCTCGTTGGGCTCTTGGTTGCTCATTATTCTATTGGTCCTGGTTCTAGCTGCCGCCTGCCTGTTTTTATTCGCTCAGCTCAACGCTTCCTATGCCGACGACGGTCGGATTTATTTGGAGCTGCCCTACTTCGGCAGGGTCTATCTGCCCACACCTGCTCCCTCCCAGCCAGAGGAGGAGGAGGACCCTGAGCCCGCCGCGCCCCCGGTCCAACTGGTGATTGACGATCCCGAACCCACACCTGAGCCGGAGCCGGAACCGGAGCCAGAGCCGGTGGACCTCTTCGGCGAGCACCATCTGGCGGAGCTCTCCGCCCTGCCGGGCGACGGCGTGGAGCTGACCCAGGGTCTGGCGGCCCAGGGGGCCAGCGGCTTTGTGTACACCGTCCGGAATAACGCGGGCGAAATTTTCTGGGCCTCCCCCACCGGGCAGCCGAAGGCCGTCAAAACCGGTGAGGAGGAGACGGAGCGCCTGCGCGCCTTCTGCGGCACGGAGGGCCTGCTGTCCGTGGCCCGGTTCAACGTGCTCCACGACAGCTACTACGCTTTCGCCAACATGAAGGATGCCGCCATCTGCCAGAAGGGCGGGTATGTGTGGTACGACAACCACTCCTATCACTGGCTGGAGCCGGAGAAGGAGCTGGCCCGGCAGTATGTGACGGGTCTGGCGGCGGAGTGCGCCCAGTTGGGCTTTGACGAGCTGCTGCTGGAGGAGCTGTGCTACCCCACCCGGGGCAACACCTACAAAATCGGCTACCAGAACAACACCATGGAGAAGAAGGACGCCCTGGCCCAGCTGCTCACGGAGATCCGCGCAGCGGTGGAGCCCTACGGGACAAAGGTTTCCCTGCTACTGACCGAGGCGCAGCTGGCCGGAGAGAACCAGGAGGAGTCCGGCGTGGATCTGGCGACGCTGCTGCCGCTGGCGGACGGCGTGTACGTTCAGACCGCCGACCCTGCCGCCGCCCTGGCGGCCCTGGCCGCGCCGGAGGGCGTGGAGAGCTGGCCGGAGGTCGTGCTGATGACCGCAGAGCCGGGGGAGAATGAAAATTGGTGTATCCCTGCGGCGTAATTGTGAGACAGAGTTGGGCCCCCGGCGCGTATGCGCCGGGGGCCTTGTCTGTGTGTGAGTGAAAAAGGGGGAATTGGTCGGGGGCTACTTGGTCTTGGCTTCCCGGGCCTCGAAGAAATCCGCCAGGATTTCGCCGCAGTTCATGACGGGGGCATCGTCATCAGCCTTGATCTCCACATCAAAGGTGGTGTCCAGGAGCTCCGCATAGGCGGTCATGACATCGCGGAGAATGGAACCGGTGACGATCTCCTCGGGGTCGGCGTCCTCGGCCACGATCTCCTTAGCGATGGCCCAGGCCATGGCAAGGGTGTACTCGCCCTCGGCGTCCTCGCCGTCGGGGCTGCCCTCGCGGGTGTAGAGGTAAGAAATCAGCTCGCCCAGAGGGGTTAGACCGGCCAGAGGCACAGCCTCGTCCTCAATGGCGGTTGTGCCGGAGGAGGCGGGAGCGCTGGCAATGTCCATCACTTCGGGGAACACGGGGAGGATGGGGGTGACGGGCTCGATGGGCTCAATTGGGGTGACAGGGCCGACAGGCTTTTCCACCTTGGACAGGACGCCATCCTTGATCTCAAATCCTTCGGGAGCCGTGCCCTTGATCACATTGACGGTGACACCTTCGCCCACGGCCTTGGAGGCTTCGGCCAGATTATCATAGAGATGGTACTTGCCGTCTGCATCCTGCACGACAGCGGCTGTGTCCTTACTGGTAATAACAGATGGCTGTTTACCATCTGCTTTTACGTATTCTGTCCCTGTTGTAATCCCCTGAATTTCCTCGTTCTCAAGGGAACCATAAAACACGCCGGAAATAGCGTTCCCTGTCACCTTTTCACTAGCCCCGTTCGGATGGTTCATTCCAAAGACTGGTACACCTTCAACATAAATAATACTGTCTTCAACTGTAATCTCCCCATAGCCCGTGCTAAGTGCAGAACGGACCGCTACATCATCGTCAGTTTTGACTTCAAGATTTTTAATATGGAGATCACCTATACCAGCCTTAATTACTCCATCTGGGCCATCGGGCATTTCCTCTGTCCATTCCTCGTCAGGAGCAGCTAAAACAACGCGGCCATTTTGGACGGTGCTTCCTTCCTGGCAATCAAAAGCAAGGGCTCCATCTTCAGTTGCACCGCTAATTGTCAATGTGTTTTCATGCAAATCGACGATAGTGTTGGTGCCATTAACATAGACCGTGTGGTCCATCTGAATTGAACTCAGGATATGAAGTGTACTTCCAGCATTATTTGCAAGAAAGTCATAGTAGTCTTCATTTTCAAACTGCTCCTGAGTGAACTTTTGACTCTCACTAATGGCATCCAAATTGTCTATGGAAAATTCTGCACCATCGCTCGTAACCGCCGCAACATACTCCGCAAACGCTGGCACTGTCAGCGAGAACGCCACCAGCACCGCCAAGACCTTAGATAAAAGTCTTTTCTTCATAGAATTGTATCCTTTCTTTGCAATTATTCGGACGCAAAGAGAGTCCGGTAACCGAACGAGCATAGAGCCCGAGGGCCCCACAGCCTCTGGCTTTGCCGTCCCACTGTTTCCAATGGTTTGCCGATAGGGTTTTGCTTTCCGCACCATCTGTGCGGTCCCCCTTTCTTTTATTCTCACACACAGACATTTATGTCAAACCGTTCAGCGCAAGCGCTTCGCGGATGGCATACTTGTAGACAAAATTTATATTTTGTCTTTTGGTTGCATGTTTTTAGGCAACCAGACCTAAAAGGAACGCAGAAAAGTGCATGAAAATCAAGGACTGAAATCAAAAAGGTTTTTCAGTCCTGGATTTTTCATGCTTTTTTCGTTATTCCGCTGATTTTTTGATGCTATCTTTCTTTTTTGGAAGAAAGTGCTATAATAACAATAGACAAATTATGTATGGTAGTGTGGCAAAATATAAATTTTGTCAACATGACGAAAGTCACGTGACCAGCCCCAGCTTTTCCAACTGTCTTGCGTGCTCGGCCCCGGAGGTCATCAGATAAATCCGGGTGGTGTTGATGGAACTATGACCGAGAACGTCCGCCAGCTTCACAATGTCCTTGCAGGCTCTATAGAAGGTTGTGGCGAACAAGTGCCGCAGGTTGTGTGGGAAGACTTTGCTCTCCTCCACGCCCGCTTTCTTGCAGATGGCTTTCATTTCACGCCAAATCTGACCACGCGACATCTGCTTACCGCTTCCGGTGAGAAAAATTTCTCCGGAGGCGATTTTGTTTTTCTTGGCGTACTTGAGCAGCTTCCGACGGAGTTTGTTTGGAAGTAAAATGCTGCGGATTTTCCCCTTTAGATTGATGTCCGTCCCCGCCCGGCTTGCCGCTTCTACCGTGATATAGCGAACCTCCGACACTCGAATCCCGGTGGCGCAGATGGTCTCCATCAGAAGTTCCAACCGCTCCTGGCCCGTCTCCCGGGCGGTGTCAAGTAAACGCTGATATTCCGCCTTCGTCAGCTCCCGGCTCTCCTCCCGGAAAGCCTTTCGCTGGACCCGGAGAAACTTGATTTTGCAGTCCTCCCGACCAAGGAATTTCAGGAAGCGGTTCACCGCCGAGAGCATGGAGTTCACCGTAACCGGCGCATACCCTCGTTCTAACAGATATTCCCGCCATCCGGGTGCCTCCTCCAAATCCAAGTCATCCAGCCACGCGGCAAACGCCCGGACATCCCGCTGATACTTTTCAATGGTCCCCACACTGCGCCCCTCGCTCTCCAGCTGGGCTATGAAACCTTGTATATCACGTGTACGCATAAATTGTCCCCCTTCAAACATAATGCTATATTCTCTCATAAAAACCCGGTTTGTTGCACGGAGAGCGGCAACCTCCGGAAGAAAAAAGGGAGATGTTTCCAAAAAGACGATACGCCAGAGCCCTGCCCATAAAGAGAACCAGCGGTTTTTCCTTTCGATTTCTGTTGAAACCGGCGCAAATATCCGGTATAATAGGAGCATAGTCCCCCGCAAATGATTGAGGAAGAACGAGGAAAAATATCATGTCTACATTCACTGTGAACGGAAAAACCGTCACCACCGACAAGAATCAGAAGCTGCTCCGTTTTCTCCGGGACGAACTGCATCTGACCTCCGTCAAGGACGGATGCAGCGAGGGCGCCTGCGGCACCTGCACCGTTCTGGTGGACGGCAAGGCCACCCGGGCCTGCGTCTTTACCACCGACAAGATGGAGGGCAAGTCCATCGTCACCGTGGAGGGCCTCAGCGATTTCGAGAAGGCCGCCTATACCTACGGCTTCGGCGAGGCGGGCGCGGTCCAGTGCGGCTTCTGCATCCCCGGCATGGTCATGGCGGCCAAGGGGCTGCTGGACGTGAACCCGGACCCCACGGAGGAGGAGATCAAATTCGCCCTGCGGACCAACATCTGCCGCTGCACGGGGTACGTGAAGATCATCGAGGGCGTGCGCCTGACCGCAAAGGTGTTGCGGGAGGGCCGCATCCCGGAGGAAAAAGAGGCGTGGAAGCTGGGCAGTCGGGTCCACCGCATCGACGTGGCCGAGAAGGTCCAGGGCACGGGGATCTATCCCGACGACGTCTACATGGAGGGCATGATCTACGCCTCCGCCGTCCGTTCCGCCCACCCCCGGGCCATCGTGAAGGCCATCCATACCGAGGCGGCCAAGGCCCTGCCCGGCGTGGTGGGGGTATTCACCGCCGACGACATCCCCGGACAGAATAAGGTGGGCCACCTGGTCAAGGACTGGGACACCATGATCGCCGTGGGGAGCATGACCCACTACCTGGGGGACGCCATCTGCATCGTGGCCGCCGAGACCCCGGAGATCCTGGCGGAGGCCAAGGGACTGGTGGAGGTGGACTACGAGGTCCTCCAGCCCGTCCGCTCCCCGGAGGAGGCCATGCTGCCCGACGCCCCTCTGGTCCACCGCTCCGGCAACCTCATGGCCCACAAGCACATCCAGCGGGGCAACGCCGCCTTCGCCATCGCCAAGAGCAAGTATGTCCTTACCCGTCAGTTCTACACGCCCTACACCGAGCACGCCTTCCTAGAACCGGAGTGCGCCGTGGCCTACCCCGACGGGGACGGGGTGATGATCCTGTCCACCGACCAGGGGGCCTACGACACCCAGCACGAGACCGCCCCTATGCTGAACCTGCCGCCGGAAAAGGTGAAGGTCAAAAACCTGCTGGTGGGCGGCGGCTTCGGCGGCAAGGAGGATGTGACCGTCCAGCACCACGCCGCCCTGGTGGCCTATCTCACCAAGCGGCCCGTCAAGTGCAAGCTGACGAGGGCCGAGAGCCTGCTGATCCACCCCAAGCGCCACCCCATGCAGATGGAGTTCGCCATGGGCTGCAATGAGGACGGCATCATCCAGGGCGTGGCCGCCAACGTCATCGCCGATACGGGGGCCTACGCCTCCCTGGGGGGCCCTGTGCTGGAGCGGGCCTGCACCCACGCGGCGGGGCCCTACCACTATGAGAACTTCCAGATCGACGGCTACGCCTACTACACCAACAATCCCCCTGCGGGCGCTTTCCGGGGCTTCGGCGTGACCCAGACCTGTTTCGGCATGGAGACCATGCTCAACGAGATGGCGGAGCTCATCGGGATCTCCCCCTGGGAGATCCGCTACCGCAACGCCGTCCGACCCGGGCAGGCCCTGCCCAACGGACAGATCGTGGGAGCGGAGACCGGCCTGGTGGAGACCCTGGAGGCGGTGAAGCCCTACTTTGACAACGCCAGATACGTGGGCCTGGCCTGCGCCATGAAGAACGCCGGTGTGGGCGTGGGCATCCCGGACACGGGCCGCTGCCGCCTGGTGGTGGAGGACGGAAAGCTCCACATCCAGGCCGGGGCCTCCTGCATCGGACAGGGGCTGGGGACGGTGCTGGTGCAGCTGTGCTGCGACCAGCTGGGGCTAGAGCGGGAGGAGATCGTCTACGAGCGGAGCAACACCTTCGAGGCCCCCGACTCCGGCACCACCTCCGGGTCCCGGCAGACCCTGATTACCGGCGAAGCCTGCCGCCGCGCCTGCGAGAAGCTGAAGGCGGCTCTGGAGGGGAAAATACTCTCCGATTTGAACGGCACGGAATATTACGGAGAGTATTTAGCCAAGACGGATCCCCTGGGCGCGCCGGTGCCCAACCCGGTGAGCCACGTGGCCTACGGCTACGCCACCCAGCTGTGCGAGCTGGACGAGGACGGGAAGCTCAAGCGCATCGTGGCCGCCCACGACGTGGGCAAGGCTGTCAACCCCCTCTCCTGCGAGGGGCAGATCGAGGGCGGCGTGGTCATGAGCATCGGCTTTGCCCTCACGGAGAGCTATCCCGTGGTGGACTGCAAGCCCACGGCGAAATACGGCGCTCTGGGGCTCTTCAAGGCCAACCAGATCCCGGAGATCAAGGCCATTGTGGTGGAGAAGCCCGGTCTGGACGTGGCCTGCGGGGCCATCGGCATCGGGGAGATCACCTCCATCCCCACCGC
>CAJUPS010000126.1 GCA_910588045.1 uncultured Oscillospiraceae bacterium | reverse complement strand
GCCAGTACCTCTGGCAGCCCTCCTACCAGGCCGGGGAGCCGGACCGTCTGTTCGGCTATGCCGTCCACACCTCTCCCTACTTCCCCACCATCACCGCCGGAAAGCCCGCCATCGCCTTCGGCGACTACAGCTACTACAACATCGGCGACCGGGGGACCCGCTCCTTCGCCGAACTGAAGGAACTGTTCGCCGGGAACGGCATGGTGGGCTTCGTGGCCAAGGAGCGTGTGGACGGCAAGCTGGTGCTGCCGGAGGCGGTCCAGCTTCTGACCATCAAGGCGGCTGAGAAGTGATGGACGGCCTGCTGGCGAAGGTCAAGCTGAATCTCATCCTAGACCACGATGCGGATGATGTGCTGCTCACGCAGTACATCACCGCCGCCGTGGCCTACGCGGAGAGTTATCAGCATATCCCGGAGGGCAGCTATCAGACGGCCCCCATGCCGCCCACTACGGAGCAGGCAGTCATCATGCTGGCCAGCCACTTCTATGAGAGCCGGGACGGGTCCACCGGAGGCTTCTTCGCCGACAACACCAACGCCGCACAGCAGGTGTGGAATACGGTCAACCTGCTGCTGCGGCTGGACCGCAACTGGCTCGTATGAGCCAGTGGGGTCCCCGCCGAAGCCCAGCGCAGCGGATTCGGTGGGGAGAGGACGAACAACGGAATGAATGAGGTTTCGCGCTTGCGCGGAAACGAATGATATGGAGTTTGTGAGGACGAGGAAGGTGTAGCTATGTCTTTCGGAAAAATGAACACCTCCATCGACATCGTGGAGCAGAGGAAAACCAAAGATGCGGAGGGCTTCGCCGTCACGGAGGACGTGGTAGTGGCCGACCTCCGGGCGTACCGGGAGGGGCGGCACGGCAGCGAGAAGTGGGCGAACCGCGCCGCCTTCTCCGAAGCCACCGACCTGTTCCGGTTCCGCTGCATTCCTGGTGTGGAGATCACCACGGCAATGGTGATCCGGTGCGGGGGGGAGAGATTCAATATCACCTCGGTTGAGGACGTGAAGGGCCGGGGGATGTATCTGGAGGTACTGGCAAAGGAGGTGACCGCCAGTGGCTGAAGTGACCGTGAAGCTTCCCAATGAGTATCTGCGGAAGCTGTCCCGTCTGGGCAAGCAGACGGATGCCATCTGTGAGAAGATGCTGAAGGCAGGCGGCAAGGTGGTGGAGGACAAGATACGCGATAACCTCCGGGCAGTTATCGGCTGGGACACACAGGAGCCGTCCCGTTCTACAGGAGAACTGCTGGAGTCCCTCGGTACGACCGAGGTGAAGCAAGACTTTGACGGCATCCTCAATGTAAAGGTGGGGTTCTCCGAGCCCCGTTCGGATGAGGAGAGCAACGCCAAGATCGCCAACATCATCGAGTATGGCAAGCACGGCCAGCCACCCAAGCCCTTTTTGAAACCCGCGCAGACCGCTACACGCACTGCCTGTGCGGATGCCATGCGGCAGGTATTCGAGGAGGAGGTGGGTAAGCTGTGAGCCTTCTGGCTGAGCTGAACGCTCTGGCGGAGGGCATCGGCATCCCCGTGGAGACTGGTGTGTTCACCGGGACCGCCCCGGATGAGTATCTGGTGCTGACTCCTATGGCGGATTCCTTCACCCTTTTTGCGGACAACAAGCCCCAGTATGATGTCCAGGAGATCCGTATCTCGCTCTATGCCAAGGGCAGCTACATGGAGCGGAAGGAACAGATTGTCCGCGCACTGCTGACTGCGGACATCGACATCACAGACCGCCGGTACATTGCCCATGAGGACGACACCGGCTATTTCCACTACGCCATCGATGTGGCGAGATCTTACGAAATGGAGGTATGACCTATGGCTACGATTGGCCTGGACAGGCTTTTCTATGCACCTATCACTGAAACCGCCGCTGGGGTGGAGACCTACGGCAAGCCCGCCCAGCTTGCAAAGGCCATCTCCGCCGACCTCTCCGTTGAGCTGGCGGAGGCCACGTTGTACGCGGATGACGGCGCAGCGGAGATCGTGAAGGAGTTCAAGAGCGGCAAGCTGACCCTGGGCGTGGATGACCTGGGTGCGGAGGCCGCGTCCGTCCTCACCGGCTCCACCATCGACAGCAACCATGTGGTGATCTCCGCCAGCGAGGACGGCGGCAGTCCTGTCGCCATCGGCTTCCGGGCGAAGAAAGCCAACGGCTGCTACCGCTACTTCTGGCTCTACCGGGTGAAGTTCGGCATCCCCGCCACCAACCTGGCGACCAAGGGGGATGGGATCACCTTCTCCACGCCCACCATCGAGGGGACCATCCTGCACCGGAACAAACTGGATGCCAGCGGCAAGCACCCCTGGAAGGCGGAGGTCACCGAGGGGGATAAGGATGTGACCGCCGCCACGATCACCGGCTGGTATGACGAGGTGTACGAGCCGTCCTATGCGGCGGAGGAGGTTTGATGATGGATACGGAACGCGCTGCTGCCGTCAATATCGGCGGCGAGGAGTTTACGCTCCTCCTGACCACCAAGGCTACCAAGGAGATCGCCGCCAGATACGGTGGGCTGGAGAACCTGGGCGACAAGCTCATGAAGTCCGAGAACTTTGAGATGGCTCTGGACGAGATCGTCTGGCTCATCACCCTGCTGGCAAACCAGAGCATCCTGGTTCACAACCTGCGGCATCCGGACGACCGGAAGCCGGAACTGACCGCCGAGGCGGTGGAGCTGCTCACCTCCCCCTACGACCTCGCCGGATGCAAGGATGCCATCATGCAGGCCATGTACCGCGGCACGAAACGGAACGTAAAGAGTGAGCCGGATACAAAAAACGCACAGGCCGGGTAAGCAGTGACGAACTGTTCACCCGGCTTCTCTACTACGGTGTCGCCCACCTCCGTCTTTCCCAGGACGAAGTGTGGCTGACACCGTTTGGCCTGCTGTTGGATCTGTGGGAGTGCCACCGGCAGTTCATGGGCTGGAGCAAGGCAAAGCGGAACCTGTCCATTGACGAGATCATCCCGGCAGGGTTTTAAGGGAACCCCGCCGAAGCCCAGCGAAGCGGGTTCGGTGGGGAGAGGACGAGCAGCGGAATGAGTGAGCCTTGCCGCCTGCGGCGAGGCGAAGGATATGGAGATTGCGAGGACGAAGGAGGTGGTGTAGTTGGCTGATAATTTTGGATTGAAGATCGGTCTGGAGGGCGAAAAGGAGTTCAAAGCGGCCCTGTCGGAGATCAACCAGTTCTTCAAAGTGCTGGGCTCCGAAATGAAGCTGGTGCAGTCCCAGTTCGCTAAGAACGATACCTCCGTGGAGGCCCTCACCGCCCGGAACCAGATGCTGAACAAGGAGATCGAGGCACAGAAGCAGAAGATCGACACCCTCCGCTCCGCTTTGGACAACGCCGCCGAGTCCTTCGGTGAGAATGACCGCCGTACCCAAAACTGGCAGATACAGCTTAACAACGCCGAGGCCGCTCTCAACAGCATGGAGCGGGAGCTGTCCGGCAATGAGGATGCCATCAAGGGCATGACGGACGAGATGGAGGCGGCTGGGGACAGCACTGGTGACTTCGCCGATGCGTTGGAGGACAGCGGTGACGCGGCGGAGGATGCCGGGAGCAAGTTCGAGAAGTTCAAGAGCGTCCTTGGCACCATCGCCAAGGCCACCGCCGCAGCCGTCACCGCCATTGGCACGGCGGCTGTGGCGGCAGGCAAGGCTATCTGGGACATGGCGAATGAGACGGCCTCCGCAGGGGACAAGATCGATAAGACCTCCCAGAAGATCGGTATCAGCGCAGAAGCGTACCAAGAGTGGGCCTATGTGTTCGAGCGCAGCGGGGCCAACGTGGACAACCTACAAGCGGGCATGAAGACCCTCTCCGGGGTCATCGCGGATGCCGCCAATGGCTCCAAGTCCGCTGCCGAGAAGTTGGATGCAGTGGGCCTGTCCATTGAAGATTTGAATGGCCTCTCCCAAGAACAGCAGCTTGATGTGGTGATTGCCGCCCTCCAGGAGATGGGTTCCGGAGCGGAGCGCACCTCCGCCGCCACCGACCTCCTGGGCAAGTCCGCCACCGACATGGCGGCAGTCTTGAACATGACCGCCGAGGACACCGCCGCGCTCCGGAAGGAGGCCCAGGACTACGGCATGGTCATGAGCAACGAGGCCGTTGCCGCCAGTGCCGCTTTCGAGGACAGTCTCAGTCGGCTGAACAACACCTTCGGCGGATTGAAGAACCGGATCACCTCCGATATGCTCCCCGGCCTGGTCAGTATCATGGACGGCTTCTCCGACCTGATCGCCGGGAACGACAACGCGGCGGAGGAGATCGAGAGCGGCGTCACCTCCATGATCGAGAGCATCAGCACCATGATCCCCCAGGTGGTCACACTGGTCGGTACGGTGGCAGAGGCGGTGCTGGCTGGCGCACCCGCCATCATCCAGTCGCTGGCCCAGGGCATCCTGGAGGCCGTCCCGGAACTGATGCCCACCATCACGGAGGTCATCACCCAACTCATCGCCGCCCTGGTGGAGCTGCTCCCCATGTTCATCGATGCCGGAATGCAGATCATCACCTCACTGGTGCAGGGCATTGCCGAGTCCCTGCCGGAGTTGATCCCCCAGGTGGTGGAGATCATCACCCAGATCGTGCAGACCCTCATTGAGAATCTGCCCCTGCTGCTGGAGGCCGCGCTCCAGCTTATCACCGGATTGGCAGAGGGACTGCTGGAGGCCATCCCCGTTCTGATAGAGGCTCTGCCGGACATCATCACAGCAATCGTTGAGTTCCTTTTGGGTGCGATACCCCAGATCATCGAGGCAGGGATACAGCTTCTGACCTCCCTGGTGGAAGCACTCCCGGACATCATCGCCGCCATCGTGGAGGCCATTCCGCAGATCATCGAGGGCATCCTCACAGCCATCGTGGAGAGCATCCCACAACTGATCGATGCCGGTGTGGAACTGCTGGTGGCTCTGATAGAGAATCTGCCCACCATCATCACAACAATCGTTGAGGCTATCCCCCAGATCATCTCCAGCATTGTGGAAGCTCTGGTGGGGAACATCGACAAGATCATCCTGGCGGGCGTTCAGCTTTTCGTGGCACTCATCGAGAATCTGCCCACCATCATCGTGGAGATCGTCAAGGCCGTGCCGCAAATCATCGCCAGCATCGTCTCTGCTTTCACCGACTCCATCCCCAACATCGTGGAAGTCGGTGTCAACCTGGTCAAAGGTATCTGGGACGGTATCTCCTCCATGATCTCCTGGCTGTCGGACAAGGTGACCGGCTGGGTGGGCGGTCTTGTGGACGGTGTGAAGGGCTTCCTGGGCATCCACTCCCCGTCCACGGTGTTTGCCGGGATCGGCGAGAACATGGGCGCAGGCATGGGGGAGGGATTCCTGGATGCCATGAAGGACGTGGAGAAGGATATGCGCAACGCCATCCCCACCGACTTTGACATTGACACGAACATCGGCGATGTCCCCGCCGCCGCTGCCGGAGGCCATGCGTTCAATGTGACCATCCCGCTGACATTGAACGGCTCC
This sequence comes from uncultured Oscillospiraceae bacterium, assembly GCA_910588045.1. Classification (GTDB taxonomy): domain Bacteria; phylum Bacillota; class Clostridia; order Oscillospirales; family Oscillospiraceae; genus Pelethomonas. The sequence goes on along the minus strand of CAJUPS010000126.1, from coordinate 2,231 downwards.
ACCCTGGCCCGTATCCTGGCGGAGATACAGTGGACGCAGAACCAGGTCTATGTGCGGAACCTCGGCGTGGGATAGGAAGGAGGACTGTATGCAAATTGAAATCTACCAGGGAGCGTCCAAGTTGTACGGTTTTCCCAGCGTCCTCTCCGCCTCTCTGACAGACCGGCTCTCTGGGGAGCGGACACTGGAGTTCGCCGTCCTGGCTTCCCGCTCCCAGAAGCTGCTCCCTGGTATGACGGCTTGGCTGGAGGGGCAGGCATACACCATCGTCCGGGTGGCGCGGCAGATTACTAACGGCCTGCCGGTCACATCCACCCAGTGCGAACACATCTCCTATCTGCTCAATGATGAGCAGTACAACCTGGTCGCCTTCGTCTACGAGGGAACGCCCCTGGGCGGCTTGAACCGGCTGCTCTCCGGCACTCCCTTTTCCGTTGGCGTGTGCGAGGCCACGACCGATGTGGAGGTGGCCTTCACCGAAGGGACGCTGAACCGCCGCAACGCACTCATGCGCTTCATCGATGCCTGCGGCTGCGAGGTGGAGTATGACGGCTACAAAATCAACCTGCGGAAGCACCGGGGCAGCACCACCCGCAAAGTGCTCATGGACGGAAAGAATGTCACGGACCTCTCCGTCACCCTGGACAGCCGGGAGGATACCCAGGCATACGAAATTTCCTTGTTCAAGATGTCTGACTTGGAGGCTGGAGACGAGGTGAACATCACCTACCGGCCCATGGGTGTGGCGGTGGACACCAGGATCATCGCCATCACCTATAACCCGTTCTACCGCTACACCGTCCGGGTGGAGGTCGGCGACTATGTGCCGAACCTCCTCGCCGCTACCTCTGACCGGATGGAGGGCATCAAGCAGGAGTTCCGGGCGGCGAACGGGAAGTTGGAATCCACCATCCAGAAGATGGACGGGAGCCTGTCCTCCCTGACCCAGACCGTTTCCGGCTTCGACACCCGCATCACCACGGCGGAGGGCAGTGTGTCCGAGTTGAAGCAGACGGTGGGCGGCTTTGATGCCCGTATCAAGTCTGCCGAAGGGAACGTGGCCCAACTGAGCCTGACCGTGGGGGGATTCAACACCCGGATCACCGCCACCGAGGAGGGGCTGGAGGGCGCGGAGACGCACATCTCCGCCGTGGAGCAGTACGCCAAGAGCATCCGGCTCTCTGTCACCAACGGGGAATCCTCCAGCTCCTTCCAACTGACCGCAGGCGGCACGACACTCTCCAGCGGGGACATCAAGATTACCGGTTTCGTTACCTTCGCGGGTCTGTCCGGCGGAACCACCACCATTGACGGGGCCTGCATCAAGACCGGAAAGATCACTGCCGACCGCATTGACGCCGCCAGCTTCCATATCAAAAAAATCTACGGCAGCAACGATAAGATGTGTGTTGGGGAAAGCGGAAGCTCCGCACTGTATGTAGGCGGGGATGGGGGATGGAATTACGACACGCTGCGGCTGTTCGCCTATAAGCTGATCACTCTGAGCGACTGCAGCAGCATCGCCAACGGTGTAAAGCTGGATCTGAATGCCAGGACGATGACCAGCAGTGTGCTGTGGGAACTGGGCTCGGCATCCACTCCCTGGGGCAAGACCCATACCGGGACGCAGACGGTCTACAGCGGCACGACCGCCGGGATGACGATCTCCTACTACCAGATCTACAGCACGCAGACCAGCTATCTGGGGACCAGCACCTACCCGTGGAATCAAGCCCACATCACCACCCTATATCTCAATGGCTCCCAGTTCAAGCCGGGCGACTACGCAAAAACCAGTGATCTAAGCGGCTACGCAAAGACTTCTGACCTCAGTGGTTTTCTCACGGCCAGTTCACTGAGCGGCTATGCCAAAACGTCTGATCTCAGCGGCTACGCAAAGGCATCCTCGATCTACCGGCTATACGCTGGCGGAAGCAGTACCAGCTACTATCTCACCTACAACAGTTCCCGCCAGCTTCTCCCCAGCAACACCGGTTCCAGCCTCGGCTCCTATATCGGCTCCAGCAACTATCCGTTCTACTGGGGGTACTTCACCGGGCTGACAGTCCAGGGTGGGACGCTGAATCTGGGCAACAGTTCGGCCTACCTGGGATTCTTCGGCGTGACCGCCCAAAGGAGGAAAAGCGTCAGTACGGTGTCCACGTCCGCGACCCTGTCTGTTGGCTGGCAAAAACAGGGAGAAAGGGACGGCAAAATAAAATAGGAGGAAC
>CAJUPS010000125.1 GCA_910588045.1 uncultured Oscillospiraceae bacterium | reverse complement strand
AGGAGTGCGTCACCCACGGCTGGACCGTGGACGGCGAGGGCAAGGCCATGCACAAGTCCCTGGGCAACGGCGTGGACCCCGCCGAAATCTTCAAGAAGTACGGCGCGGACATGATCCGCCTGTGGGCCGGGTCCGCCGACTACCACGCGGACGTGCGGTGCTCCGACAACATCTTCAAGCAGCTCAGTCAGAGCTATCTGAAATTCCGCAACACCGCCCGGTACTGCCTGGGCAACCTGGACGGCTTCGACGCCGACAAGCTGGTGAGCCCGGCGGAGATGCTGGAGCTGGACCGCTGGGCGGTGACGAAGCTCAACGCCCTCATTGAGCGGTGCGAGGCGGCCTACCGGAACTATGAGTTCCACGTGGTCAGCCACGCGGTCAACGATTTCTGCGTGGTGGAGCTGTCCAGCTTCTATCTGGACATCATCAAGGACCGGCTCTACTGCGACGAAAAGGACGGCCTGTCCCGGCGCAGCGCCCAGACGGCCCTGTGGCTGATTTTGGACACCATGACCAAGATCTTCGCCCCCATCCTGGCCTTCACCTGCGACGAGATCTGGCAGGCCATGCCCCACCGCACTGGCGACGATCCCCGGAACGTGGTGCTCAATCAGATGAACAAGCCCTTTGCGGACTACGCCCTGGACGAGGACGCTATGGCGGCCTGGAGCGGCCTGATCGATGTGCGCAACACGGTCAACGGCGCCCTGGAGGCCGCCCGGAACGAGAAGAAGATCGGCAAGAGCCTGGAGGCCCGGGTCACGATCCCGGCCGGACGAATCGCCGGATCAAGGCTGGTAAGTATGGACGAGCTGGCGGACCTGCTGATCGTCTCCCAGGCGGAGGTGTCCTCCGATGTGGCGGAGGTCCGGGTGGAACCCGCCCAGGGGACCAAGTGCGAGCGCTGCTGGAAGATCCTGCCCAGCGTGGGCAGCGACAGCGAGCATCCCACCCTCTGCGGCCGCTGCGCCAGGGTCGTGCGGAAGCTGGACGTGACGCCGTAAGAACTTGCGGGGGCGGATAGCCTCCACCGGGATAGATGCCGTAGGCGTTTTGCCTACGGCATCTGCGGTTTCTTTGGAGGGACCTTCTTTCAAAAATGACTTGACTTGGAGTATACTTCAGGTGGTAAAATCGTAGAGAAAATCAAAACGCGAAAAACCAACGGAGCGGAAAGGAGCAGATGGGATGGATCGGATCCAGAAAAATTTTGGCTTTGGCTGTATGCGCCTGCCCATGAGGGATGGGGCGGTGGACACCGGGGAGATGTGCCGCATGGTGGACATGTTCCTGGAGCGGGGGTTCAACTACTTTGACACGGCCCACGGGTACGTGGAGGGCAAGAGCGAGGAGATCCTGCGGACCTGCCTGACCAGCCGGTATCCCCGGGAGCGCTATGTCCTCACCGACAAGCTCTCGGGCGGCTTTTTCAAGGAGGAGGCGGACATCCGGCCCCTCTTCGAGCGCCAGCTGACCGCCTGTGGGGTGTCGTATTTCGACTTCTATCTGATGCACGCCCAGAGTGCCGAGGTCTTCGCCAAGTACAAGCGCTGCCGGGCCTATGAGACTGCCCTGGCGCTGAAGGAGGAGGGGAAGCTCCGCCATCTCGGTATCTCCTTTCACGACAAGGCCGCAGTCCTCGACCAGATCCTCACCGAGTACCCCCAGGTGGAGGTGGTCCAGATCCAGCTCAACTACATGGACTGGGACGATCCCGCCGTGGAGAGCCGGAAGTGCTGGGAGGTCTGCCGGAGGCACGGCAAGCCCGTTATCGTCATGGAGCCCTGCAAGGGCGGCAGCCTGGTGAACCTGCCGGAGGACGTCAGGGCGGCGCTGGATGGGCGCAGCCCTGCGGCCTGCGCGATCCGCTTCGCCGCCGGTCAGGAGGGCGTCATGATGGTCCTCTCCGGCATGAGCAATCTCCCGCAGATGGAGGAGAACACCGCCTTTATGCAGGATTTCCGTCCCTTGGAGGCGGAGGAGCTGGCGGCGGTGGACCGGGTGCGAAAAATCTTCCAGGGAAAGGGCCTGATTCCTTGCACCGCCTGCCGCTACTGCACCGACGGGTGTCCTCAGAACATCTCCATCCCTGACCTCTTCTCCTGTCTCAACGCCAAACGGGTCTTCCAGAATTGGAACTCCGTCTACTATTACCGCCACGTACATACCGTCCGGAATGGGAAAGCCTCCGACTGTATCAAGTGCGGAAACTGTGAGCAGGTCTGTCCCCAGCACCTGCCCATCCGGGACCTGCTGGCGCAGGCGGCGGAGGAATTTGAAAAAGAGGAATAGAAGAAAGGCCGCGGGAATGAACCGTTCCCGCGGCCTTCTGCCGTTATTGGAAATATTTTACCGCACTGCGGAACAGTCCCATGTCGTAGTTCCCGGGCACGTTCCGGTAGAGGTTGGGGCCGATGCGCTCGCTGTGGCCCATCTTGCCCAGTACCCGGCCGTCCGGGGAGGTGATGCCCTCGATGGCCCACAAAGAGCCGTTGGGGTTGAAGGCTGTGTCCATGGTGATGGCGCCCTCCAGATCCACATACTGGGCGGCGATCTGCCCATTGGCAAAGAGCCGCTCCAGCATGGCCCGGGGAGCCACGAACCGGCCCTCGCCGTGGGAGATGGGGACCTGATAGCCCGCGCCGCCCAGCTCCGCCTCCATCAGCCAGGGGGAGAGCTTGGAGCAGACCACCGTCCGCACGATGGACGACTGGTGCCGCCCGATGGTGTTGTAGGTCAGCGTGGGGCAGGTCTCGTCCGTATCCCGGATCTCTCCGAAGGGGACCAGTCCCAGCTTCACCAGGGCCTGGAAGCCGTTGCAGATGCCCAGCATCAGGCCGTCCCGGTTTTGCAGCAGGTCGTGGATGGCGTCCGTCAGTCTGGGATTGCGCAGGAAGGAGACGATAAATTTCGCTGACCCGTCCGGCTCGTCTCCCCCGGAGAACCCGCCGGGGAGGAAGACGATCTGGGCGTGGCCGATGGCGTGCTCCAGCTCCAGGGCGGATTGGGCCAGCGCCTCAGGGGTCAGGTTGCGGATGACCACCTCCGCCACCGTCATTCCCGCCCGCAGGCAGGCCCGGACGCTGTCATACTCGCAGTTGGTGCCGGGAAACACAGGGATGACCACCCGGGGGCGGGCGCACTTGTGCTTGGCCAAGACGGGGGTTGCCATCACGCCCTTTTGGGAGATCATGACCGGCAGCAGCTCCGCGTCCGTCTCCACCCGTGTGGGGTACACATCCTCCAGGACGCATTCGTTGCGTTTCAGCAGCTCGTCGATGGTGGCGGAGTCGTTTCCAATGGTGACGGTGGGAATGTCCGGATAGCCGCCGCGGTCGTAGGCTTCCCCAGGGGAGAGCAGATCACTCTCTGTGGTCTCGCCGATCCGCTGGGCGCAGGGCAGGTCCACGTCCTCCGTCAGCTCCGCAGCAACGGCCCCATAGAGCGGGGTGTACCACAGCTCCTCCTCCCATTCCGCTTCGGACCGGAAACCCACCCGGTTGCCGAAGGACATCTTCATCACCGCCTCGGCGGCGCTGTCCTCGATGGCCCAGGCGGCTTTCACCTTCCCGGCCTGGGCCAGGGCGTGGAAGGCGTCCCAGGCGGCCTTGGTCTCCTCCGGGTTCGCGCCGCTGAAGAGATAGACCGGATGTCCCGCCTCCTTGAACTCGGGGGTGATGACCTCGCCCGCCTTGATGGGCGCGATGGCGAAGGAGATCACCGTGGGGGGCACGTCCAGGTCCATAAAGGACCCGCTCATGGAGTCCTTGCCGCCGATGGCGGCGCAGCCGTAGTCCAGCTGGGCCGTCAGGGCCCCCAGCAGGGCGGCGAAGGGCTTGCCCCAGCGCTCGGGGTCGTTGCGCAGCTTCTCAAAGAACTCCTGGAGCGTCAGATATGCCTTCTTGTAGTCCGCGCCCGCCGCCACCAGCTTAGTCAGGGAGGTGACCACGGCGTCCATAGCCCCGGAGAAAGGATCCACGCTCAGCCGCTCCGGGTCGCAGCCGTAGGCCATGACGCTGGCCTGGTCCGTCTCCTGCCCCGGCAGCACCGGCAGCAGGGCGGTCATGGACTGGGCGGGGGTCCGCTGGGTCTTGCCGCCGAAGGGCATGGTGACGCTGCCCGCGCCGATGGTGGAATCAAATCGCTCCACCAGTCCCCGCCGGGAGGCGCAGGGCAGACTCGCCGCCAGCTCCCGCAAATTGCGGAACTTGGGCTGTCCCATCGTGGTGCGGTCCTTCTCGCGGACGGACACCGCCGCGTGCTTCACCGCGCCGTTGGTGTCCAGGAAAGCGCGGCTCAGGTCAGCGATCGTCTTGCCCCGCCACTTCATCACCATCCTGGGGCTCTCCGTCACCACGGCAACCCGGTATGCCTCCAGATTCTCCGTTTCCGCCAGGAAGATCAACTCCTGCTCGTCCTCGGGGGCGACGACCACCGCCATGCGCTCCTGACTCTCGGAGATGGCAAGCTCCGTGCCGTCCAGGCCGTCGTATTTCTTGCGCACGGCCTCCAGGTCGATCTCCAGCCCGTCCGCCAGCTCGCCGATGGCCACGGACACGCCCCCCGCGCCGAAGTCGTTGCACCGCTTGATCATCTTGGTCACACTGGGGTTCCGGAACAGCCTCTGGAGCTTCCGCTCCTCGGGGGCGTTGCCCTTCTGCACCTCGGAGGCCATGGCGGTGAGGGATTTCATGTTGTGGCTCTTGGAGGACCCGGTGGCCCCGCCGATGCCGTCCCGGCCCGTGCGGCCTCCCAGCAAAATCACCACGTCCCCGGGGACGGGCCGCTCCCGGCGGACGTTGGAGGCCGGGGCCGCCGCCACCACCGCGCCGCACTCCAGGTGCTTGGCGACATAGCCCGGGTGGTACAGCTCCGCCACGTGGCCCGTGGCAAGGCCGATCTGGTTGCCATAGGAGGAGTACCCCGCCGCCGCCGTCTGGGCAATCTTCCGCTGGGGCAGCTTGCCGGGCAGCGTCTCCTCAAAGCCGGCCCTGGGGTCGCCGCACCCGGTGACGCGCATGGCCTGGTGGACGTACGCCCGCCCGGACAGCGGGTCCCGGATGCACCCGCCGATGCAGGTGGCCGCGCCGCCGAAGGGCTCGATCTCCGTGGGGTGGTTGTGGGTCTCGTTCTTGAACATGAGAAGCCAGTCCTGCTCGCTGGTTCCCGCCGCCGTGGTGATTTTTGCGGGGACGTGGATGGAGCAGGCGTTGATCTCCTCGCTCTCGTCCAGCTCCGGGAGCAGGCCCCGCTTTTTCAGCACCTTTGCGCCGATGGTAGCGATGTCCATAAGGGTCTGGGGCCGTGCGGCGGCCTTCTCTCTCCCGTAGACCTCCTCCCGGGCGGCCAGGTAGCGCTCATACGCCGCCTTTACACTGGTGTCATAGCGGGTCTCCCCCTCGATCCGGATGTCCTCCAGATGGGTGGAGAAGGTGGTGTGGCGGCAGTGGTCGGACCAGTAGGTATCCACCACCCGGACCTCCGTGATAGTGGGGTCCCGGCCCTCGGTGTCCCGGAAGTAGGTCTGCAAGAATTTCAGATCGTCCAGGTCCATCGCCAGCCCCAGCTTGTCCAGCAGGGCGGCTAGTCCGTCCCCGTCTAAAGCAGTGAAGTCCGTCAGCGTCTCCACCATAGGCGGTGCCAGGTGTTCCCGGACCAGGGTCTCGGGCTTGTCCATGGACGCCTCCCGGCTCTCCACGGGGTTGATGAGATAGCCCTTGATCTTCTCCAGGTCCTCTCCCGTCAGTCTGCCCTCCAGCATGTAGACCTTGGCGTGGCGGACCAGAGGCCGCTCCACTCCGGCCATGAGCTGTACGCACTGGGCGCAGGAGTCGGCCCGCTGGTCGAACTGCCCCGGCAAAGCCTCCACCGCCAGCAGGCTGTGGTACGTCCTGGGCTCGGGAAAGATCTCGTCCCACACCACGTCCACCTGGGGTTCGGAAAACACGATATGCTTGGCCTTCTCATAGACGTCGGGGTCGATGCCCTCCACGTCGTAGCGGTTCAGGATCCGCACGCCCTCCAGGCGTTCGATGCCCAGAAACCCCCGCAGGTCCCCCAGCAGGTTCCCCGCCTCCGGGCTGAGTCCCTCCCGCTTTTCCACAAAGATTCTATAGACCATTATTGTTCCTCCAGCGCCCTCAGCGCCCGCCGTCCGATGTCCCGGCGGCAGAAGGCGTTCTCGAAGTGGATCCGGTCCGCCAGGGCGTAAGCCCTGTCGACCGCATTGGGCAGCGTCTCCGCCACGGCCACCGCGCCCAGCACCCGGCCCCCGTTTGTCAGCAGTTTTCCGTCCTTTTCCACCGCCCCGGCGATATAGATCTGCTCGTCCGTCCCCGTCTCCGGCAGCGTAATTACAAACCCCTTGTCATACTTCTGGGGATACCCCTCGGAGGCCAGGATCACGCAGCAGGCGGATCTCTCGCTGAACCGGACCTCCGTCTCCGCCAGCCGCCCCTCCGATACCGCCAGCATGATCTCCAGCAGACTGCTCTCCAGCAGGGGAAGCACCACCTGCGTCTCCGGGTCGCCGAAGCGGCAGTTGTACTCAATGACCTTGGGCCCCTCCGGCGTCAGCATCAAGCCGAAATACAGACAGCCCTTGAAAGGCCGCCCCTCGGCCTTCATCGCCCGGATGGTGGGCAGGAAGATTTTTTCCATGCACTCCGCCGCGATTTTCTCCGTATAGTAGGGATTCGGCGCAACCGTGCCCATCCCGCCGGTATTCAGCCCCTGGTCGTTGTCCAGTGCCCGCTTGTGGTCCATGGAGGACGCCATGGGGACCACCGTCTCCCCGTCGGTGAAGGACAGTACGGACACCTCCGGTCCGGTGAGAAACTCCTCGATGACCACGGTAGCGCCGCTGTCACCGAACGCCCGGTCCTCCATCATGGAGCGCACCGCCGCCCGGGCGGCCTCCCGCGTCTCGCAGATCAATACGCCCTTCCCCAGGGCCAGGCCGTCGGCCTTGACCACCGCAGGCAGGGGGCATGTCTCCACGTAGGCCAATGCGGCCTCCAACTCGTGAAAGGTCTCGTAGGCAGCGGTGGGGATCCCATATTTCCTCATCAAGTCCTTGGAGAACGCCTTGCTGCCCTCGATGATGGCGGCGTTCTTCCTCGGTCCGAAGCAGGCGAAGCCCTCCGCCTCCAGGGCATCCACCATGCCCAGCACCAGGGGGTCGTCGGGGGCGACGACCACGAAGTCCGCCGCGCACTTCTTCGCCGCGGCCACCGCGGCGGGGATGTCGGTGGCGGAACCGCCCAGGCAGGCTGCGTCGGCGGCAATGCCGCCATTGCCGGGCAGGGCAAAGATTTTTTTTGCCCGGTTGTCCTCTTTTAATTTTTTTATAATCGCGTGCTCGCGGCCGCCGCCGCCAACCACAAGGATGTTCATTTTGATACCTGCTTTCTGCGGCCCCTGCGGGGCCGCTCCGGCTTTTTTCTTTTTGTTAGATTCGCCCTGCCGGGCGGGGCGTTCTTTTCCCTTGCAGGAAAAGAACCAAAAGTGCCCTCAAGGGGGCTACGCCGCCCTTGAGAATCCCCTGATTACGGGGGTTATTGTTTACGCTACGACCTTTAGTCTGGCCGGTCTATCTCCAGTGCCGTGGGCCGATGCCGGTGCTTACTTCTGCGCACGGTTCTAACGTACTGCTGGTTGCCGAGCGGCACTCGGCACGGGGGTCCCTGCGGGGCGCTTTCGGTAGACACTCCCCCTTGCAGGGAGTACCCCTTTGAAAGGGCGTCAGCCGGAGTTCT
>CAJUPS010000124.1 GCA_910588045.1 uncultured Oscillospiraceae bacterium | reverse complement strand
CGATGGGCAGGGAGTTGAGCTTGTGGTCCCAGATGATGTCGTTGGCCTCCTTGAGACTGGTGCCCTCCGGGGCGGTGACGAGCTTCTCCCAGGGCGTCATAAATTCGGAGACGGGGGTGGCGGGGTCCATGCGGCTGACCCGATAGTCCCGGCTGGTGACGATGCCCAGGAGCCGCCCCTGGTTGGTGCCGTCGGCGGTGATGGCCACGGTGGAGTGGCCGTTCCGGGCCTTGAGCGCCAGCACGTCCCGGAGCGTGGCGTCCATGGGCAGGTTGGAGTCGCTGGGGACGAAGCCCGCCTTGTAGCTCTTCACTCGGGCCACCATGGCGGCCTCGTCCTCCACGGACTGGGAGCCGTAGATAAAACTCAGCCCGCCCTCCCGGGCCAGGGCCACGGCCAGCGTGTCGTTGGACACGGACTGCATGATGGCGGACACCATGGGGATGGAGAGCATGAGGGGACACTCCTCCTCCCCCTTCCGGAACTTCACCAGGGGGGTGCGCAGGGACACGTTGGCGGGGACGCAATCGGGAGAGGTGTAGCCGGGCACCAAGAGATACTCGCTGAAGGTGTGGGAGGGCTCGGGGTAGTAGTAGGCCATGGGAAACACGCTCCTTTTCATATTTTGTCGCAGCAAACGGGGGAGGTTATTAACTATAAATCATAGTACAGGCAGGCAATCTTTGTCAAGCGGACAAATCGGGGAAATTTGAACGAAAATTGCAGGGAGGGAGCAAAAGTTCCCCGTATATTTGTGAAACCCCTTGTATCCGCCGGGCGCTTGTGGTACAATTCATAGGATTTCCGGGTACAAAACAGGGGAGGGGGAGAGGGAACATGATTATCTGGCTCAACGGCGCTTTTGGCGCGGGGAAGACCCAGACGGCCTATGCGCTGCACCGCCGGATGCCCGGGTCCTATGTCTACGACCCGGAGAACGCCGGATTCTTCATCCGGGATAACCTCCCCCCGTCCATCCGGGCGGAGGACTTCCAGGACTACCTCCTCTGGCGCACCTGCACCCGGGAGATGCTGACCTATATGGCCCGGCGGTACGAGGGGCACATCATCGTCCCCATGACCATTACCAACCGGTCCTACTACGACGAGATCATCGGCGGACTGTCCGGGGCGTTCGATGTGCGGCATATCATCCTGTACGCGGACCGGGAGACCCTGCTGCGGCGGCTGGCCTCCCGGCTGGAGGGCCCCCGGTCCTGGGCGGCGCAGCAGATCGACCGGTGCCTTGCCGCCTTCGACACGGACATCAACGAGGTCCGCCTCCCCACCGATGGCCTGCGCATTGAGCAGGTGGCCGGGCGGGTGTCGGAAATCGTTGGCGTTCCCTTAGCGGAGGACCGCCGCAGCCCTCTCCGCCGCTCCCTGGACCGGATCGTGACCCAGTGTCGGCATATCCGATAACCGGCTGATTTTTTACGGACGCGAGGTAAGAATACGCTATGGCAAAGACGCTTCTGCTTATTGTCAATCCCCGGGCGGGCCGCACCCGCTCCATGGCCCCCCTGTTCGACGCGGTGGCCCGCTTCTGCGAGGCGGGGTATCTGGTCTCCGTTCGCCGCACGGCCTACCCCGGCCACGCCGCCGAGATCGTGGAGGAGGAGGGCGCGCAGTTTGACCGCATCGTCTGCTGCGGCGGGGACGGCACCCTCAACGAGACGGTCCGGGGAGCCATGACCCTTGACGCGCCTCCCCCCGTGGGCTACATCCCCGGGGGCAGCACCAACGATTTTGCCGCCAGTCTCTCCCTCTCCCCGGACCCCCTGCTGGCGGCGGAACAGATCACGGCCAGCCAGGGCAGGCGGTTGGACATCGGGACCTTCAACGGGCGGCCCTTTGTCTATGTGGCCTCCTTCGGGGCGTTCACCAGGGCCTCCTATGCCGCGCCCCAGTCCATCAAGAACGACCTGGGGCACCTGGCCTACCTCCTGGAGGGCGTCCGGGACCTGTCCACCCTGCGGCCCTATCCGGCCACCGTGACCACGGAGGACGAGATCTTTGACGGGGACTTCCTCTTCGGCGCGGTGACCAACGCCACCAGCGTGGGCGGACTCATGAAGCTCCACAGGGACCAGGTGGTATTGGATGACGGCCTGTTCGAGCTGCTGCTGATTCCCAATCCCACCAGCGCCTCAGAGCTCCAGAACCTGGTGCGGTGCCTGATCTTGCAGGATTTCACCGGCAGCGGCGTGGTTTTCCGCCACGTACCGGCAGTGACGGTGGAGACTCCGGAGGGCTTCCCGTGGACCCTGGACGGCGAGTACGGGTCCGGCGCGGAGCGGGTGGAGATCCGGAATCTGCACCAGCGGCTGACCTTCCTCCTGTAATATTCCGTGTGCCCCAGTTGGCGGGAGCACAAAAAATGCGCAGGCCGTCCCAACGGCCTGCGCACTGGCGCTGTCGCGGATGCATCATCCGTCTTCCGCAGCTCCAAAGCTCATATTGGCGAAGATCCGCTCCATCCTCTGGTTGGGGAAGCGCTCGTCCACCAGCTCCCAGAAGGCGTTGGACGCCGGTTCCCCCTCCAGCCGCTTCGACCAGCGGCCCACGGCCACGCAAGAGACGAGGATGTTGACGATCATAAAGACCGTCAGGGCCCAGGTCAGCGGTCGGCCCACCCGGTTGGAGATCTTCAGGATCCACTTGGCCATCCGGGGGTACAGGTCCTTGATCCACACGATGCCCAGAATCCCCCAGAATACCGAGTAGGTAAAGCAGATACGGCCGTTGAGGTTCAGGGGCATGTGGCTGTAGTCCCAGGACCGGGACCCCAGCAGCATCTCCTGCCCCCAGGAGCAGGCGTACTCCAGAGCGCTGCCCACCACAAAGCCGCCGCAGAAGGACCACAGCCGCCCCCGGTTCCGGTACTTGTACAGCGCCAGGGTCAGCAGCACCGCGCCCGCGCCGTAGAGCAGATTAAAGGGTCCATAGACCAGTCCCCGGCGGCTCTCGATGATCCCGTACCGGGCAAAGGCCCACAGCATCTCTACCACCACGCCGCAGAAGCTCCCCACGATGCACACCAGCAAAATTTTATAGATATTCAGTCCCCGGGCGAAGTGGCCCAGCCTCTTCTCCGCCAGATCAATGGCGGCGTTTGCAGGGGGATTGGGGGCGTACCACTTCCGGTTCCGGCTCTTGCGCAGGTCCCGCAGGCGGGCGCTGGTCTCGTCCTCCAGCTCCACCAGGGCCTGGTAGGACTGGGCCAGGGACCTGGACGCCTGGTGGAGCCGGTCCAATTCCCCCTGGACCGCCTCTACCACCGGGCGGGCCTCCTCGCTGGGCACGCCTCCGGTCCACTGGGGCCCCAGGGCCTCCTCCGCCAGGCGCTCGTAGTAGCGCCGCTCCAGCTCCCCCCGGGTGCGCTCCACCGACGGATAGATCGCGCCGCACAGGCTCTCCAGCTCCTCCGCAGCGGGAGCGGGGGCCGCCTCCGGGCGGTTGATTACTTCATTCTCCATGAAAATCCTCCTTTTGGATGGCTCTAACTTTACCCCTTTCCTCGCAGATTGTCAACCACCATTCTCCCCAGGACTCCACGAAATCTGCCATTCCCCAACTTTTCCGGCGGACTGCACTTAACATAACGATGTGGAAAACCCTGTGGATAATGTGCAAAACCCTAGAGCAAACGGCATTGCGCCCGGTTCCCGGTAATTATGTTCCCGTCCGCGGCCGTCACTTTTTTGAAAGTTGTTTCTGTTTTTGGCGATATGTTCCAAGCGGTGGAAACCGCCGCAATCCGCACGGACAAACGTTCTTTTTCCCCTTGCCAAACCATCAAATCTTTGTTATACTGAATCCTGTATATTCAAAAAGCTTAGAAACGGAATCGGAGGCATACATGGCAGAGAAGAAACCCAACTACGGCAATGAATCCATCAGCGCGCTCAAGGGCGCCGACCGGGTGCGCAAGCGCCCGGGGGTGATTTTTGGCTCCGACGGCCTGGAGGGCTGTGAGCACGCCGTATTTGAAATTTTATCCAACTCCATCGACGAGGCCCGGGAGGGCCACGGGAAGCTCATCACCGTCACCCGCTACCTGGACCACAGCGTGGAGGTGGAGGACCAGGGCCGGGGCTGCCCGGTGGACTGGAACGAGAAGGAGAAGCGCTGGAACTGGGAGCTGGTGTTCTGTGAGCTCTACGCCGGGGGCAAGTACGGCAACAACGAGGGGGAGAACTACGAGTTCTCCCTGGGCCTCAACGGCCTGGGCTCCTGCGCCACCCAGTATTCCTCGGACTATATGGACGTCACCGTCTGGCGGGACGGATTCGAGTACCAGCTCCATTTCAAAAAGGGCAAGGTCGTGGGCAAGAAGGGCCAGGAACTGCAAAAGGTCCCCCTGACCAGAAGGAAGACCGGCACCCGGACCCGCTGGCTCCCGGACCTGGAGGTCTTCACGGACATCAACATCCCCCCGGCGTACTTTTCCGACGTGATGCGGCGGCAGGCGGTGGTCAACGCCGGGGTCACCTTCCGCCTGCGGGTGGAGACGGCGGCGGGAAAGTTTGAGACCACGGAATTTTTCTATGAAAACGGCATCGCCGACTATGTCCGGGAGCTGGCCGGGGAGGAGACGCTGACCGAGCCGGTATACTGGGAGACGGAGAAGCGGGGCCGGGACCGCGCCGACAAGGACGAGTATAAGGTCAAGCTGGGCGCCGCCCTGTGCTTCTCCAACCGGACGGCGGTGATCGAGCACTACCACAACTCCAGCTGGCTGGAGCACGGCGGCAGTCCGGAGAAGGCCACCAGGCTGGCCTTCGTGGGGGCCATCGACGCCTGGCTGCGGCAGAACAACAAGTACCAGAAGAGCGAGAGTAAGATCACCTGGGCGGACATCGAGGACTGCCTGGTGCTGGTCTCCAGCAACTTCTCCACCCAGACCAGCTACGAGAACCAGACCAAGAAGGCCATCACCAACAAATTTGTCCAGGACGCCATGGCGGAGTTCCTGAAGAGCCGCCTGGAGATCTATTTCATCGAAAACCCCGCCGACGCCCAGAAGATCGCGGACCAGGTTTTGATCAACAAGCGCTCCCGGGAGCAGGCGGAGAAGGCCCGGCTGAACGTCAAGAAGAAGCTCTCCGGCTCCATCGACATCGCCAACCGGGTGCAGAAGTTCGTGGACTGCCGCACCAAGGACGTGTCCCGCCGGGAGATCTATATCGTGGAGGGCGACAGCGCCCTGGGCAGCGTCAAATTGAGCCGCGACGCGGAGTTTCAGGGCATCATGCCCGTCCGGGGCAAGATCCTCAACTGTCTGAAGGCCGACTACGCCCGCATTTTCAAGAGCGAGATCATCACGGACCTGATGAAGGTCCTGGGCTGCGGGGTGGAGGTGCAGAACAAGCACGTGAAGGATCTGAGCACCTTCGATCTCAACAACCTCCGCTGGAGCAAGGTGGTGATCTGCACCGATGCCGACGTGGACGGATACCAGATCCGGACGCTGATCCTGACGATGCTCTACCGCCTGTGTCCCACGCTGATCCAGGAGGGGTATGTGTATATCGCGGAATCCCCCCTTTTTGAGATCAACTGCGGAGAAAAGACGTGGTTTGCCTACTCCGAGAAGGAGAAGGCGGAGATCGTCAAAAAGCTGGAGGGGAAAAAGTATAAGATCGACCGCTCCAAGGGCCTGGGCGAGAACGACCCGGACATGATGTGGCTGACCACCATGAATCCGGAGACGAGGAGATTGATAAAGGTCATGCCCACCGACGCGGAGGCGACCAGCTATATGTTCGACCTTCTGGAGGGGGACAACCTCCAGGGGCGGAAGGAGCATATCGCCAACGAGGGATACAAATTCCTGGACCTGGCGGACATCTCATAGGAGCGTTTTTCCTCCGCCGGAGGGCGGTAAATGATACAACCAAATTGAGAAAGTGAAAGGAGTTTTCCCATCATGAAGAAGCTGATTCCCTTATGTCTGGCCCTTATTCTTTCCCTGGCGCTGGCCGTGCCCGCGTCGGCCGCTGAGAGCGAAACGGTCGCCGTCCAGGTCAACGGCGAGACGGTCGCCTTCCCCAATGCATCCCCGGAGCTGAAGGACGGGCGCACCATGGTGCCCATGCGGGCCGTGCTGGAGGCCCTGGGCGCGGCGGTGGACTATAGCGCGGAGACCCAGACCGTCACGGCCACCCTGGGCGAGACCACCATCTCCCACGTCATCGGTGAGGACAAAATCATCGTGGACGGGGACCAGGTCATGACCATGGATACCGCCTCCTATGTGAAAAGCGGCAGTACCCTGGTGCCCCTGCGCTTTTTCTCCCAGGCTCTGGGCTATGAGGTCTACTGGGATGCCGGCGCCCATACCGCCGTGGTCATCAACAAGGACGCCGCCATCGCCGAGATCGACAAGAGCTTCACCATCCTCAACGGCCTCCAGGCCAAGCAGGCCGGGGCAATGAAGGACAACATGGCCCTCGACATGGACTTCTCCGGCGAGGCCAAGGTATTCGACTCCATCAGCGGCGACCAGACCCTGCCCTTCTCCATGAAGATGTCCGCTCTCTACGGCGCCGAGGCCATGAACATGGAGGGCGCCATGGATCTCTCCGCCCTGCTCGCGGGGACCGACGAGACGGAGCTGCCGGAGGAGATGGCGGCAATGCTGGAGAATTTGTCCTTCAAGATGATCTACAGCGGCGAGGTCATGTGGATGCAGATGCCCGCTCTCTCGACGGTTCTGAATCTCCCCGAGGGCGAGGTGTGGCTGAAAACATCCGAGATGCCCGCCCTGGGCGCCATGGGCATGAAGGCCGGTACTACCTCCTTCGGCTCCATCCTGTATGCCGCGGCGGAGGCGGCGGACGCGGAGGTCCCCGTGAACCTCTATGACGATCTGACCAAGGCCGCCCAGCTTACCACCACCCTTATAGGCGATGAGACCTTTACCAAGGAGGGCGAGAACTACTCCTGGAAGCTGGACGCGGACAAGTCCGCCGCGCTGGCGGACGCCCTGGGCGCTTCCGCTGTCAGCTTCCCCTTCACCATGGAGATGACCATTCAGGCGGACGGCAGCAGCACCTTTGCGGTGGAGCTGTCCATGGACGAGATCACCATGTCCATCAGCGGTTCCTCCTCCGCTTCCGCTTTCTCTCTCAAGGGCCAGATGCAGGTGAAGAACGTCTGCGACCTGACCTTCCAGGGCGAGGCGAAGATGGCCGCCAGCGATAAGGCCCCCGTCGCAGCGCCCCCCGCGGATGCGGAGGTGCTCGATCTCGACGAGCTGGCCGCTGTGCCCATGCCCCTGCCGGAGCTGTCCGCCGCGTGAAACGGCGGTTTCCCGCGCAAAATACGTCCACAAGGATACCGGCCGTGCGCCCCGCGCCCGGCCGGTATCCCCGGTCAATACGGATAAGGAATACACGTTATGCCTAAGAAGAAGACCCCCGACGAAAGCAAAGCAAAAGTCAACAACCCCAACGTTCTCGGCCTCCGGGCCGAGGTCCAGGAGCAGCTGATCACGGACACCCTGGAGACCAATTTCATGCCCTACGCCATGAGCGTGATCCTCTCCCGGGCCATTCCGGAGATCGACGGCTTCAAGCCCTCCCACCGGAAATTATTATATACCATGTATCAGATGGGCCTTCTCACCAAGGCCCGGACCAAGTCCGCCAACATCGTGGGCCAGACCATGCGCCTCAACCCCCACGGGGACGCCGCCATCTACGACACCATGGTCCGCCTCTCCAAGGGCTACGGGGCCCTGCTCCACCCCTTCGTGGACTCCAAGGGCAACTTCGGCAAGGTCTACTCCCGGGACATGGCCTGGGCCGCCAGCCGGTACAC
>CAJUPS010000123.1 GCA_910588045.1 uncultured Oscillospiraceae bacterium | reverse complement strand
AAGCACTAACGAAAGGACCGTGGGTAGCCGCAGAAGTGTGGCGCACCAACGAAGGTATTAAGACAGAACTAAACCAGGTACGTCGGAGGGAAAACAAATAACCCCATTGGGGGATTCTCAAGGGCGGCGTAGCCCCCTTGAGCACGCTTTTGTTACTTTTCGCGTGCGCGAAAAGTAAGCCCCCGTCCCCGCCCGGCAGGGCGAATCTAGCAAAAAGAAGGAAGCGGCCGCGGCCCGCAGGGCCGCAGATTAAATGTGGAGCGGCGCACAGCGCCGCAGAAAGGAACATGTATGTTTACCGGCTACTCAGCAAAAACTTTCGATTTTATGTGGGGGATTCGCCTTAACAACAACCGTGAGTGGTTTACCGCCCACAAGCAGGACTATCTGGACCACCTCTATACCCCCACCATGGAGCTGGGAAAAGAAGTCTACGACAAATTCATGGACAAATATCCGAAATTAAATCTAAACCTCCATGTCTGCCGCATTTATAGGGACGCCCGCCGTCTCCACGGCGGGGGACCCTACAAAGACCACCTCTGGCTCACGATTCGGCCGGAGAACGACATCTGGAGCAGTCAGCCCGTGTTCTGGTTTGAGATCACCCCCGAAGAGTGGAGCTACGGCGTGGGTTTCTGGAATGCCGACGCCCAGACCCTGGCCGCCATGCGCCGGGACATGGACCAGGACCCCAAACGGGCGGAAAAGCTGGTCCGAAGGCTCAACAAGGATGGCCGCTTTGCCGTTCAGGGGAAGGACTACGCCCGGAAAAAAGGGGAGACCACCCCGCTGCTGGCGGAGTGGTACAACAAAAAAGACCTCTCCGTGGGCCGGTATTGCCCAGCGGATGAGGCGCTATATTCCCATGATTTGGTGGACACACTGGTGGACGGCTACTGCTTCCTGGAGCCATATTATCAGTATTTCAAGAGCTTCTGCAAGGCGGGGCTGGAGGATTTGAAATAAAAATGACCGGGCAGTCGGCTGCCCGGTCATTTTTTTTTATTCTCAATGGACTGCCGGTAAAAGTTGATTTTGTCATCCAGATTTTGCAGGTATTCAGCCCATTTATTCTGCTGCTCCAGCACATATTCCCGATGGAACAGCAGCATATCCAGGCGCTCGCCCATTGTCGCGTCTCCGGTATAACGCAAGTCCGCGTACCGCCGGATGTCCCGCAGGGGCATCCCTGTCTCTTTCAGCCGACGGATGAACCGTACCCATTCTATGTCGCTCTCCGGATAGGCCCGCCGCCCGGCCCTATCGCGGGCAACCCGGATCAACCCCTTGCGCTCGTAGTAGCGCAGCGTGCTTTCCGGTAGGCCGGTTTCTTTTGCAATTTCTCCAATGGTCATTTGAAAATTCCTAATAAAAGTCTTGACTTAAACCATAGTTTAAGTGATACGCTTCTCCTGTCAAATCAAAAAGGAGGTAAAACCAAATGGAATCCACACGTTTTCAGCGGGGCATGGACAAGCTCCTGGAAATCGACGGCACCGGGGGAGAGGGCGTGATCCACTCTCTGGAGGACATCGCGCCGGACCTTGGGCGGTATATTGTTGAATTTGCTTTTGGCGATATTTACGCCAGGACAGGGCTCACGCTCCAGGAACGGGAAATCATCACCCTTGCCAGCCTGCTGACCGCCGGGGGCTGCGAGCCCCAGCTGGAGGTCCACATCAACGCCGCCCTCCATGTGGACGTACCGCCGGAGAAAATCATGGAGGTCTTCTTGCAGTGCATCCCCTATACGGGATTTCCAAGGGTGCTGAACGCCGTCTTCACCGCAAAGCGGATCTTTCAGGAAATCCCGTAAAACCGCTTCCCATTCTCCAGCGTGATCCGGGCGCACTCCTCGTAGGAAATCCCCTTGATCTCCGCCAGCTTCTCGCAGACGTGGCGCACATATCCGGAGTCGTTCCGCTTTCCACGGTGGGGGACAGGAGCCATATAGGGGCTGTCCGTCTCAATCATGATGCGCTCCAGCGGGACCGCCTGGGCGGCCTCTGCCGCCTTGCGGGCGTTCTTGTAGGTCAGCACCCCCGTGAAGGAGATCATCCACCCCAGCTTCACCAGCTCCCGGGCCATTTCGGCGCTGCCGGAAAAGCAGTGGAACACCCCTCGCACCTGCGGGAACGCCCGGACCACGGACAGGCTGTCCGCATGGGCCTCCCGGTCGTGGACAATGACAGGGAGATCCAGCTCCGCCGCCAGGGCCATCTGGTCCCGGAAAACCCGCTGCTGGTGCTCCCGGGGCGGGTTCTCCTCCCAGTAGTAGTCCAGGCCGATCTCGCCGATGGCCACCACCTTGGGGTCCTTCCCCCACTCCCGGAAGAGGTCCAAATCCGCCGGGTCATAGGGGGCGCACTCCTCCGGATGGTATCCCACGGCGGCGTACAGGAAGTCGTGGGCATGGGCCAGCTCCACCGCCTTCCGGGAGGAGGGCACGTCGCACCCGGGGTTTACCACCAGGGAGACCCCCCGCGCCGCCAGCCCGGAGAGGACCGCCTCCCGATCCCGGCCGAATTGCTCCGCATCGTAGTGCGCATGTGTATCAAAGAGCATAGTTCACAATCAGGATGCCCACTACCACCAGGATGATGCCCAGAATGATCCAGGGCGCGGCGGACTTTTTCTTTTGCTTCGACAGCTTGGGGGCCACGTAATCCTCGTCGAAGAGATCCTTGGGCGGGATCGCCTCCCGCCTGGGCGGGGGCGCTTTGTAGGTGGGCTTCTTGGGGCCGGAGGTCTGGTCATTCAGATCCTTGAGCAGCCGAAGTTCCGGGTCCAGCAGCTCGCCGCAGGAGCCGCAGTATATGCGGGTGTCATCGTTGATGAAACCGCAGTCAGGACAGCGTTTTGACATAGTTGTTCTCCTTTTACCGTCAATACGTCAATACAGGTTCTCAGGAAATTTCGGCATTTCTGGCCGCGAGGCGGCGGGTAAGCTCCTCAATGGCATTCCGCCAGAAGAAGCAGCACACCTGTCCGGAGGACATCCCCGTATGGATTTTGGAAAACTCCTCTACATAGTAGGCGTCCTGGTCCTCCGGTCTGCCGCCGGTGACCTCCTGGAAAATCCGCAGGACGTCCTCCCGGAAGCGCTCCGGCGGATAGGGGAGATCCACGTCTGCGAAGTGCTGCTGGAGTCGGTCCCACAAAAACGGGTCGCCCCGCAGCCCCCAGGGCATGTGCTCCTGGAAGATCTCCGCCACCTTCCCGGCCCGGACCACGTAGTGCTGATAGGGGGCGCTGTTCATGGCCTTCCAGGTGAAGACGCCGTCTTCCAGGATCAGGTAGCTCCCCACGCTGTCGCCCTTGGGGATGGAGGTGGAGCCGGGGTTGATATAGTGCCACCCCTCGTGCCGGTGGGCTGTGGGCACGTGGAAGTGCCCATTGAGCAGGACCGTCCCCTCCGCCATTGGCGGTACGTGCTCCTCGTTCCAGAGGTGGCCGTGGGTGGCGTAGAGGGTGAGGCCCTCCCACTCCAGCAGGGCGCAGTCCGCCAGCATGGGGAACTCCAATACCATCTGGTCCACCTCGCAGTCGCAGTTGCCCCGCACGGCGATGATTTGATCCTTGATCCCGTTGAGCAGCCCCGCCGTTGCCATGCAGTCGTACTCCATGGGGAGGGCATTCCGGGGACCGTGGTAGAGCAGGTCCCCCAGCAGCAGCAGCTTCTCCGGCTGTTCGATCCGGAAGGCGTCCAGCAGCTTTTGGGCGTAGAAGGCGGACCCGTGCAGGTCCGAGGCGATCATGAGCTTCATAGATGGTCTCCCCCTTGTCAAGCGATGGTATGGATAGTATACACAAATTTTTCCTGAATTTCAACCCAAATTCCCGGACTCTCCGGGTACTTTTTCGATTTCACCCAGCACGCCGTCCTGCCAGCGGCACCGCAGGATCCCCCCGTTGGGCAGCTGCCAGCGGTAGAACTGGCGGGAGGGTTCCAGGGCCTCCAGCAATGTCATGACGGTCCCCCCGTGGACCACCAGGGCGATTTGGTCCTCCGGCCCGTGCTTGGCAGTAATGGCGGCGAAGGCAGCCAGGACCCGCAGGCGGACCGCCTCCCTGTCCTCCCCACCGGGGGGAGCGGAGGCGCCATCCAGCCACGCCAGGTAGGCCGGAACGCCCTTCAGCTCTTCGTAGGTATGGCCCTCAAAGGCCCCAAAGTCCGTCTCCCGCAGGTCCGGGACCACCACGGCCTCCCGGCCGGGGTACAAAAGTTCCGCCGTCTCCCGGCATCGCCGCAGCGGGGAGACATATAGACCGTCTACGGCGGGCGGGCAGATGTCCTCCAGCGCCCTCCGCCCCTGGGGACTCAGGGGCTCGTCGGTAGAGCCGATGTAGCGGCGCTCCAGGTTCCCCCGGGTCTGCCCATGGCGGATGAGATAGATCGTCATTTGATTCGTACCCCCAGTCCGCAGTGGACCCGGTACACCGCCTCCGCCCGCTCTGCCAGACGGCAGCAGGTCCGGCCCACCTTCTCCCGCCAGACCCGGTCCTCTCTGGCCAGCGGGGTCACGCCGCAGCCTACCTCGTCGCAGATGAGCACGCCCGCCGGGTGTGTGTCGCACCAGGCGAGCACGTCCGCCTCCGATTGTGCGCGGAGCACGTCCTGCAATCCGTACACGCAGTCCTCCGGTCCCAGCGCCCCCTCATGCCAGGCGGTGACGCCCAGTTCCCGGCGGGCGAAGTCCAGCTTCCCCTGAGCTATGCCGCCCACGATCAGAACCATAGATCGACCACCCTCTCCGCCAGTACCGCCGCCGCCAGCATCGCCAACTCGCACACCTGCAAGAACCACCCCGCCAGATCGCCGGTGAAGCCGCCGAACACCCGCAGGGCCATCCGTTTATAGAAGAGGTATACGCAAACCGCCGCCGCCAGGGCCGCCAATCCGGGGACCCACCGGCCCCACAGCCAGACCGCCCCCGCCCAGAGGACCAGATACACCCCCAGCGTCCACCAGGGGAACCGGCTTCCCCGCTTCAGGTCTGCCCCCATCCCGGCCCGGGCGGAGGGCAGATGCTCGATCCCCAGGGCGCTGAGGCTCCGGCTGAGAAGGAAGCAGGCGGCCACGGTGGCCGCGCTCTCCAGCACCGTAAGCAGGGCAAAATCCAGGAGGAACCACACGCAGCACCAGATCACCGCGAAGGCCCCGGCGCTGGAGTCCTTCAAAATTGCCAGCTTCTTCTCCCGGGGGGCGTGGGAGGCCAGGGCGTCCACGGTGTCGCAGTACCCGTCCAGATGGATGCCCCCGGTGATGACCACGGGCACAATTGCCAGCAGTGCCCCTCGGAGGACGTCCCCCAGCGCCAGAGCCCGACACAGCGCGTCCACGCCCCAGAATCCCGCACCTACCGCCGCTCCCACCAGGGGGAAGAAGGCCAGCGTGTGGCGCATATTCCCCTCGTTCCACTCCACCTGGGGCATGGGGATACGGGAGTAGGTGGAGAAGGCGATGGCACAGGACGCCGCCAGATTTTTCATGCAGTGCGCCCCCTTTCCTTTATAGAAGAGGATAGCACATTTCCCCACCGTTGGCAAGCCGTATTCTTTCCGGGCTCTCCGTCCGGTGGGAGGGTCCGGATAAAGTTTGACAAAAAAGTTCGATACAGAACAAAAAATGCGTGACAAACCCGCCCGGCTGTGCTATACTGACCTCTGGCGGGCCTGCGCCCGGGAAAGGAACCGAAGGAGACTATGGATAAAGAACGCGACGTATCCCAGCAGCTGGCGACCGCGCCCGTCGGCAGGCTGCTGCTGAAGCTGGCTGTGCCCACGGTGGTGGCGCAGCTGGTGAACCTTCTCTATAACATTGTGGACCGGATCTACATCGGCCATATCCCGGAGGTGGGGCGCACCGCTCTGACGGGAATCGGGCTGTGCTTTCCGGTCATCTACCTCATCACCGCTTTCACCATGCTGGTGGCCCAGGGGGGTGCGCCCCGGGCGGCCATCGCCATGGGCCAGGGGGACAACGACCGGGCCGAGCGGATCATGGGGAGCTGCTTCACCTGCCTGGTGGGCACGGCCCTGGTCCTGACGGTCCTGTTCTGGATCTTTGGGGAGCGCCTGCTGTGGCTCTTCGGATGCAGCGAGGAGACCATCCTCTACGCCCTGCCCTATATGCAAATCTACTCCGGCGGGTCCCTGTTCGTGATGATGGCCCTGGGGATGAACCTCTTTGTCACCACCCAGGGGTTCACCACGGTCAGTATGCGTACCGTGCTGATCGGCGCCGTCGCCAATATCGTCCTGGACCCGATTTTCATCTACGGCCTGCACATGGGCGTACAGGGCGCCGCCCTGGCCACGGTGATCTCCCAGGCCATCTCCGGCACATGGGTGGTGTGCTTCCTCATGGGGAAAAAGACTACCCTCCGCCTCCGGGCGGACCGCCTGCGGCCCAGCTGGAGGCTGATGGCCCCCGTGCTGGCCCTGGGGATCTCCCCGTTCATCATGCAGAGCACGGAGGCGCTGCTGAACATCTCCTTCAACGCCTCTCTCCAGCGCTACGGCGGGGACATTGCGGTGGGCGCCATGACCATCGCCAGCACGGTGCTGCAAATGGTCTGGATCCCCTCCCAGGGACTGGGTCAGGGGGCACAGCCGATCATCAGCTACAACTACGGCGCGGGCAACGCCAAGCGGGTCAAGGAGGCGTTCTGGGCTCTGCTGAAGGTCAGCTGTGTGCTGATGATGACCTTCTGGCTGCTGGTGCAGCTATTCCCGCGGTTCTTCATTCAGATCTTTAATAGCGATCCCGAGCTGGTGGATACGGCCGTTTGGACCCTGCGGCTCTATACGGCAGTGCTGGGCCTGTTTGGTATTCAGATGTCGGTGCAGCAGACCTTTATGGCGATTGGGAAGGCCAAGGCGTCGCTGTTCATCGCCTGTCTGCGGAAGGTGATTTTGCTGATCCCGCTGATTTTTATCCTGCCGAATTTCTTTGAGAATAAAGTCTTCGCCGTGTTCCTGGCGGAGCCGGTGAGCGATTTTATCTCCGTTACCGCGTCTGCGATAACCTTTTTCTTCGTGTTCCGCGGAGCGATGGCGGCGTTGGAGAAGGAATCAGATCATTAAAGTTTCGGGCCGCCCTTTTCAAAGGGCGGTGGGGTGCAGGGGCGACGCCCCTGCCGGGTTTGGGCGGAGCCCAACACGCTCTTGTTATACAAAGAGGCCAGCCTTGACGGCTGGCCTCTTTTGCATTATTTTGAAAATCCGCGTATGCCGATGCAAATTCCGCAGACACTATCCACCACTAGAGGTTTGCGGAGGAGACAATATGGAACAACTGACAGACAAGCTCAGCGAAAATCAGAAGAAGCTGGACGAGCTTCTGGGGGTGGGGCGGAATTACGACGTCATCAGCCGGGACATTTATGTGGGCGACCGGAAGGGGCGGATGTACGTCGTCGATGGCTACGGAGACGACGGGGTCATCGAGCGGATCACCTCCTTCCTGCTGGGCCAGGGCGCGACGCTGGGGCAGGGGACCAAGAATATGCAGGAGTTCATCGACCGGTGCGTCACCTTTTGCGAGGTGGACTGCGAGAACCAGATCGACAAGATCCTCACCGGGGCCTTCCTGGGCAAGACCATCCTGCTCCTGGAGGGATTTGACTACTGCGCCATGATCGACGCGAAGAAGTTCCCGGGCCGCAGCGTGGAGGAGCCCAGTGACGGCAAGGTCCTCCGGGGCAGTCACGACGGCTTCACGGAGACCATGGTGCAGAATACCGCCCTGCTCCGCCGCCGCATCCGGGACCCCCACCTCACCCTGGAGAACCACAAGGTAGGCGGGCGCAGCCAGACAGACGTGGTGCTGGCCTATATGGACAACCAGGTCAATCAGGGGGACTTGGAGGCCCTGCGGAAGAAGCTGGACGCCATCGACGTGGGCTCCATCGCCATGAGCCAGGAGAGCGTGGCGGAGGCCATCGTCAAGCCCCAGTGGTACAACCC
>CAJUPS010000122.1 GCA_910588045.1 uncultured Oscillospiraceae bacterium | reverse complement strand
AGTACCAGACCACTAGATCAGATGCCCGTAGGGTCTGAAATTCGGTGGCTTCGCCTTTCAAAACCTGCACCGCATTTCGTAAATCCCCCGCATAGGGAGCGGCGCTCCGAGCCGCTCCCGCCAAGGGATTCTTAAACCGTAGGTTTAAGCGCGTTTTTGCCTACTTTTGCCGCGCGGCAAAAGTAGGCGCGGAGTCCGGGGCCGCGTAGGTCCCGGGGTAGGACAAGAAGAAGGTCCCGTTCGCGCGCGGAGCGCGCGAAGAGAAGATTAAAATCTGAGCTGGCTATTTATGCCTTTCATCCGAATTTCATCAACCTTGCAAACCTTCCGGTCAAAGGTCAAAATCCCATTGACCTCATCCTCCACATCACTCACCTGCGTATACACCGAGGCGGAAAGCGCATTTTTCTCCATACAGGGAATGATCTCCTTTTCATAGAGCAGGGCCAGCGCCTCCATAAACTCCTCTTCCGTCTCATACATCCGGTAGCCAAATAATTTCTCACTAGCGGTGTGGCCTGCCGCAGGCAGGCTATACCCCCCGAACTCACTGAGCACTAAGACCCGGTGCTTATCATGTTTCAATTTCACCGGCTTAAAGTAGACATGCCTGCTCTTGAAATCCCCTCCCCCCTGGTCATGCCAGCCGCTGGCATGATCCACCAGCCGGGTGGGGTCCTGCTCCCAGAGCATCTGCGTGGCCAGAAGGCTGTCAAACTGCCCCCACCCCTCGTTAAAGGGGACCCAGACCGCCAGGGATGGCACATTGTATAAGAGATCCACCGTGTCGTGGAGATCCCGGACAAACTGCTCCCGACTGGCGGGGTCCTCCCGCCCGAAGCGGTGATATTTCCCGTCCTGGAGGTTGACGTTCAGGAAGGGCAGCACCTGAATGACCAGCGGGTCCAGCCGCTCGCCGCCGCTGACCAGGTCCTGCCAGACGATCATCCCCAGCTTGTCGCAGTGGTAGTACCACCGCAGGGGCTCGATCTTGATGTGCTTGCGCAGCATGTTGAAGCCGCACGCCTTCATCTTCTGAATGTCGTAGACCATGGCCTCGTCGGAGGCCGGGGTATACAGCCCGTCGCTCCAATACCCCTGGTCCAGGACCCCGGACAGGAAAATGGGTTTGTCGTTGAGCGCCAGGACCTTTTTGCCGTCCACCTCCGTGACGCCGAACTTCCGCATCCCAAAATAACTCTGCACCACGTCCTCGCTCTTCAGCGTGACGGTCACGTCGTAGAGGAACGGGTCCTCCGGGGTCCAGGGGCGGAGGTGCTCGTCCATGATGGACATCACCAGGTCGGCCTTACCGGCGTCGTACCAGTCCTCGGCGATGACCTGGCCCTCCTTGCGGATGACGATGTTGGCCCCCTCCGGGTCCTGGGCCCGGAGGGCGAAGCGGACCTCCCCGCTGTCATACATGGGCGTGATGGTCAGCGCTTCTACATAGTTTTCAGGTACGGACTCCATCCACACCGTCTGCCAGATGCCGCTCTGGGGGGTGTACCAGATGCCGCCGGGGTGGAAGCTCTGCTTGCCGTAGGCGTGGCGGGAGCGGGACGTGGCGTCGGTGACGGAGACCACCAGCGTGTTCTCCCCGCTGGTGAGCACGTCCGTGACATCGCAGGTGAAGGGCAGATAGCCCCCCTCGTGTCCGCCCACGGACTTCCCGTTGACAAACACCTCACAGCACTGGTCCACCGCGCCGAAGTGGAGCAGCACCCGGTCCCTCCGGAAACCCTCCGGCAGGACGACGGTCCGCTTGTACCACAGCCGGTCCTCCGGCATGACGGTGCGCTGCACCCCGGAGAGGATGCACTCCGGGGAGAAGGGCACGATGATCTCCCCGTCATAGGCGGCGGGCTCCCTCTCCTTTTGGGGCCGGATGGCGTACTGCCAGCGGCCGTTGAGGTTGAAATAGCTCTCCCGGCGCAGCTGGGGCCGGGGGTACTCCGGCAGGGGCGCGTCCCGGTCCAGCTTCTCCCCCCAGACCGTCAGCAGAGGGCGGAGGGTGCGCTGCGCCGCCGTGGGTTCCCGCCGCCGCAGCAGGAGGATGGGGACGGCGATGAGCAGCAGCACCAGCGCCGAGGCGATGAAGATCTCCGGCGTGGGCACCTCCTTTACCACACCCAGGTCCTCGTAGGTCTCCCCGCCGTGCCGGATGACGGCAGAGCCGATATAGGGCCCCGTCACCATGGGGAGGAGCACCTGGAAAATGATGCGGATCCCCTGGAACTGCCCGGCCTTCCGGGCCGGGGTGTGGTCCCGGATGAGGCCCTGGAGGCAGGCGGAGAGCACCATACTGGCCCCCAGCATCAGGATCCCCGCCAGGATGACGGGAACCATGCCCCGGACAAAGAACATGCCGATCAACCCCACAAAGGCGGCGACGGCGGCGGGCACGGCCACCGCCAGCTTGCCCCGCCTGTCGATCACCCGGCCAAAGGCCACGCTGACGATACTGGCGGCGACGAGCACCACACCCAGAATCACCGCGTAGCTGTCCACGCCCAGATACCGCTGGATGTAGATGATGAGGTAGGGCATATACACCTGCTGGCTGGCGGCGTAGACCGCCAGGGCCAGCAGCGACAGGTACAGCGACGGGTTGGCCCAGATTACCCCGGGCCGCAGGCCGTAGAGGATGTTCCCCACATAGTTGCCCTCGGCCCGCCGCAGGTTCTCCGGCTCCCGGATGAGCAAGTGGCCCAGGCCGCCGCCCAGGATGGTCAGTCCCCCTACGATGAGGAAGAAGATCCCCCACTTCCCCTGGGCCGTCAGGCCGTCCAGGGCGCCGAACACCACCAGCATCGCCGCCAGGGGCATGATGGCCAGCACCGCCTCCACCCTGCCCCGGTTGCCGTCGCTCGTCACGTCGGTGACCCAGGCGTTGAAGGCCGCGTCGTTGGCGCTGCTGCCGAAGAAGGTCATGACGCAGTCCAGCACGATGACCAGCACCGCCGCCGTCTGCACCGCCTTCGCGGGGCCCACCAGCTTCTCAAGCCCTCCCACGTTCACCAGGGCGAAGGCCATCACGCTCAGGCCCCAGAGCAGATAGCCGGTGACGATGATGGGTTTTCGCACCCCCAGCTTGTCCGACAGCGCTCCCACCACCAGCGTGGTCACCGCGGCCACCACTGCGCTGGCCGCCACCATGGCGGCGATCATCGTCGTGTCCCCGGTGATGGTGTTGTAGAGAAATACGTTGAAGTACATATTCTCCACCACCCAGGCCACCTGGCCGATGAGCCCAAAGCTCAACAGCGCCGCCCAGACCCTGGGGCCCAGGCCATTTCTCTCCCGTTTCTTCCGACCCATTGTCAGGTCCTCCCTGTCTTTGATCGCTCTCTCCAATAGTGGTTCATATCGGAAAAGAGCTGGTATTCGACGACTTGCGTGGAGAGCTCCATCCGGATAGCCTCCCGCCCCGCTGTCTCATCGACCGCCTCGCGGAGCGCTTCCACCAGCTCGGCGCAAATGGTCCCGGGCCGGAAGTAGGCGATGGTCACATGGGGCGTAAGGGGGTAGGACAGGGGGACGATCTCCTGGAGCAGCTCGTAACAGGTCATCAGTCTCGTGCAGCTTGCTTCATCGGCGGGAGCGAAGCCCAACACCATGCTGGTATTCACCATATTGAAGAGGGCCGTTGACTGGAGGCGAATGGGTCCGCCGTCCTCCGAAATCTTCTCCAGACACGTCAATACAGCGCACCGCATCCCGTCGATGCGATCGCGCAGCGCCTGGTCGGGCTCCCCGCTCAACAGATCGTGGAGCGTAATGTGAAAGGACGACGCCTCCAACGGCTCGGCCAGCGCCGGTGCGCAGGATTGATACAGCCGCTCCTGCACCTGGCCCAGCTCCCGCTTCACCGCCTCCGGAAGCGGAAAGACGACGGTATTTCCCGCAAACGGTTTCATTTTTCCGCTGCCGTCCACCTTCCGGGACAAATTCTCATTGGTTTGCAGCGCACCGCCATGGGGCAGGCTGTCGAAAATAAATCCTCCAGTACGCGCCTGAAACGCCGAAAGGCTCTCTAACTTTTTCACGCCATACCTCCTCCCTTCGGCGCTGGATCCCGCCCAAACGGCTCCCCTGTCCGCGCCAGGGGGACACGGAGACATAAACGACGCCGTGTTCTCCCGTCTGACGGAGACGACAACATGATTTCGTTTCAACCACAATATATTGTATTATACAACCCCCAGAAGTATCCTGCAAGTAGTGTTTGGCAGAAAAAGCTAAAAAGCAAAAAATTTTATACCCCGACAAAATCCGACAGATTTTTTTACCCCAAAAGGCTATACTATACGACAGAGAGCGACAGACGCCGCCCGGATTCCCCAGGGTCTCTCCCCTTTCGCCGGGCGGGACTTCCTCTTAGAGTCTGTTTAGCATTTCCCCACGCACGCCTTGACGGCGGATGTTCCGCCCGGGCCTCCGCGAAGCTTTTCGCCGTGAAGAGTCGCAAAGCGCTTCTTTTCGCGCCGCGCTGGACAGAAGATCCCTCGCCGATCCGCACATGCTGAGATGCTAAATAGGCTCTTATCATTTCATCTGCTACGGCAGGTATCACATATTTATCCATATGGAGGAGCTGCTTATTATGGACTATCAGAAAGAATATGCCAGCCTTGTCGGCCAAATTGACCGGGCCATCTCCATCCTGGAGCGCTATGAACCCGGCGATCCGATCATTCGCAAGGCGGGGGACCTTCTCCTCTCCGCGCTAAGGGAAGCGGAAGAGCACTATATACAGGAGTAGAGGTTCCACAGAAAATAGGACGGGGAGCGGAAGCCGTTCCCCGCCTTCTCCATTTTACCCCCTTTCCGGGTGGGCGGCCCCTTGACAGGGAGGCGGTGGGGCGTGTAAGATGGGGAAAACGGGTTACAGGAGGCCATCATGGAGAAAACGGCATTTGTCACCGGGGGAGGCCGCGGCATCGGGCGGGCCGTCGTCCGCCGCCTGGCGGCGGAGGGCTGCGCCGTAGGGATCAACTATTTGCAATCCCGGGAGGCGGCAGAGGAGCTGGCCCGGGAGATCCGGCAGCAGGGCGGCAGGGCCCTGGCGGTCCGGGCCGACGTGGCGGACCGGGCGGCCATCACCGCCGCCATCCGACAGGCGGAGGAGGCGCTGGGTCCGGTGGAGGTGCTGGTGAATAACGCCGGTATCGCCCAGAACGACCTCTTCCAGGACACGCCGGAGGCGCTGTGGCGCCGGATGTTTGCCGTCCACGCGGACGGGGCGTTCCACACGATCCAGGCAGTGCTCCCCCACATGCTCCATGTCAAGCGGGGGGCCATCGTGAACATCTCCTCCATCTGGGGCCTGCGGGGCGCGTCCTGCGAGGTGGCCTACGCGTCCTCCAAGGCGGCGGTGATCGGCCTGACCAGGTCCCTGGCCATGGAGCTGGCCCCCTCCCGGATCCGAGTGAACTGCGTGGCCCCGGGGGTGATCCGGACGGACATGGTGGAGTGCCTGGGGGAGGAGACCATCTCGTCCCTCGCCGAACAGACCCCCGCCGGTCGGCTGGGGACGCCGGAGGACGTAGCCCGGGCCGTGGCCTTCCTGGCGGGAGAAGGCGCGGACTTCATCACCGGCCAGGTCCTGACGGTGGACGGGGGATTTATCCTATAAGCGCCCATTCCTCCGCCCTGCGCGGGAGAGCGGCAGAAAAATCGGTGTATCCTACAAATCCCGGCCCTCTCCGGACCGGGATTTTGTCACCGCCGCTTCCCTCCCACCGAGGGCTGTCAACGGGGGAATGATTTGTTTTTCACAGGAGGACAGATGGCGGCTTGTGAAGAATATGTCAAAAAACCGGAGAAATTTTTAGCTGCCGCACAAAATTTTTCAGCTTGACAAAAAAAGAAGATGGGGGTAAGATACGCCCATCTCATAAATAAGCAAATGGCGATGATGGAGAGAAGTAACGAGGGAAGACCTCCTACAGTGAGCGGGAGAGAGTGGAAGCCCCGCGGCGGTCCCCTGGCGAATAACACTCCGTAGCCTCAACCCGAACGGACCTCCTTTTGGGGGCGCTCAGTAGGGACGACGGGAACGGCCCGTTACAGCCGTCAGGCTTGTTAGAGCTGAAGTGACCGCACTGCGGTAAATTAGGTGGCACCACGGATTCCGGCGATTCGTCCTAAAATTTTATTTTAGTGACGCCGGTTCATTCGGAGGTGCTTTTTATGTGTTCGATCATGGGTTACACCGCCAGGGACATCTCCCTGGAGCAACTGCAAAAGGCTTTTGCGGCCACGAAAAACCGGGGTCCCGACGACAGCCGCTCCCTGGAGCTCTCCTCCGGGACGCTGCTGTTCCACCGGCTGGCCATCATGGGGGTCCACCCCGAGGGGATGCAGCCCTTTACGGCGGCCGATGGTAGCGCCGTGGTGTGCAACGGCGAGCTGTACGGCTTCCGGAAGCTGAAAAAGGAGATGGAGGCCAGGGGGTACGTCTTTGCCAGCGGGTCCGACTGTGAGCTGCTGCTGCCCCTGTGGCGGGAGCACGGCGCGGCGATGTTCGCCGAGCTGGACGCGGAGTTTGCCCTGGTGCTCTACGACGCGCCCACGGACAGCTTTATTGCCGCCCGGGACCCCATCGGCATCCGGCCTCTGTACTACGGGTACAGCGCGTCGGGCCACATCCTCTTTGCCAGCGAGCCGAAGAGCCTGCTGGGGCTGACCGCCAGAATCATGCCATTTCCCCCGGGGCACTACTATAAGGATGGCCGGTTTACCTGCTACCGCGACATGACGGAGGTGGAGCAGGTCTGTGACGACGATCTGGAGACGATCTGCGCCAATATCCACGAGAAATTGATCCTGGGCGTGGAGAAGCGGCTGGACGCCGACGTACCCGTGGGGTTCCTCCTCTCCGGCGGGCTGGACAGCTCCCTGGTGTGCGCCATTGCGGCGAAGCTGCTGGGGAGGCCCATCGAGACCTACGCCGTGGGCATGAGCACCGACGCCATCGACCTGAAGTACGCCAGGCAGGTGGCGGACTATATCGGCAGCAACCACCATGAAATCTATATTACGGAAAAAGATGTACTGGACACGTTGGACGAGTTGATTTATACTTTAGGTACTTATGACATCACCACCATCCGGGCCAGCATGGGGATGTACCTGGTCTGTAAGGCCATCCATGAGCAGAGCGGCATCCGGGTATTGCTGACCGGGGAGATCAGCGACGAGCTGTTTGGGTACAAGTACACCGATTTTGCGCCCTCGCCGGAGGCGTTCCAGCGGGAGGCGGAGAAGCGGATCCGTGAGATTCATATGTACGACGTACTCCGGGCGGACCGGAGCATCTCCGCCAACAGTCTGGAGGCCCGGGTGCCCTTCGGGGATCTGGAGTTTGTCCAATATGTTATGAGTATTGATCCGGCGAAGAAGGTCAACGTCTATAACAAGGGGAAATATCTTCTCCGCCGCGCCTTTGAGGGGGACTATCTGCCACCCTCCATCCTCCAGAGGGAGAAGGCGGCGTTCTCCGACGCCGTGGGGCACAGCCTGGTAGATGATCTGAAAGCATATGCGGAGAGGAGTTATGGCGATGACTGGCCCGTCATCGCCGGGAAGTATTCGTATCACGCAAAGCCTTTCACCAAGGAGTCTTTGCTTTATCGGGAGATTTTTGAGAAATACTATCCCGGACAGGCGGAGATGGTGGTGGATTTCTGGATGCCCAACAGGGAGTGGGAGGGGTGCAACGTGGATGATCCTTCTGCGCGGGTACTGAGCAACTATGGTGCATCGGGGGAGTAATCTCTTCGCGCCCTTCGGGCGCGAACGGGACATTCTTCTCGAATCGGCCCGGGAGCTGCGCGCCCCCGGACTCCGCGGGTACTTTTGTCCCGCGACAAAAGTACCCAAAAACGCGCTTAAACCTACGGTTTAAGAATCCCTTGCGGGAGCGGCTCGGAGCGCCGCTCCCTATGCGGGGGATTTGCGAAGTGCGGTGCGTATTGGGTTAGGCGAAGCCACCGAATATCAGGTCCTACGGGCATCTGATCTAGTGGTCTGGTACTTGTAGAACTC
>CAJUPS010000121.1 GCA_910588045.1 uncultured Oscillospiraceae bacterium | reverse complement strand
TTTATTTAGCCGTTTCCCCGCTCCTCTTGAGTAAGTTATTTTGCGGCATTACATCGGAGGGCCCGGGATGGTATTCATATTTCATTTTGTCACCCCCCTTAACTGACGGCGCCCAAATACTTGTTGACAAACTGCTCTGCGAACTGCGGCGAATGGAATTTCAAATCCACCCGGTTGTTTTTGAACAGCTTCATCTGTTTCACCTTTTCGCAGGTTGGGAACTCCACCACAGGCTCTTTCAAGGGCTGGCTGCCCGGCCCCAGCAGTGCGGAAAAACCGGCAGGAAGCGTGCAATAACTGTTTGTTTCAAAATGTGCCAATCCCCAGAGGATGTCCCTCATAGTTTCCTGCACCGCCCAGCCGTTAAAAGGATAACTAATCACATGGCAGAAACAGCCGTTGAAGGTGATGGTGTCTTTCCTGCACTCAAACTGCGGTTTTTGTGTATTGACGTTCCATGCGGCATCATGGCATTTGTTATACAGCTCGTAGAACGCCTGCTCCGAAAAGCTGCGGCCGTCCAGTTGGAGAATGATCTGATCCACCACATCCTGATAGCGAATCGTCAGCGCCTGCATTTGCTCACGATATTTCTTGCGGCGGTCCTTGCGGCTGCTCCCCCAACTCCCGTCCGGCTCCTGCGGAATCAACATCTGGGATATTTCCGAAGAATCTACCGAGACGCGGTAGGAAGAGTTAAAGTAAAAGGTCAAATTCTCAATAAAATTAGTGTGCAGCGAATTGATATGACGGTCGATCATATCCTGCGAAATAAACGGCCCATCATCGGAAGACAGATAGTCGCAGAAAATTGGGCCGTTACTTCCGCCAAGCAGCTCCTGCTGAACCTTGTTCATATCTTCCCAGAAGAACGCCAGTTCTTGAAAACTGCTGATAGCGGTTTCGTAGGCTTTTTGATGCTGTTCACAGTAATCCCTGTCTATTTCCGTAATGCGGTGATCCGACTGGATCTCCACCGCAGCAAACTTTTGTCTTAGCTCCATTGTCGTTTCCTCCTTGCAGACGCAAAAAGGCCCGGCAGACGTTCAACGTCTGCCGGGTCTTTGTCTCAATTTACCGCACGATTGGATGCAGCATAGTGTCTCAGTGGCTGTTAGCCAATAATTCCAGATACCTGGGCCGGTCCGTGTCAGGCACTCCTAACATAGACATAACCTGCTCAATCGGCCAGTCTGTGTTCTTCATCAGGTTTTTGATGGAAGATAAAACTCCGTCAAACTGCCCCTTTTCCCACACGCCTTTACTGAAATTGCACATATCTAGTCCCTCTGCTTGTCAGTTCGGCTGCGTGTGGCCCTTCAACGCCTCCAAATACTTGGGCTGGTCTGCGTCAGGCACTTTCAGCGCCGACATAGCCTGATCAATAGTCAAGCCCAAAGTCTCCATCAGGTTTTTGATGGAATTGAGCATAGTCTGCGCCGCGCCTTCTTTTCTGCCGGCCTCCATTCCAGCCTCCATACCTTTTTCCCACACGCCTTTACTCAGGTTGCACATGACATCTACTCTCCTTTCCAAAGTCTGCGTCATTGGAATATCAAAATCCTGCCGCAAAATATGCCGTTTTTCATCCGCCCCGGTCTCCGAGGAGAAGAGCACATCCAGCAGCCTAAGCACATCGGGCTCGTTCCTGCTGGCAGGCCCGCCCAGGCAAATCATCACGGCGGTCATCAAATCGTAGTTCTCGACTGGCTCCTCCACCGTACCAATCAGGTTCTTTTCGGTGATGGAGTAGCTGGTAATGGTGTTCTCCCGGCCCTTGGGCGGGCGCATACATACCCAAATGGACGCTACTTTCTTAATATCCGAGTAGTTTGCGGCAACAAATTCCGTCCCGTACTGGGCGGAAATCATCCGGCTGCAATAGTATATGCCCCGCTTGATGATCGGATAGCCGGGGTAGAAATCGTTTTGTCCCTCGACATTTAAGATCATGCGCATCTTTCCGTTGGACGACGGCAGGGATGCCAGAAAGCGTATGTCGTAGGTAACCGTCCCCTCCGTCTGGGTGGCGTTCTCAGTGCCGATCCCGTGAATGACGGTAGCCGCGTTGGTTTTGTCCGGCGCGACGGGGACCTCAGATACCTGGGGCTCCCCCTCAATGTACCGGGAGGCTATGTCCCTGACATCGCAATCCCGAAACTCCTCCACGCAGCTCTTGACGATCCAAGCCAGAATGATCTTTTCAGACAGAAGCTGTTTGCAGGCCGCGTCATAGTTCGCCCGGTCATCCGCTGTACGGATGCTCTTAGAAATGGTCGTTTCCAGTTCCACATTGTCACCTTCTTGTATTGATATTTTAGCATAGATAACGAGAAAAATCCACAGTCTTTTTCAGCCGCTCACCAGATCGTGCCGAGGTAGCCGGACACAAATTCCCGGGCGTGGCCCTCATTGGTAAAGCGGATGTCCATACGGCCGTTTTTGAACAGCCGGATCTTCTCCAGCTTCTCGCAGTCCTCAAACTCCCACAGGTCATACC
Source organism: uncultured Oscillospiraceae bacterium (assembly GCA_910588045.1). Taxonomy (GTDB): domain Bacteria; phylum Bacillota; class Clostridia; order Oscillospirales; family Oscillospiraceae; genus Pelethomonas. The sequence goes on along the minus strand of CAJUPS010000121.1, from coordinate 5,820 downwards.
ACAGGTGTGACTGCTCCGACAGCAGATCGTCAATTCCATCCGGGTACTGGCCGAACGCACCCGTCTCAAAATGGGCCAGCGCCTTTAGGATATTTTTTGCACCATCTTGAATGCGCCATTGTTCACACCTGTCATAATAGCCGTAATAGCAGGCTCCACTGAAAATCTTCACCAGATTTTTCTTCTGTTCAAAGTTGGCCTGATGATCCTTTTCCCGCCAAGCGGCCTGGTGGCATCGCTCCACCAGCTCATAGGGGGCCTGTTCCTCAAAGGTACGGCCCTCGAACCAGGACAAAATCAGTTTTATCATGTCCTCATAGCGGAGGATAACCGGGGTCAGCGCAGACCAGTCGATTGTTTCCTCGCGTCCCGAATAGTAGGGGTCTTCCGGGAGCAGCCCGTCCTTCACATTGTCCGCATCCAGGGTCAAATGGTAAGTGTCATTCAAATAGGATACCACTGTGGAGATAAATTCCTTGTGCAGCGACGAGATGTGCTTCATCATCGCGCCTCCCTTGACCTCCGGCCACCATTTGGATACAAGATATTTCTGTTTCCACTTGCCATCCCAATCATTCTCCGGCGTGGACAACGCAGCCTTTTGATGATCGTACATATCCGTCCATAGAACCGCGATCTGGTAAAAGCCCTCCGCCGCGTCCTGATATATCTCCTGCTGGCGCTGGCAGAATTGGCGGTCCGCCTCGGTCATGCAGTCAGCCGGCCGAACCTCCACCGCCGAAAATTTTTCCAATAAATCCATACTGCCTCCTCCTGCTTCAAAGCGGCCTGGGGGGACGCCCGCGCAAAGGCGGACGTATCCCTCCAGGCATCTGTTCTAATGGCGGCGCCCATGCCCCGTGATTGGCATGGGGCGGTTAGTGGGAGAAATGTCCTCCGCTGGAGTAGTTCCACTCAATGGTGCCATCCGCATACTGGATCACGCCGTGGGCCTTCAGCTTCCAGCCGTCTTTCACACGCTCCATATAGGCAACGTGTTCTCCCAGAGCCAGCGCCCGCCGTTTCTGCGCGTCATTCACATAGAACGCATTGTCAGTACAGCGGTATTTTCCGCCGTTGCGGTTGCGGTAGATCTGTCCGATAACCGGTATGATGTACTGCTTGTCCATTCTCCCGCGCCTCCCTACAGCTCGAAGCTGCAATCCAGAAATTTGCTGGCGGCCTCATAGCCGTTGTCCTGCAAAAACTGGCTGATGTCGCCCAGGGCCTTCAGGTAGGGCGGGCGGAACTGACGCACCTCAGAGAAGCGCAGTTTCTCGCCGTCCGTGGGGATGACGTCCACCAGCCCGTCCAGCATCTCCGGTTTTGCCGTGCGCAGTGCCAGCAGGGCGTCCATCAGCGGAATGCTGCGGTCGCCAGTTACCCGGAGCACCGCGCCGCCGGACTGGTCAATGCGGTCCCTGCCGCTCAAATAATCGTAAAACTGTCCCATACTATATACCAACCTTTCTGTTTCTCACTGTACTTTGCCGCGTACAGCGACAAAATTTTTCATGCAGCCGTTTCCTTGTGCCGTTATGTCTCATACCCGAAGCAGGAAGAAGAGCGTTCGAGGTGGACGGATACGCCGCAGGCAGTCCTAGCCCACCACCACAACAACGGTGCGCTGCGGATCATACTTTTTCCCATGATAGGGTTTCACCGCGATATTAACGAATATCCCTTTTTGGCTCTGCTGATGATTGATCCGGTTTACAAGCCGGTCCACTTCTGATTCATCCGCATAATAGCGACGCATTTTGCATCCTCCTATTTTACATTCCCCAGCCGCGCGGCCTGCTCGGCCAGCTGCTCCGGGGAGACAAAGTATTTTGCCACATAGCACCCGAAATCGGGATAAAACCACGTCAGCCGTTTCTGATAGGGGACGCGCTTCTTATCCTCCCATTTCCCCACCACCTGGGCGTGGGCGTCCATCTGCTGCCGCGTGTTGTGGTTATTGCGGGAGGGCATAAGCTCATAGTTACGCAGCTCCTGATCCGAGAGCGGCTTGGCATAGACCACCTCTCCCCAGGCCAGCCGGGTATTGCACTCTACCCAGGTACGGCCCCGATAGTTTTCAATCTGAATGGGCGGATTGTCCGCTTTCTTAGGGAACGTGCCAATGCTCACAGGGCGCTGGGTGGAATAATACCTGTATTCTTCCGCTTTTTCCATAACTGCCTCCTTAAAAGATTCCACTCATATCCTCCAGGGTGGTAATCAAACCGTCAAAATCCTCGCTCGAACCCAGCAAGCTGGCCGCCATCCGTACAGTCTCGTAATCGAGGCCATACTCTTCTGCTAAGGATTCCAGATACTCTTTTCGATTCACATAGCCATTTTCTTCATAAATACTCATATTGAACACTCCTCGTATAATGCGGTCCTTCTGTAGTTACGCATAGAACACCCAGCGGATTTTCTCCCCGGCAGGATATTGAGCGGTGTTCCGGGGTCGGGAGGGGCTGTCCCAGCCAGCGGTGGACGCTTTGGTAACGCCGTCCGGCTGAAAGCCCACCGCCCGGAGGCTGCTTCCGCTCTCCTCCGGGAGCGTATAGGTCAAAAACCGGCGATACCCCATTTCACGCCCGATACGGATGGTCCGGGCGTAGAGGCAGCTGCACACATCCGCATAGCGGGGATCGGTACAACAGCGGTTGATCTCCAGTGTCTCGCCGTTCATCTGGTGGCGGGCCTTGGGAGTGCTGGCAACAGCGACGCCCACAGGCTCCGGTTCCCCGGGAACACGCAAGCAGATGGAAAACTTGTGAAATTTCGGCCCGGCGTTGTGCCGGTGGCACCGGTCAATGTAGGCGCTGGCTTCCTGGAGTGTGATGGGGACGGCCTCCAGTCTGGTCACCAGACTGGAGGCAATACCGTCCACACAGTAGAGCTGGCCATAGCCGTCCTCCGTGTCCGCCAGCACATAGTCCCCGCACTTGCTCCGCACGGCAAGGGTTTCCTGCCGCCGCTTGTCCTTCAGCCGCATAGGCTGGAGGGGTGAGGCAGACAGCAGTCTGTCAATGTCCGCCGGCAGCAATGGGGCCGCTCTCAGCACAGGGTTCTCCGCCGCCCATTTGGGGTCGCCGGTATGGAACGCCCGCAGATGATAGGGCATCTTCCAGCGCAGGCCGTCCATCCTTTGATCAAAGGCGGCGTCATCCAGGGTAGGGGAACAGCGGTAGGTACGCCCATTCAGCTGGGCCAGGAACACATGGTAATTTGCCCAGCATGAAGTCATACCTCCACCCCGCTCTCCTCAGCCGCGCTTTGATACGCCTCCCGCTCGGTGGGCTTGCGTTCACAGCCCTCATGGGCAACAGCCTGGACACAGGCCAAAAACGCCTGCTCCAGAAACGCCCGGGGCAGTTCGGCGGTAAACCAGTGCTTGCCGCCGGCGCTGTCGATATAGTAGACGCTGCCGGGGTATACCTCAGATTCTTCGGTGTCAGCTACGATGTAAAACTGACGTTTCTCGAAATCGTAGTTGACACAGACGCCGAAGCAGTTGGGATCAAAGCGGTCCCCGTCAATCTGCCGCGCCTCGGCCTGCATTGTCTGTGGCACATGGGAGACATCTACCCAGAAGACGATCACATCATCTTCAAAGATGTCGTAATGCTCCACCTGCACCACTGTTATGTCTGCTCCCTCGGACTCTTCCGATGGGCCAGAAACGTGGGCGGACCTGGATTTGTCCTTGGCCGCCGCCGTGCGCTGGGCCTGGAGGTAGGCCATTGCCATCGCCTCGCCGCCCACGTCGCTGTCACGCTGCTTCCGATGCCGCTTTTTCTGGCACTGCTCCACAGCCTTGTCATAGTCGTAGCCGATACCGATCTGGTATTTCTTCGAGATTTCTTCCAGCTTGTCCGCATGGATCTCATAGACGGCCCGATGGTAGCCCTGCAAGTTCCACTCCTCGCAGACCATACGCAGCATCCTGGCATAGTCCCGCAGGGCGTTGACGATCTTGCAGATGTCGCCGTAACAGGTCTTGATCTCGCAGGGGCCGTCCAGGTCCTGGAAGCAGATGCTCAGCTCCGTGCCCAGGGCGTCCAGCTCAACCGGCAGGGCGGCCACCGGCTCAAATTTTTCACGGGGAAGACTCCGGTTTTCGTCACTCATACACATTCACCTCACAATATTCTCTTTTTCGGTCCGATGGTTCAAAATCCGTTCCAGACCTGCTGCCCGCAGTATTCAAAACACTCCGCGTCGTTGCAGTCCTCCGGCGTCAGGTCCGCGATCCGCTTCCGGCTCCTGGACATGAACAGCATAGACTTCATCGGCGGCATCGGGGTCTTGTCCCGGAGCAGGTTGTCTACACCCACAATGGCGGCGTAAGTCTTCGGCTCATGCTGTTGAACATACTGATAGAAATAGTTTCGATGGAAGGGACAGAAGGCGCAGGCACTGGCCTTGGTGTCCAGCCCCCACTTCTCCAGAATGTACTTGTAGTTGTCCGCCCGGGTCAGGCCCATCTTTACCAACGGAAATTTGTTGACGAACAGCTGATTGGGATTTTCCTTGCAGCGGTGCTGCTCCTCCGCGCTGAATCCCATATGCAGCTCGTGGGCCTTAACGTCCTCTGGCCGGAGGCGCTGGCCCTTTTTATAGCCCAACAGCTCCCAGCGGATAAATTTTGCAATCAGTTCCACCTTATAGTCGATGGTGCAGTTCCGCGGCATCTTGGACTTGTGGCCGTCCTCCATCAGCGTCCACCACGGGATGCTGACGGTGCGGCGCTCCCCAAAATTCCGCAAAAAGTCCCGATACAGAGGGGCGTCCAGAATGTAAAAGGGAATACCGGCCTCCTCGCAGACACAATGGATAAATTCCACCTGCTGCTTCACCCAGACCGGTTCCAGGCCCAAGTCGCAGAAAATAATCGCGTTGTAGATGGGAACGTCCGGGTACAGGCCGGCGCCGGTGAGGGCCTGCTCACAGGCCATCAGGGCCAGCGCCGTGGACTGCATTCCGGCTCCGCAGGACAGAATCTTCATGTTCGGCCTGCCTCTCGCTCCAGCTCCGCCTTCGGGGTGTAGCGGTGGATCTCCTCATTCACATATTTGCGGCCATAGTACATCAGAGCGCCGCCCAGCGCCCCCATCAGCTGGCAGGCTTCCAGGTCGGTACGCAGGGTCTTGAAGGTACCGATGGCGGCCTTTTTCTTATCTGAGCTGTCAAAGGAACCCTCCAGACACAGACTGAGATAGATGCCCTCACAAGAGCCAAAGTTCAGGGAGGGAATCAGGTCGAAGTGGTAATCGGTGAGATAACTGTCCCTGTCCGGGCATTCCGGTTCATTATTATTGGGGAGGATATAGGCCAATATGGCCTCTGCCTCTGCGATGGCTCCATCTGCCCGGGCCGCATCCAGGATACGCTGGAGCAAGGTGCTCTTGCGGTCGCGCCGGGGCTTGGTATAGGGTTCCTCATTATGATTGCGGGTCAGCCAGTCCTTCACAGCCGCCTGATCCTCCGCCCGGAACAGGCGCAGGAACTGTTCGTTACACGCCTCCAGGGTCAGATCGTCCTGCTGCTGATACCATCTGCACCGCTGGCTGATATAGCCGCAGTAAGTACCCTTTTCCTGGTCATGGCCGTCGTAGGGTCGAAAGTGCTTCATCTCCCGGTAGACGTATGCCAGCAGCTCGTCCCCCTTCACATTCATGGGTACAGAGGTGCCGGAGCGCATAAAACCTTTGCAACGGTCGCATTTGCCGGTAATGTAGAGGACACGGCCCTCCTCATGGCAGGCGATGGTGTAATGCCGCAAAATAACTTACTCAAGAGGAGCGGGGAAACGGCTAAATA
>CAJUPS010000120.1 GCA_910588045.1 uncultured Oscillospiraceae bacterium | reverse complement strand
GCCGGTCATGATGCGGATGATCTCCCTGTCGGTCTCCCGCATCCCCAGGCGGCCCAGGCGGCCGATGTTGGCGATGGTCTGCTCCACGCCCTTGGTGACAATGCCCTCTCCGCTCCGGAACTGCTGTCCGCCCCGGAACATGTGCCACCCCAGCACCCCCGCGTCCACGGCGGCGGCAATCTTGGCCGCGCAGGAGGGCTTTGCGCCGTCGCAGATCATGCCGGAGATGGTGGCCAGGGCGTTGACCAGCGTGTGGGCCACCTCCCGGCGTCCCCCGCCGTAGAGGTAGGCGATGGCCCCGCCGGCGGCGCAGCCCGCGCTCACCGCGCCGCAGTAGGCGCTCAGGCGGCCAATCCCGGTCTTCATATGGATGGTCAGCAGGTCGCTGAGGGTCACGGCCCGGAGGAGCTTTTCGTGGCTCACCCCCAGCTCCTCGGCGTACACCGCCACGGGGACGGAGGCCGTGATACCCTGGTTGCCGCTGCCGGAGACGATGATCACCGGCATTTCACAGCCGCTCATCCGGGCGTCGGACCCGGCGGCGGCCATATAGCGGGCCCGGACCTTTACGTCCTCGCCGTAGGATTCCCGGAGGACCTTGCCGATATTGGCCCCCCAGTCGTTGGCCATCCCCTCCCGGGCAATGGCCAGGTTGCAGGCCAGCTGCCGCTCCACCGGCTCCCGGATGTCCTCCAGGTCCACGGTGTCCGCGAAGTCCACAATGGCGTCCACGCTGAGGCAGCTGCGGTCCGTCAGGCCGCTGGCCGCAGGGGATACCACCTCGCCGCATTTGAGCAGCGCCTCCCCGTTCTTCTCAATGAGGACAATGTTGGTGTGGTAGTCCGTGAGGCGCAGCCGGACTTGGTCCGCCCCGGACCAGAGGGTGAGAATAATGTCGAACACCGCGTCCCCCTCGGCGGGGCGCACCGTGATCTCGTGACTGGCCAGGTAGTCCCGGAGTTGGACCTTCTGCGCCTCCGTGACGCTGGAGAGGACTTCCAGAATCTTCTCCGCGTCCCCCGCCACGGCTCCGGCGGCGGCGGCGGCCCCGATGCCCTTGAGGCCGCCGGTATTGGGGACGACTACGCTCTTTACGTTCTTGATGATGTTCCCGCTGGCCTCCACCAGGATCTGGTCCGGCACGGCCCCCAGGACCTCCCGGGCCCGGGCCGCGCCGTAGGCAATGGCGATGGGCTCGGTACAGCCCATGGCGGGCACCAACTCCTCCCGGAGAATCCGGACAAAGTGCTGATAGCGGGGATCGGTCTTGTCCATGGAGGTGGTCCTCTCTTTCGGTAAATTGTATAAAGAGAGTGTAACATCCGGGGGGATATTTGTCAAGGAGGAGGAAATTCGGGTCGGTTCACAGCTTATTTGAGAATTTCGGAGTAAATTCACATACATCAGCGTTTATAGTGCCGAGAAACGCCAGGGAGGAATCAATCGTGGATATACAGGCCATATCCAGCGTGGAAGCGCTGTTCAGCAAATGGAGAGAAGCGCAGCGGAAAGAACCGGACGAGGTGTTCAGAAGCTACAGCCCATCCGGCGCGGTGCCCAAAGAATCCTTTTTGCCGGATGGGATAATTGACCTTGCGGAATATGCGGGGGCGAAGACGAAAATCCTGTTTATAGCCAAAGAGGCGCATTGGTTCCAGCCGCAAAATGGCAATGATGCGTTGAAACCGGCGGACGGCCTATTTTGGGTGCAAAATGTGGTAAAGGAGCGGCTCTCCTCCGGGAGGGGAGGGACAAATTTTTCCAGACGTCTTGCGCTCCTCGCGGGCAGGGCCTTGTCGGAACCGGACCCCTACCGGGCTCTTCAAAAGGCGGCTTTTCTGAATTTGAACAAGCGAGGCGGATTTCGCGGCTGCGTGTGGCGGACGCTGGAGGGCTATGTCGGGCAATATCACCACTTTATCCGAAGGGAAATGGAATTGATTGCGCCTGATTGTATCGTCTGCTGCGGGTCTGGCGTGAAGTGGCTTCTGGACCAGTATGGGTGTGTCCCGACGGGGACGCGCGTGGTGGCCGTGTACCACCCCAGCTATTTTGCGCTTTCGGACGAGGCGTATCTTTGGCAGTTGGATTGCGCTATGGGGCGGGAAACTTTTGGCGGTTCCCAGAAAATTCCCTCTTGACAAATCCAGGTTACAGTTGTACCCTATCAACAGGGAACAACTGTAACCTAGTTGGAAGGAGGAGCGGAGAATGTGGGAAGCGGAGAGCAAGATCACCGACGCGGAGATGGAAGTCATGGGGGCGCTGTGGGCCTCGGAGGAGCCCATGACCTTGGCGCAGATTAAAGCCGCCCTGGCGGAGAGCCACGGCTGGAGCGGGGACACCACCAAGACCCTGCTGCGCCGGTTGTGCGGAAAAGGGGCGGTGGAGCAGGAGAAGCGGAAGGTCTACTACTACCGCCCGCTGGTGGCGCGGGAGCAGCTGGGCCAGTATCGGACACGGCGGCTCATCGACAAGCTCTATGCCGGGAGCGCCAAGGCCATGGTGGCTGCGCTGGTGGAGCACCGGCAGTTGGGACCGGAGGACGTGGACGAGCTGCGGACGTTCTTCCAGGAGATGTGGGAGAAGGAGGGGAACTAGATGGAGCTGTTTTTGCGGACGCTGGTGCGGTTGAGCGTGCTGGGTTCCCTGCTGGCACTGGCGCTGACGGCGCTGCGGCCCCTGCTGCGGGGCCGGGTGAGCCGGAGGGCGGCGTATTATCTGTGGGTGCTGGTGCTGCTGCGGCTGTGCGTGCCGGTGGGGATTGGATTGAGCGTGCCGGTGGCGGAAGAAGTTCCCGACGTGCCGGTGGCGCCCGGGGTTCCGGCGGTGCCGGAGACGCCGGACGTCCCCTGGGTTTCGGGAAATTCCGATTCTGCGCCGGAGACGCCGCAGGTGGAGGGCGATACGGGCCTGCCCGCGTCCCCACTGCCGGAGGTCCCGGACGCGCCGGAGCTGCCGGAGGCGCCCCTGCCGCCAAGTCCCCCGGACTGGGGCCGGGAGCCAGGATTCTGGGCTGCGGTATGGGCCGCGGGAGCGCTGGTGAGCATCGGATGGTTCCTGCTGGGGTACTGGCGGGTGTATGGGACCGTGCGGCGGTCCGCCGGGGAGGCGTCTCCGGAGGCGCGGGCCGTGCTGCGGGAGATGGCCGGAGGGACCGGGGTGGAGCTGGTGGAGAGCGGGGCGGTCGGTACGCCCGTGCTGCTGGGGGTGTTCCGGCCTGTGATCGTGCTGCCGGAGGGCGTGACGGACCCGGCGCGGCTGCGGGACATTCTGGCCCACGAGCTGACCCATGTGCGGCGGCACGATCTGGCCTTCAAGTGGCTGGCGGCGGCGGTGACCAGTCTGCACTGGTTCAATCCGGTGATGCTGCTGGTACGGCGGGAGATCGGGCGGTGCTGTGAGCTCTCCTGTGACGAGGCGGTCATGGGCGGCATGGATGCGCAGGAGCGGCGGCACTACGGCGAGACGCTGCTGGCGCTGGCCGCCCACGCGCCGAGGGGGCTGGGGCCCCTGGCGGTGATGCTGTGCGAGGAGAAAAAGCAGCTGAGGGAGAGGCTGCTGTGTATTGCAAAGTACCGGAAGTCGGGGCCGATGGTTCTCTTTCTGTCCCTGCTGCTGGCGGCGGTGGTCGGGGCGTGCGCCATGGTCAGCGACGTGAAGACGGTGACGCCCGACGCGCCGGAGGACGAACCACGGGAGGAGGATGTCGAACCGCCGGTGCTCTACGAGCTGGACGGCGGGCTGACCCTCGCCATTCCCGCCGATATTGCGGACCGGCTGGTGGTTAAGCCCGGAAGCGGCGATGAATACTGGGACGACCTGGTCAGCATCTACGAGAAGCAGAGCTATGATGACAACCTGACCGATTATGGCAGCGAGGGCGGCGGCTTCCTGTTCGGCATCACCCGTTTTACCCCGGAGAGGTACGAGGAGAATTATATCGGCGGAGACGGCAGCGGGCTTACGCCCTTTGCCGTAGACGATGCTTACTACTACATACACACCGTCGCCACCGATGTGCAGTTTTACCGCAGTGGTATTACGAATTATGCAGATGTGGATTTTACCCCTTGGCAGGAACTGGAGGACCGGGTGGGCGGCATCCTGAATGATTTCGTCACCCGCAACGGCTTACAGCCCTACTCCTCCCTCAACCAGCACGCGGAGGTCCTGTATCAGAACATCTCAAAGGAGACCTCCCCCGACAGCCGCAACTATGATTTTACCGCCCGGGTGGAGCACAACGGCAGGACTGACGAGTTCCACATCACCGGGGAGAACGGCTATAACGTGGCCTTTGTGGGCGGCTACCTCTGGACCTATGAGTGGCAGGAGGCGGAGGAATCCGAGTGGCTGGCTCTGGAAGACCCCGGCATGGTGCTCACGCTGACCAGTGCGGACGGGGAAACCTCCATCCGATGCCGCTCCGGGGACGACATGGCGGCCCTGACCAACAATAGCGAGACCCGGTACGCTCACACCTGGGACCTGGATGCACCGGAGGACCCGGACCCGCCGCTGCCGTCCCTGTTTTCCTTCCTGCTGACCATACCCGACGACGCTTTTAACTCCTATGCCTGGGACGGCGCGGCGGATGGAAGCCTGCCCCCGGAAGAAGCGGCAGCGGTGCTGGCAGAGAGCGTGGCGGAGCGGTATCGGAACACGCCGGACTGGCTGGACTGGAAGCCCCTGGATTTCCAGGTGGAGAGAGCGCAAGTAATCGATGTCTACAAGGGGGAGGAGCCGAATTTCTGCTTCTGGGGAAATTTCGCCCTCCGGCTGGACGATCCCGGCTATATGCAGTGGCAGGCCGGTTCCGGGCTGGATGAAGCCATTGCGGAGGGGCCCTATGCCAGCTATTTCAGCTGGAACAGGGAGATCCTGGTGGAGAAAAATTCAGACGGAGACTGGTACATCGCGGACTACGGCACCGGTGGGTACAGTGTGAATCTGCCCGGATGGACTTTGTCGTCCGGGGTGGAAAACTCGCTGGAGAAGGCATCCCTGGAGGAATTGGCGGATATGTTCTTCTTGACCGAGGGGTGGAGCCACGACTACCTGCTGCCCGCGTATGTAGTCCAGCGTCCGGCGGAGGAGCTTGCAGGGCTGAACGATCTCCTGGACCGGCACACGGAAGCGGAGGCCCGGGACCTCTGCCGCACCCTGGCTGCGTACTTCCATGCAGGCCCAGGGGTATCCAGCTATGACACACTGCACTCCGTGGAGGACCTCAACGCCCTGCTGGACCCGACTTATCAGGCGTATACGGCGGACGTGCCGCCCTATGGGGAGGGGTAAATCCTTCTTTTCCTGGCCCGGGGGCTACGCGCCCCCGGACTCCGCGCCTACTTTTGCCGCGAGGCAAAAGTAGGCAAAAACTCGCTTAAACCTGCGGTTTAAGAATCCCTTGGGGCATCGCGCGGAGCGCGATACCTTATTATGGGGGCTGTTTTTGACGCTACGACCTGGTGGACTGGCTTTTCCCCACGGTTCCATGGGCCGTCAGAAGGCGAAGCGCTGGCGGATACGCCCTATTGGGGGCCTTCCGCTGCACTTCGGCGCGGTGGGCCTTATACTATAGGACCGATTCTGCTGATTGTTGCGAGGAAATGTGTAGGGCATGTTTGAAAAATGTCAAAACGCCCAACCAGCGGATCTTTTTCCGCTGTGCCGCGTTAAAAATTCTTGAAATCCGTCAGGATTCCTGCGAATTTTTGCCTTGCCCAGCGAAAAAATCTCTCGCCGTTGGGCATTCCGCCATTTATCAAACAAGCCCTAACCAAATTGCAAAATTTTTAGAAAAGTTTTGGCCCCCGACGCGTATGCGCCGGGGGCCTTAGGTTGCTTGCTTTTTCTCGGGGTGGGGTGATTTACGCGGCCTTGGCCTCCAGAGAGGCATAGAACTCGGCCAAAATCTCGTCGCAGTTCATGACAATCATGTCGTCCTCACCCTCAATAACCACATCAAAAGTGGTATCCAGATAGGCGGCATAGTTGGTCATGACCTCGCGGAGAATCGCCACGGTGACGATTTCGTCAGGGTCGTCCTCCTCGCCTACGATTTCCTTGGCGACAGCCCAGGCCATGGCCATGGTGTACTCGCCCTCGGCGTCCTCGCCGTCAGGGCTGCCCTCGTGGATATAAAGGTAGGACACCAGCTGTGCGCGGGAAATCAGACCGGCCAGAGGAATTTCCTCATCGGTGATGGTGGTGCCATCATCGGCAACCGTCGTATCCGGGAAGAAATCAGGCATGATGACAACGCCAGTGTCAGGCTCTTCCGGAACCGGAGGCGCAGGAAGGGCCTCAATAGTACCATCGGGGGCGATAGACGCACCATGGGGATACTCTGTTCCATCTACAGTGATGGGAGCGTGGACTGTAATGTTGCCTTCCGTGTCAATGGACACGGTCGTCTCATCGGGAAGAGGGACTTCAGTTCCGTTCACTGTGATTGTGCCACTGACAATAATCGGCGCAACGCTGCCATCCTCCAGGCTGATAACGGCATCCGCACTGTTGCAGTTGAGAGCAGCAGAGACGTCGCCGCGGTAGAAAGTCAGACTTTCGTTACCGTCAACTACGTAAAGATTGCAGGGAGCGTTTTTCATTCCCGCGACGGCATCACTCACATCGGATACGGTTTTATCTTCTGCAAGGTAGTGAATGGCGCTCTTAATGCCGGATTCAGAAAATGCGCCCGCATCAACCTTTGTCAGGGTAGAGGGAAACGCAACGGAAGTCAGCCCCGAGGTTTTACCGAAAGCATTTGTACCCAGAGTGGTCAGACCTTCAGGAAGCGTAAGCGTGCCGGTCAGGCCGGAACAATTGTAGAACGTGTATTCTTCAATCGTTTTCAAGCCCTTAGGAATTTCAATCGACTTCAACTCAGTGCAGTGAGCAAACGCACGGTCCCCGATTGAGGTCACCGAGCTGGGGATTGTTACTTCGCTCAGTTTAGTACGAATGAACGCAGTTCTTCCAATCGTCTTCAACCCTTCAGGAAGTGTGGCCTTCTCCAAATTGGAGCAGTCATAAAAAGCCTCGCCCCCAATATCGGTTACCCCGTTTGGAAGATTGACTGCAGTCAATCCGGTGCATTTATAGAAGGCACGGCCTGGGATGGTTGTCAACTCGCAGCCTTCGGAAAAAGAAATGCTTGTAAGGCTCTCGCACTTAAAGAATGCGGAAAAGCCTATACTTTTAAGCGTTTTGGGGAAAACAAAGTCTCCGCGCAAATTTGTACAGCCCTCAAATGCTGTGATTTCAATAGTGGTCAGGTTTTCAGGAAGGTTAATTTCCTCCAGTGCGGTCTTATTCTTAAATGCACCATCGGCAATCGTTTTAACCTCGTTGGGTATTACAAACCTCGTGACATCCGAGACTTTACAATCAGCGGCTTTTGCAGCACTATTAAGGATACCGTTGACATCAATCCAAGACATGACCCCGTTGTCCTTCGTCCCGGTGCAAATAGCGGTATATGTTTCCCCGCCGCTATTCTTTATTAAAATCCAAGTGCTGCTGGGATAGACGCTATTGTGCCCATGCGCAACGACGTTCCCCTTGTCGGTCAGCAAGGTCTCCGCCGTTTTGGTATCCACCTTATAGGTAACCTCCTTGCCATCCTTATCGGTCAGCTTAAAGTTCACCTTGCCGCTTCCGTCAATGTTCTTGGCGGTATTGTTGTTTACCACATTCTGATCGCCAATAAAGGTCACACTAAGCGGGTCCACAAAGGCCACGCCGATGTCGTTTCCGGTGACCGTCACACCGTCCAGGGTCAGACTGCCGCCGCTCCCAACATCAATGCCGGTTGCACCGCCGCTGATGGTGTTGTGGGTGCCGTCCTCGGGAGTTTCGCTATCCGCACCTGTAATGGTCAAATCGCCCTTAACGTCGATGACATCGTGCTCACCGTCGCCGGTGATGTTGTTGTCATTCAGATCAAGGTTGACGTTCTGATCCTCACCAACAGTAATGGTGCTATTCTCGTCACTCTCTGTGTGGGTAACATCCGTGTTGAGGGTGATGTCGAGACTATTGTCCCCTTTAGAAGATTCAACGCCCCAGAAACCCTCTCCTTCGGTCCCTTGCCAGAAATGGCCATAGTTATCGGTGTTTTCGATTTGGGTGCCAGCATCTGTGCCATCAATAACACTCTGCATTTGGTCAAACGAGACATCTGCGAGCGCCGTTGCAGACAGCAGGGACAGCGCCATCACGAGGGCTAAAACCCGAGAAAAAATACGCTTTTTCATGTTTAGTTTCCTTTCTTTGCATTATTCGGACGCAAAGGGAGTCCGGTAACCGAACGA
>CAJUPS010000119.1 GCA_910588045.1 uncultured Oscillospiraceae bacterium | reverse complement strand
TCAGGGGATTCTCAAGGGCGGCGTAGCCCCCTTGAGGGTGCTTTTGGTTCTTTTCCCACAAGGGAAAAGAACGCCCCCGTGGGGCCGCCTGCGGCGGCCTTAGCGCTAAAAGCGCCGCCTTGCGGCGCTTCACGGCCCGGCAGGGCGAATCTAACAAAAAGAAAAAAGCTGTCGCCGCCCGCAGGGCGGCAGATTAAAAGGCGTTGCCGCCGCGCAGCGGCGGCAACAAGAAGAGGTATCTATGACCACCATCCGCACCCTCGCCAGCGGTTCCGCTGGCAACGCCTCCCTCCTCTCCCGGGGGAAAACCCACCTTCTTATTGATATGGGCATCTCCTGCCGGAGAATCTGCCAGTCGCTGGCAGAATTGACCCTCTCGCCGGAGGACCTGTCAGGAATCCTTATCACCCACGAACATACCGACCATATCGCCGGTCTGGCTACCTACATCAAAAAATACCCTACCCCTATCTACTGTACCCCCGCCGTGTCACGGCAGCTCTCCTACCGTCTGGCGGGGGTGGAGCCGCTGCTTCGGCCCATGGAACTGGAGGAGGCGATCACATTCGGTGAGGTGGAGGCCATGATCCTGCCCACCAGCCACGACTGTCAGGGGAGCGCCGCATGGCGCTTCACGACCCCGGAGGGCCGGGTGGGGTATCTCACCGATACCGGCTATGTGGTGGAGGAGACGGGCCGGGCGCTGCTGGGCGCGGACATCCTGGTGCTGGAGAGCAACCACGACGTGGACATGCTGCGGACCGGCCCCTACCCCTATCTCTTGAAAAAACGGATCCTGGGGGAAGAGGGCCATCTGAGCAACGACGCGGCGGCCGCCTTCGCCGTGGAAAGCGTCCGGGCCGGAACCAGGACCGTTCTGCTCGCCCACCTGAGCGAGCAGAACAATACCCCGGAGCTGGCGCTGCTGACGGTGCGGCAGGCCCTGGAGGAGGCGGGGCTGTCCCCGCTTCTGGCCGCTGCACCGCGGAAGACGATGAGCGTGGCCTACCGTCTGGAGGGCGTGCCATGCAGCGGGTAATGGTGCTCTGCGTGGGCAAAATGAAGGAGCGGTTCTACATGGACGCGGCGGCGGAGTACGCCAAGCGGTTGAGCCGCTTCTGCAAGCTGGAGATAATTGAGCTGCCGGAGCAGCGCCTGCCGGATTCTCCCTCCCGGGCAGAGATCGGCCGGGCCCTGGCGAAGGAGGCGGAGGCCATCCGTGCGAAGCTGCCCCAGGGGGCCGCCGTGGCGGCCCTGTGCATCGAGGGAAAGCTGCACTCCAGCGAGGACGTGGCCCGGCTGCTGGGGGAGGCCGCCTCCGGCGGGGAGAAATGTCTGGTTTTCCTCATTGGCGGGTCCTTCGGACTGGATGAGGGGCTGAAGAAGGACGCCTGGGTGCGCCTGAGTATGTCCCCGATGACCTTCCCGCACCATCTGGCCCGAGTGATGCTGCTGGAGCAGATCTATCGGGGATTCCAGATCAATGAGGGCGGGAAGTACCACAAATAAGCTGCGCCGGAGGCAATACGATGAAAAAACTGCTGTTCCTTCTGCTGTTCTGCCTGCTGTTATGCGCCTGTAGCGGGGAGCCGGTCCCTCCGGCCTCAGACGCCCCGGAACGAATGGCGGAAGAAATTTCCGCCGGTGTGGTTTTCTCATACAACGGCAAGGAATATGACCTGCGGGAGAGGGAGATAAACGTCAACGCCCTGACAGGTGCAACGCAAGTGGGCAATTTCCTGGTCGCGGAGGGGCATATCAACCCCAAGAACGCCTACTATGGCATCTTCGACACGGAAAAGGAGGCCTTTGTAAAGGACATCATCGGAACCAATCTCACCTGGCGGGATGACGATATTTCCACTGCGGTCTACAGCTTCTGGTCGGAGATCTACGACTATGACGGGAATCTGCTGGGAAATCTGGAGCTGGCGGATGACGAGTACATCTGCGGCCTCGCCTGGACGGACAGCCGGAGCCTGTCCGTGGAAATCTACTCCGAGACCGGCAAAAGGACGGTCGCATTGGAAGCGCCGCTCTCATGATTGACAACATTTCACCCATATGCTATCCTATATTATAGCAATCATCAGAATTTGTAACCACCCGTAGGGGCGCACAGTGTGCGCCCACACAATACCCCGCCGCTTCCGTAAAAAGCGGGCGCACAATGTGCGCCCCTACAGGGTTGCTGTCAGCAATTTTGAAGATTGTTATAGTTTCAAGAAAAGCGTCTGCACAACAAGGAGGTAACACCATGCGCGGTATTCCGTCTTTGATCACCGACATACGCAAGAAGGTCTTCACAGAGGTGGCCCGGATGGCCTACGAGGGCGGAGACTACGCCAAGGCTGAGGACCTGCCCTACATCATCGTCCCCGGGGACAAGGCCCTCCACCGGGAGTCCATCTTCCTTGAGCGGGCCATCGCCGGTGAGCGGGTGCGTCTGGCCATGGGCTTGTCCATCCGGCCCATCCAGTCCCGGACCCTCATGACCGAGGGCATGGACCAGGCGGCCATCGCCCAGCAGTATTACGAGCCGCCCCTCATCAACATCATCCCCTACGCCTGCCACGCCTGCCCCACCAAGCAGTACAAGGTCACCCAGTTCTGCCAGAACTGCCTGGCGGCCTCCTGCCAGAAGGTGTGCCCCAAGGGGGCCATCTCCCTGGTCAACGGCAGAAGTCAGATCGACCCGGACAAGTGCATCAAATGCGGCAAGTGCGCCAAGGCCTGCCCCTACAACGCCATCATCTACCTGGAGCGCCCCTGTATGGCGGCCTGCGGCATGGACGCCATCGAGGTGGACGACAACGGCAAGGCGGTCATTAACCAGTCCAAGTGCGTGGCCTGCGGCCAGTGTCTGGTGAGCTGCCCCTTCGGGGCCATCGTGGACAAGGGGCAGATCTTCCAGGTGGTTCGGGCTATCATGGAGAAGGAGAAAGTGGTGGCCATCGTGGCCCCGGCCTTCATCGGCCAGTTCGGCAAGGAGTCCACCCCGGAGAAGTTCACCACCGCTATGAAAATGCTGGGCTTCGACCGGGTGGTGGAGGTCGCCGTGGGCGCGGACATGTGCACCATCGAGGAGGCGGAGGACTTCCTCATGAAGGTCCCCGCCGAGCAGGACTTCATGGCCACCTCCTGCTGCCCCGCGTGGCACGCCATGGTGGAAAAGCTCTTCCCCGCTCAGTTTGAGAACATCTCCATGACCCTGACCCCCATGGTGTTCACCGCCCGGCTGGTGAAGAAGCAGGACCCGGACTGCAAGGTGGTCTTCGTGGGTCCCTGCGCCGCCAAGAAGCTGGAGGCCATCCGGGAGAACATCCGCTCCGACGTGGATTTCGTGCTGACCTTTGAGGAATTGCAGGGGATGTTTGAGGCCAGGGGGGTAAACTTCGCCTCGATCCCCGAGGGCGAGTCCATGCGGGAGGGCACGGCGGCGGGCCGGGGCTTTGCGGTGTCCGGCGGCGTGGCCGGGGCCGTGGAGGCCGTCATCCACCAGACCGATCCCAACCTGGAGGTCAAAACCGCCCGGGCCGAGGGCCTGCGGGAGTGCAGGAAGATGATGACCCTGGCAAGGGCCGGGAAATATAACGGTTATCTGCTGGAGGGCATGGCCTGTCCCGGCGGCTGCGTGGCGGGAGCGGGGACCCTGCTGCCGGTGGAGCTGGCCTCCACCGTGGTGGGCCGCTACCAGAAGGAGGCCGATCAGGACAGCCCTCTCAACAGTCCCTATCGCAGCGCCGGTCGGGATCTGGACTGACTGTTTTTATTCGGCAGCGAACAAAAGACGTGCACTGAGATATTGCAGAAGACCGGGCTTCGTGCCCGGTCTTCTCTGATTTCTGCACTTTGGTTCCCTATTTTCGTTCAAATCCCAGAAACCGCGTCCCCTGGAAGGTCAGGTCGCCGAAGTCCCCCTCCACCAGCATCCCGTATTCGCTGCCGGGGACATGGAGCTCCATCCGGTCGCCGCTGGAGACCTGGAAGGTGACGTAGTAGGTGGTGGAGGTATGCGTGGTGTGCGTTCCCGCGTTGTGGTGATGGCTCACGTCGCCCCGCTTGGTCACTACGGTGGCCTCCACCGTCAGGCGGGGGGCGTGGTTGTTTTTGTTCCATTGGCCAATGCTCCTGACAAAGGAGAAGAGCACCATCCCCAGAATCAGAAAGAACGCCAGGAAAAACAGCACAAAGAAAATATCAGGCATATCACACCGCTCCTTCCGCGTCCAAAAGCTCGTCGATCCGGACGCTTTCGTAAACCGTGACGCCGTTCTCCTCCAGCAGCTGGGCCGTCACGCCCTTTCCGGCGGTCAGCATACCGGAAAACGTGCCGTCGTAGATGGTCCCGCCGCCGCAGGAGGGACTCCGGACCTGGAAAACGGCCTTCGTGATCCCCAGCGCCCGGGCGGTCTCCAGCGTCCTTTCCGCCCCCAGCCGGTATTCCGCCGTCACGTCCGCGCCGTCACGGGTCAGGACCCGGTCCCCTACCCGCTCCGCCGGGGTCCGGGGCGTGGGCAGGCCGCCCAGCTGCTCCGGACAGACGGGGACCAGGTCGAAGCGGTCCCGCAGGGCCTCCACGGCGGGGGCGTAGTTGTTCCCGCCGCTGTACTTGCAGTTCTCCCCCAGGAGGCACGCGGACACCAGCAGCTTCTCCCTCACAGCGGCAGCTCCTTCCCGTCCAGGACGGCGCGGAGGAGGACGTCCTTCGCGTCGTAGCTCAATTTCAGGGAGAAGAAGGGGCGCTCCTCCTCCAGCAGGCGGAAAAAGATCTTGTCCCCCTCCCAGATGGGGAGGCCGCAGACCTTCTCCTTGGGCACCCACTCCAGGTCGCCCTCGCTGCACTCAACCAGCTCCCCCGTCCAGGCCGTGGCGGTGAACAGGTGCATGTACTGCGTCTCCTCCGCGCCCGCGCAGTCGAAGGTCACAATGCCCCGGTAGCGGTAGTCCGTCAACGTCAGGCCGGTCTCCTCCCGGGTCTCCCGGATGGCGCACTCCTCGGGGCTCTCGCCGTGCTCGAAGCCGCCGCCTACGCCGATCCATTTGTCGCGGTTGATGTCGTTTTTCTTCTTCACCCGGTGGAGCATCAGGTATTCCCCGGCCTCGTTTTCCAGATAGATCAGAGTGCTGTTGATATGGATATGCACCGTGCTCACCCCCAAATCAGATAGCTGATGCCGTACAGCACCGGCTGGTGCAGGACGTAAATAATAAGACTGTGCCGCCCCGGCCAGGTGAGGACCTTCGGCAGGGGAGCGGTCAGGATCCTGTTCTCCCGGTGCGCCAGGCACCAGCCGCCCAGAGCCGTGCCGATCAGGAACAGGAAGAACCAGGGAAATAGCGGGAAATAGTCCGCGCTGTAGAATCCGGGCACGGTTAAACCGAGGGGATACAGCCAGGGGACGGACACCGGGGTGGCTCTGGTCCACCAGCTTGTGAAAATATAGAGGCCGATACAGACCGGGACCAGGGTATCGGCTCTCCACTTTTCCAGGCACTTGCCCAGGAAGTGCCAGAGCACCATGGACGACCCCAGCAGCATCAGGACGCCCCAGCGGATGGTCTGGCCCGCTATGGCCGCGCCGAGCTCCACGATGAGTCCCGCCGCCAGGACGGTGAGGCCGTGGCGCAGGTTGCTCCGGGAGAAGCGGGCGGAGGCCCCGGCCAGGAGGATGAAGCTGCCGCAGATGAACCGCTCCAGGATGTTCAGCGGCGTGGAAAAGAGCTGATTTGCGGATAGTATGCCGAAAATATACAGATCGTATAGGAAATGGTAGACCACCATCCATACGATTGCCAGGGTGCGCCAGGCGTCCAGGATGTCAAAGCGGCGGCGCATCAGACATTAAACCTAAAGAGAATGATGTCCCCGTCCTTCACCACGTACTCCTTGCCCTCGGAACGGATCATGCCCTTCTCCCGGGCCGCCGCCATGGACCCCACGCTCATAAGGTCGTCGTAGGCGATGACCTCCGCCCGGATGAAGCCCCGCTCAAAGTCGGAGTGGATCTTTCCCGCCGCCTGGGGGGCCTTGGTGCCCCGGGTGATGGTCCAGGCCCGGCACTCGTCCTCGCCGCTGGTCAGGTAGGAGATGAGACCCAAGAGGGTATAGCTGGCCTTCACCAGGCGGTCCAGACCGCTCTCCGCCACCCCCAGGTCCTCCAGGAACATGGCCTTCTCCTCGCCCTCCAGCTCCGCGATCTCCGCCTCCAGCTTGGCGCACACGGGGATCACCTGGGCCCCCTCGGCCCGGGCCCGGTCCGCTACCTGACGGTAGTACGCGGTGCCCTCGGGATCTGCAAAGCCGTCCTCGTCCAGGTTGGCGGCGTAAATCACCGGCTTGAGGGTCAGCAGATCGCTGGTGGCGATGACGGCCCGGGTGTCGTCGTCGCAGTCGTAGCCCCGGGCGGCGTTGCCGTCGTTGAGCCAGGAGAGCAGGCCCTGGAAGATCTCCACCTCCCGGAGGAACTTTTTATCGCCCTTGGCGGCCTTCTGGGCCTTGTCGATGCGCCGCTCCACCATCTCCACGTCGGCCATCACCAGCTCCAGGTCGATGATGTCGATGTCCCGGACAGGGTCCGCGCCGCCCTCCACGTGGATGACGTTCTCGTCGTCGAAGCAGCGGACCACGTGGACGATGGCGTCCGTCATGCGGATATTGGAGAGGAACTTGTTCCCCAGCCCCTCGCCCTTGCTGGCCCCCTTCACCAGGCCCGCGATGTCCACGAACTCGATCACGGCGGGGGTGGTCTTCTTGGGGTGGTACATCTCACTGAGCTTGTCCAGCCGGACGTCCGGCACGGCCACCATGCCCACATTGGGGTCGATGGTGCAGAAGGGGTAGTTGGCGCTCTCCGCGCCAGCGTTGGTAATGGCGTTGAACAGGGTCGATTTGCCCACGTTGGGGAGACCCACAATGCCTAATTTCATGGTTTTCTGTTCCTCCTGATTTTTAAGGGTTTGCGGCGTTCCTCGGTGGTGAATCCAGGTTCTGCGCTCCCGCTTAATAGTGACATTGTAGCATAGAGCCCTCCATTTCTCAATAGGAACCGTGTCCAATGTAAGAAAAAGTATCAGAAAAGCCGGAACGCCTGCGGGGAACCATTCCCCCGCAGGCGCTCCGGCTGATATGGGCGGTCAGATGACCTGGTATGCTTTCAGCAGTTTTTCAATATCCGTGCCCGCGATTTTCTTCAGGGCCTCGTGGAGGACAAGCTTCTCCTTCAGGCCCAGGTCCATCTCCGTGATCTTTTTCCCGTCCCGGAGTTTTACCGTGGCGTCCAGCAGGTCCCGGACGTCATAGGTGCTGCCCCAGACCTCGGGGACGCCCCGGTCCACGTTCAGCAGGGTGTAGACCGCCTCCATGCCGGTGCGCATGGAATACTCGGTGGTGAAGATGGTGTCCCGGGCGATCTCGGCAAACTGGCCCAGGAAGGCGAAGTTCACCGCGCCGTCGGGGACCACCTTGGGGCGGTCGGTGTCGTTGCGGGGCATGAAGAAGGCGTCGATATAGGGCATCATCACGGGCACCGTGTTGGCGCTGGTGGAGGCCAGCTCCTCGATCTGGTCCTCGGGGACCCCCAGGTGGTACAGCCACTCCATGCAGATCTCCTTGCCGGTGCACTCCCGCATGGGCTTCTTCACATAGTCGCCGGGCACGTCGCTGAACAGGGCGTACACCCACACCAGACAGTGGTCCTTGGGCTGGGCGCGGAACTGGGGCTGGCGGTTGATGGTCCAGCTCAGGAGCCAGGAGGAGTCCTTCACCGTCACAATGCCGCCGGTGACCACGCCGCCGGAGAAGGGGTCGCGCTTGCAGATGTTGGTGATATAGGGGATGATCCGCTGGTCCAGGGTCTCCACGGTGGCGCTCATCCAATTGGTCTGCTCCGGGTCGAAGCAGAACTTGTCCGGGTTGCCGAAGGCGGGGTCCTGGGCGGCGATCTTCCGCCACATGTCCCAGCCGCCGCCGGGCCTGATCTCGGTGTTGTAGGCGGCGGGCTCGTTCTGGGAGCCCATGGAGGAGTTCTCCACACAGCCGCCGTTGGTGATGAACACCAGGTCGTTCTCCGTCAGGTCCACAAACTCTTGGTTCCCTTCCCGCAGCAGCTCAATGCGCTTTGCCAGCTTGCGCTGGGGGGTGCAGTCGAACTCCACGTTCACCACCTTGGTGTTGTAGTGGAACTGGACGCCGTGGTCCTCCAGGTACTTGACCATGGGGAGGATCATGGACTCATACTGGTTGTAGCGGGTGAACCGCAGGGCCTTGAAATCCGGCAGGCCGCCGATGTGGTGGATGAAGCGCTTGATATACCGCTTCATCTCCAGGGCGCTGTGCCAGTTCTCAAAGGCGAACATGGTGCGCCAGTA
>CAJUPS010000118.1 GCA_910588045.1 uncultured Oscillospiraceae bacterium | reverse complement strand
GCTCGTCGGCCACCACCAGCTCCGGCTCCATGACCATGGCCCGGGCGATGCCGATCCGCTGGCGCTGTCCGCCGGAGAACTCGTGGGGATAGCGGGTCAGGTGCTCGGGGAGCAGGCCCACCTCCTCGATCATCTCCTCCACCTTCCGCACCCGGTCGGCCTCGTTCTCGAAGAGGTGGAAGTTGTACAGGCCCTCGGAGATGATATAGTCCACGGTGGCCCGCTCGTTCAGGGACGCGGCGGGGTCCTGGAACACCATCTGGATGTTCCGGATGACCTCCCGGTCCAGGGCGTGGGGGATCTTTCCGGAGATGCGCACGCCCTTGTAGTCGATCTCGCCCCTGGCCAGGGGGTTGACCCGGATGACGGCCCGGCCCACGGTGGTCTTGCCGGACCCGGACTCGCCCACCAGGGAGAAGGTCTCCCCCTTGTAGATGTCAAAGGAGGCGTCCTGGACGGCGCGGACGGCGTCCTCCCCCTTGCCGAAGGTGATGTCCACATTTTTCAGGGACAGCAGGACCTCCCTGCCGTTTTCCGCAATCGGTCCGTGCTCCGGCAGTCGGCTGGAGCGGACGT
Organism: uncultured Oscillospiraceae bacterium; assembly: GCA_910588045.1. Classification (GTDB taxonomy): domain Bacteria; phylum Bacillota; class Clostridia; order Oscillospirales; family Oscillospiraceae; genus Pelethomonas. Next base: position 7,882 of record CAJUPS010000118.1, on the reverse strand, counting down.
GATTTTCTTGCTTCAGTGTAGCCACTTTTTTCTCCTCCCCCTAAATATTGAACGCGCGGATCAGCTTCTCGTGAATATCCTGGATGCCCTCCGGCTTCTCGATCTTGGGGGCGTTGGGATCCAGCAGCCAGGTCTTTGCGTAGTGGGTATCCGTCACCTTGAACATCGGCGGCTCCATGAGGGTGTCGATCTTCAGGCAGTACGGATTTCGGGGTGCGAAGGAGTCGCCCACGATCTGGTTATACAGGGAGGGCGGCGTGCCGGTGATGGAGTAGAGCTTGGTGTTCTTCTGGGCCAGCTGGGGCAGGGAACTGAGCAGCGCCCAGGTGTAGGGGTGGCGGGGATCGTAGAAGACCTCCTCCACGGTGCCCAGCTCGATGATCTGCCCGGCGTACATCACCGCCACCCGGTCGGCCACGTTGGCCACCACGCCCAGGTCGTGGGTGATGAAGACGATGGTGTAATGGAACTCCTTCTGCAAGTCTTTGATGAGCTCCAGGATCTGGGCCTGGATGGTCACGTCCAGGGCCGTCGTGGGCTCGTCGCAGATGAGGATCTTGGGCTGGCAGGAGAGGGCGATGGCGATAACGATCCTCTGGCGCATCCCGCCGGAGTATTGGAAGGGGTAGTCGTCAAACCGGGCCTCCGGCCTGGGGATGCCCACCTTCCGCATCAGCTCCAAGGCCCTGCGCCGGGCCTCCGCCTCGGTACACTGCTGGTGCATGAGGATGATGGAGGTGATCTGCTTGCCGATGGTGATGATGGGGTTGAGGCTGGTCATGGGGTCCTGGAAGACGGTGGCGATCCGCCGTCCCCGGATCTGGGACCAATCCTTGCTGTACTGGATCTTGGCCAGGTTCAGGATGCAGGTGCCGTGGAGGGCCTCCGGCGTCTCGTCCAGGTAGCGCACCCGGAAGGTGATGTCGTCGAAGAGGAGGTTCCGCTGGTTCTCGTCGTCCAGGTCCACGCCCATCTGCATGGCCTTGACCAGGGCATCGGTCAGCTTGTGCATCATCTTCACCCGCTGCCGGATACCGTAGCGGCCCACGGAGAGGTACATCTCCTTGACCAGCACCTCGTTGCGCTGGTAGACCTCCGGCGCGACGGCGCCCTTGATCTCCTGGTCGTACTGGGCCTTGAGGATGGCGTGCCGCTCCTCATAGCGCTTGTGAAAGGCGGCGTCACCGGCCGCGGCGGCCTTGCGGTCCCGGACCATCTGCTCCTCCTTCTTCTTCAGAGCCTTGATCTGGGCGTCATAGTCGCTGATGAGCCGGTCGGTCTCCCTGATCTTGTCCTTCTCGCTGCTCCGGTCGAAGGTCTGCTTGAGGTTGTAGGCGTTGGTGCGCTTGGCCACCAGGTCGTTGTACTCCTGCTTGGCCTGCTCCCGCTCCTCGTCGGAGAGACTGCTGTGGGCCCGCTTCTCGCTCTCCAGCGCCAATAGCTCCCGATAGGTGGCCGCGCCCAGTTCCAGTCCGGCGGAGTCGTTGAGCTTCTTGAGCGCGCCCTCCATCATCTTCCGGGCGTTGCCCGTCAGCTTCACGTGGGTGTCCGACAGCTCCTCGTCGTTGAAAATCAAGCTCCCCTGGCTGACGAAGCCGTTGGAGTCCAGCATTCCCGCGAAGGTCTTGGTGAACACGGATTTCCCGGACCCGGACTCGCCCACGATGGCGATGGACTCATTCTCATAGATGTCCAGGGAGATCCCCCGGATGGCGGTCAATACCCGTCCGCGAACCCGGAATTTGACCTCCAGGTCCCTTGCGGACAGCAATACTTTTCTTTCTTCTGCCATAGCCGTCCCCCTCCTTACATGTGCGTCCGCGGATCGGACGCGTCGCCCAGGTTCAGGCCCACCACGTACAGCACCACGGTGATGATGGAGGAAATGGCCACCGGGCTCCAGAACTCGAATCCCCAGCCGGGGGTCACCATGGCGCTCTCAGAGGCGTAGATCAGACGGCCCAGACTCATCTCGGGAAGGCCGATACCGATATAGGCCAGGAACACCTCCATGGAGATATAGCTGGGCAGCTCCGTGGCCAGCTGGGTCACGATGACGCTGGTCATGAAGGGCAGGATGTTCTTCATGGCGATCTTCACCGTGCCCGTGCCCAGGCATCTCGAGGCCAGGTTGTACTCCCGGTCCCGGATGATGATGACCTGGGTGCGGATGAAGTAGGCGATGAAGATCCACCCCGTGATGGTCAGGGCCAGCACCATGCTCCAGAAGCTGGGCCGGAAGATCAGCACCAGCACGGCGATGAGCAGCACGGTGGGCACGTTGCCCACGATGTTGTAGACCACCATCATCACGGTGTCCACCTTTTTCGAGAAACCCCAGATGGCGCCGACCACCACGCCCACGGTCATGTTGATGGCCGCGCAGATGCAGGCCAGGGAGATGGAGATCTGTGCGCCGTTCCAGATGGCGTCAAAGGTGGCGTTGCCCGATGCGCCGGTGCCCAGGATATATTTGATGGAAAAGCCGAAGTGGGAGAGGGCCGCCAGGGGCCCGAGGTGCTTGGCCTCGGCGTTGGCCAGCTGGCCGAACCGGTCGTACTCCGTGAACGCCGGGTACAGATAGGCGAAGAGGATCACGAAGGCCAGCAGCGCCAGCACGAAAATATTGAGCTTCTTCTGGAAGAACACCCGGAATACGCTTCTCCAGTAGGAGTAGCGGGGCGCGGTGATCTTCTCCGAGTCCAGGTCGCTGTGGTCCTGGTAGGAGAACAGTTCCGCCGTGCTCAGACCTAATTTGCTGTAATCATATTCCATACCATTTTACCTCCCCTTCGATGTGAACGAGATCCGCGGGTCCACTGCCGCCATGAGCAGGTCGCCCAGGATGATGGACACCACGCTCAGCACCGCATAGAACAGGGTGACGCCCACGATGACGCCGTTGTCGTACTTGGCGATGGCCTCGGTGAGCAGGTTGCCCGCGCCGGGGACCACGTACACGCGCTCGGTGATGATGGCGCCGGTCATCGCGTACAGGATGGTGCCCGGGATGCCGTGGACAATGGGAATGGCGGCGTTCTTGAGGATGTGCTTGGAGAAGATCTCGCCCTCCGTCAGGCCGTTGGACCGGGCGAACTTCACGTAGTCGGAGTTCATCTGGTCGATCATATACCGGCGCAGCCACTTCATCAGGCTGGCGATCTGGGGCAGCGCCAGGGAGATGATGGGCAGGATATAGATCAGCTTGCTGGGCGACTCGATGTCAAAGGTGGTTGGCAGATGGAATACGCTGCCGCCGATGGCCTTGAACAGGAAGATGTAGGCCAGCGAGGGCACGGCGATAATGAAGACGATATACACGTTGCCGATCTTGTCGAGCAGCTTATCCTTCTTCAAGGCCATTGCCACGCCGATGGGCATTCCCAGCAGGTAGGCCAGGATGGTGGCGATGATGCCGATGGAGAAGGAGTAGCCCATCTTGGACAGGCCCGCACGCACCGTGGTGGTCACGGTATAGTCGTCCGTGAACCGGTCCGCATAGATCTGGCTGGACTCCCGGGACCCCGCCTGATAGGTGGCGGAGTGCAGGTCGTCGGCGCTGTTTTCCGCATGACCCGTGGGATAGGTCGTAGGCCGCAGGACATAGGAACCCTGGCTGCGGGTCATGGTATCAAACACATCCACACCGGTGTTGACCGTATAGGACTGACCCAGGCAGATAGTGGCAATATTCTGATGGATAAACGGGAATTTGGAGTCGAAATACAGCAGGTACTTGTGTCTCGTACCGTTGCCCATGATGGCGGGGGAGAACTTCCCCTCCGCCAGGGGATCCCGGAGCGTAAAGGTGATGCCCCGCTCCCCGATGTCCTCCTCCACATAGTGGATGTTGTCCACGTCGATCAGGCCCGTGAAATACTCCCACAGGCGGCTGGTCAGGGGGCGGTCCTTGACGGCAAACATGGCCTGCTGGCCGCCGTTTTTCAGTTTTCCGCGCTTGTTCACGTCAGCGTTGAGCCGCTGGACCTGATAGCCCTTGGAGCGGTACTCCTCCTCGAAGCGGGCCGTCAGCTCGGCCGTCTCCGCGCTGTCGTCCTCCGGCTTGCGGCCCAGGACGGCGGCGGCAGAGGCGGTGGCCTCGTCGATCTCGCCGCTGCGGGCGAGCTGCTGGACGTACTCCTGGTATGAGACATAATCCAGGTAGCCGTACTCCTCCCACTTGGTGTTGCAGTACACCACGCGGGCGTTGGATGCCGTCTTGGGATAGACAGCGTCACCGGCGAAGACCTGACTCCGGTCCAGCATGGAGTAGATCATCACCATGACGATGGCTACCACAACGCAGATGGCGCCAATGCCATACAGCACTCGTTTAATCAAATATTTCAGCATACTGGTTCCCCCACCTCTTATAAGCGTTGCGGGAGAATGGAATATTCCATTCTCCCGCAGCGTGTTGAATTCTTCTTACCGCGTGAGGCGGTACTCGTCCTTCTTGCCGATGATTAGTACAGGCCGATGCATTTGGCCATGTAGCCTGCACCGTCGGGCAGCATGGTATCCAGATAGGTGGAGGGATCGCCGTAGTCGGGGCCCCAGCCGGACAGGTCGTAGATGTCGTAGTTGGACTCGAAGCCGTAGCTGGCATCATAACCGGCGGAGTACCAATCCTGCTGCGCGCCGCCCACCAGGTTCACCTTGATGCGGCCGCCAGTGGTCTCCTCGACGGACTGCTGCACGGAGTGGGCCATGTTGCTGTAGTTGTCGTCGGACTCCAGGAAGGGCAGGTCGACGTAGATGGGATTCTCAGCGGTGATCTCGCAGTTGGAGGCGGCCAGCTCCTCGATGGCCTTCTCCAGGAACTCCACGGAGGCGGTGGGGTTGTACCAGCCGTCGAAGCCGTCGCTCAGGCCGGTGGCGTCGTCCCAGACCTTCACGGGGATACCGTCGGCATCCAGCTGGGCCTGGGCGATGGCGCCGAAGGCGGTGCCGGCCGCGAAGGTGGTGGGCGTGCCGTTGACCTCAACGGTCACCTCGTTCTCCAGATAGGCGAAGTTGCCGGGGGTGTAGCTGTTCCGCAGGGAGACCAGCTTCAGCTCCTCGCCCACGCTCTGGGCGTTCCGGGTGGCGTGGTCCATCGACATGCACAGGGCCAGGCGGAAGTTCTTGTTGTTCATAGCCACGTGGGTCCGGGCGGCGTCGTCCACGATGTCGGAGGTCACCACGCCGTTGTCCACGTCGATCTCATCGGCGCTCTCGTGGCTCTGGGGGGAGACCAGCTTGGTGGCGTCGTCGAAGTTGACGAACGCACGGCGGTTCACGTTCAGGAAACCCACGAAGCTGGTGGAGTCGGTGTCGGAGACGGTGTTGTAGCCGTCATACAGGCCGTCGGCCTTGGCGGTCTCGATGGTGGAGCTGTTCAGGCCCACGTTGGTGACGGTGCCGGCCTTGAAGTCCTGATAGCTCTTGGTGGAGTCGGTGCCGTCGTCGAAGCGCCAGTTGACGGTGGTGGTCTCCAGGTTCTCGGCGTTCCACCAGGCGGGGTTGGCCTGGAAGACGATCATGCTCTTCTCGGTGTGGTTGGTCACCAGATAGGGACCGCTGTAGGCGATGTTGTCGGTATCCAGACCGTAGGTGTAGTCGGCGGCGGAGGGATCGTAGTCCGCGCCGAACTTGCCGCCGTGGGACTCATAGTAGGAGCGGCACATGGGGGAGGCCACGGTGGAGTAGGTCAGGTAGGTCATGAAGTAGGTGCAGGGGTTGTCCAGGGTGATCTCCAGGGTGTACTCGTCCACGGCCTTCACGCCCACGGCGGAAAAGTCTGGGTTGGTGCCCTCGGCGTAGTCCATGGCGCCCTTCACCAGATTCAGGGTCAGCGCGCTGGCGCCGTTGGCGTCGATCATGTGCTGGTAGCCGGCGACCCAGTCATCAGCCACGATGGGGGCGATGGTGCGGCCCTGGGAATCCACCCAGTTCACACCCTGACGGATATGGAAGGTGAAGACGGTGTAGTCGTCGTTGACCTCCCAGCTCTCGGCCAGGGCGGGCTGCATCACGTTCTCGCAGTCATACTCCACCAGGTTGTCCATGGTCTGGATGATGGCCCGGGAGTCCGCCTGCTTCTGGGTGGCCAGGCCGTCCCAGGTGGCGGGGTCGGAGGTATAGGGGTAGTTGTAAGTGTCGCCCAGGGTGTAGCCGTGCTCTTCCAGGTAAGCCTTGGCCTCGTCGCGGTAAGTACCGGTGCCGCGGACCTCGGCCCAGATGGCCTTCATGGCGTTCCAGTCCTCCACGGTGACCATCTCGTTGGTGACCATGATGCTGTGGAAGCGGTCGGGGTCATTGCCCCACATGATGGTGGAACCGCTCAGGGGCACGGTGTGGCGCAGGGCGTAAGCACCGCCGTGGGTGGTCAGGGGGATCATCACGCCGGCGCCCATCAGCTTGCCCTCGGCCAGGCCCATCAGGGCGATACGCTCGTCCGTGGTGGGGGCAGCAAGGGCCTTCTGGTACACCTCATAGAACTCACCCAGAACGTTGTCATAGACCTCGTCCTCGTCGTAGGTGAAGGGGATCAGGGAGCCGTCGTCTTCGGGCTCGTCAGGCGTATCGGGGGTGTTGTCCTCCACAGGGGGGGTGTCGGGGGTGTTGTTTGCGGGGGTATCGTTGTTATTCCCGCCGCAGGCGACCAGGCTCAGCAGCATCATCAGCGCCAGAGCCAGGCTCAGGAACTTCTTCTTCATAGTATTCCTCCTATCAAATATATCTCCAGCCAGTCCATCCGGGACCAGTTGAATACAGGGAAGGGATAGCGGCAGCCTTAATGCCGCCGGTACTTTTGCTCCGGCTTCGCAAAAGTCCTCGCTTCGCTCGCTGAACGCCTGCTTCGCAGGCTTTTCAGGGCGGCAGATCCCATTCGAGGCGGGCCATGCCCCCTCGAGCTCCCCCCGCACGGGGAGAGGGTCCGCTTCGATTTTGGTTTCACAGGGAGGGGATAGCGGCAGCCGCCCAAGGCGGCTGCCCCCGCTTTAATCATTAAAGCGGCGCTTGAATCATTATAGACTAAAGCGTTAAATTGCGTTCCACCAAAAAAGCGTGGTCATGCTGGGGGGCGGGGACCACGCGGGGACAGCAACAAATTCTCGGACAATATTATATCGAAAAACGGGGAGCTTGTCAAGAATACCCACTCTGAAAATGCAGCCAAAATTGTCAAATCTTTCATGTCCCACCGGCCCATTCCCCATCAATCAGCACAAAGAGGCTGAGAAGTCCTTATCCTCCGGCCTCTCTGCCCCCAGGCCCGCCCGCATTTGCAAGGCGGCGGAAAAAAGCTGCAAAACAGGCGCGGAACCGCCGTTCCGCGCCTTAGGCTGTCAAAAAGCCCTCCGCAGGAGTTTCGCCGCCGGAGCGGCGAAATAAAGTTGAATCGTTTTTCCCGCGGCGTGTACGTGGGAAAAACACCTTGCGCGGAGCGAGCGTCGAATTGTGCGCCACAGGCGCACAACCGAGGCGCAGAGCGAAGCGAATCCTTTTCAAAAAAGTGGCGTAGCCACTTTTTTGAAACGCAGAGGCGCGGAACCGCCGTTCCGCGCCTGTCCGTCATCTGCATCCGCAGATTTTTATCGCGCCCCTGTCCGGTCGTAAGCCACGATGACCCGCCGGTTGGGATCGGTGCCCATGGAGTAGGTGGTAACGCCCTCCACGTCCTGGAGCGCGGTGTGGATGACGTGGCGCTCGTAGGCGTTCATGGGCTCCAGGGTGACGTTGCGCCGGTACTTGAGCACCTTCCCGGCCACCTTGCGGGCCAGCTGCTGGAGACTCTGCTCCCGCTTGAGGCGGTAGTTCTCCGCGTCCACGTGGATGCGGACCCGCTTCTCGCCGCCCCGGTTGACGGAGTAGTTGGTCAGCTGCTGGATGGCGT
>CAJUPS010000117.1 GCA_910588045.1 uncultured Oscillospiraceae bacterium | reverse complement strand
CCATGAGCCAGGAGAGCGTGGCGGAGGCCATCGTCAAGCCCCAGTGGTACAACCCTTTCCCCAAGGTCCGCTATACCGAGCGGCCCGACACAGCTACGGCCTGTATTATGGAGGGGGATATAATACTGTTGGTAGACAACTCCCCCTCCGTGATGCTGATGCCCACGTCCCTCTTTGATTTTATGGAGGAGGCGAACGACTACTACTTCCCGCCCCTGGTGGGAACCTACCTTCGCTGGCTGCGGGTGGTGGTGATGCTGCTGGCCCTGTTCATCACGCCGGTGTGGTATCTGCTGGTGAAGGACGCCGCCCGGGTGCCGGAGTATCTCAGCTTCATCGTCCCCGAGGAGCCGGGGAGCGTGCCGCTGCTGGTGCAGCTGCTGCTGCTGGACTTCGTGGTGGACCTTCTGAAGCTGGCCAGCCTGAACACCCCGGACGCCCTGAGCAATTCCTTCAGTATGCTGGGGGCCCTCATTCTGGGGGATTTCGCTGTGCAGGCAAGGTGGATGGTGCCGGAGGTGCTGGTATATATGGCCTTCGTGGCCATCGCCAACTTTGCACAGCCCTCCTTCGAGCTGGGGTACGCGCTGAAGCTGACGCGGATGGTGTTCCTCATTCTGGTGGCCCTCTTTGACACCTGGGGTCTGGTGGGCGGCGTGCTGGCGTGGATCGTTCTGCTGGCCTCTACCAAGCCTATCCTGGGGAGAGGGTATCTCTATCCCATCTGCCCCTTTGACGGCAAGGCCCTGCTCCGTTTGCTGATCCGGCAGCCCATCAGCAAAAAAAATTCCTGAGAGAGAGCGGCCCCGGGCTGTCCCGGGGCCGCTCGAATGGCATACCGTTTTTCAAAGAATCGGATATAAATCATGCGAAAATTTTGGTGACAAATGGCAGTATCTGTGATATACTTGTTCAATCCCACAATTTTTACAAATTCAATAAGGAGGCCGGAACCGTGTCTGATTACTCGTTTTCCGTTTTCCCCAATGACAATTTTCTGGACTTCCGGCTATTCCAGTACGGCTGGGAGCAATGTGTTCCCCTGTACTCCTTTGGCCCGTTTGTGCGGAACCACTACCTGTTTCACTACGTGATCTCCGGCCAGGGGACCCTGATGTCCACCAATGCCAAGGGGGATTCCCACACCTACCGGCTGGGACCCGGCCAGGGCTTCCTCATCTGCCCGGGGCAGGTCAACACCTACTCCGCCGATGAGGAGGACCCCTGGAAATACGTCTGGCTGGAGTTTGACGGACTGCGGGCCTCCAGCTGTCTCAACGCAGCCGGACTGGACCTCTCCCACCCCATCTACCGCCCGGGCAGCCGGCAGAGCGGGGACGGCGTGTGCGAGCAGATGCTCTACATCACCGACCACCCCAACACCTCCCCGCTGCACCTGGTGGCCCACCTGTGCCTGTTCCTGGACGAGTTGGTCCGGACCTCCTCCTCCCGCCGTGCGCTCCAGAACCGCCCCCTGCGGGACTTCTACATTCAAGAGGCCGTGACGTTCATCCAGCAGAATATCCATCGCGGCATCACGGTGGAGGAGGTAGCGGGCGTCTGCAAGCTGAATCGGAACTATTTCAGCAAAATGTTCAAGGAAGTGATGGGCTGTACCACCCAGGAATTTATGATTCAGCTGCGCCTGTCCACCGCCGCGGAACAGATGCTGACCACCAATGATCTCATTGGAGACATCGCCCGCCGGTGCGGCTACCCCAACCAGCTCCATTTCTCCCAGGCGTTCAAGAACGTCTATGGGCTCTCCCCCAGGGAGTGGCGGAAGGAGAACAAGAGGGGAGGGCGCGCTCCAGAATAACTCCGGAGAAGCGCCCCTGCTCCTCTTCCACAGCGCGAGCACTCTGCTCGACAGATTCATATAAAAGGATTGGTGAAAAACGATGAAAAACTATTCTGAGGACGCCAGTCGGCTCTACCATATCCAGGTGGCCCCTGGCGAGGTGGGGCGCTACGTCATCCTCCCCGGCGACCCTAAGCGCTGCGCCAAGATCGCCAAGTATTTTGACGAGCCCGCCCTGGTGGCCGACAACCGGGAGTACGTGACCTACACCGGCACCCTGGACGGCGTGAAGGTCAGCGTCACCTCCACGGGCATCGGCGGCCCCTCCGCCTCCATCGCCATGGAGGAGCTGGTCCGGTGCGGCGCGGACACCTTCGTCCGTATCGGCACCTGCGGCGGGATGCAGGTCCCGGTAAAGAGCGGCGACGTGGTGGTGGCCACCGGGGCCATCCGCATGGAGGGCACCAGCCGGGAGTATGCCCCCATCGAGTTCCCCGCCGTGGCGGACCTCACCGTCACCAACGCCCTGGTGGCCGCTGCGGACGCCCAGGGCTTCGACTTCCACGCCGGTGTGGTCCAGTGCAAGGACTCCTTCTACGGCCAGCACGAGCCGGAGGTCAAGCCGGTGAGCTACGAGCTGCTGAGCAAGTGGGAGGCGTGGAAGCGGCTGGGGTGCCTGGCCAGCGAGATGGAATCGGCGGCGCTGTTCGTGGTGGCCAGTGCGCTGAAGGTGCGCTGCGGGTCCTGCTTCGTGGTGGTGGCCAACCAGGAGCGGGAGGCGCTGGGACTGGACAACCCCGTGGTCCACGACACCGATGGGGCCATTCGGGTTGCCGTGGAGGCCATCCGGAACCTGATTCGGGCGGACAAGGAAAAAAAGTAGAGTAAGGAGAGTACAGCAATATGGATGTCAAGGAAATTCTCAGGCACGTGGACCACACCCTGCTCCTCCAGCCCTCCACCTGGGCGGAGATCAAGCAGATCTGCGACGACGCGGTGAAATACGGCACAGCCTCCGTGTGCATCCCCCCCTGCTATGTGAAGGAGGCGGCGGAGTATCTGGGGGATAAAATGGCCGTGTGCACCGTCATCGGCTTCCCCAACGGCAACGTGACCACCGCCGTCAAGGAGTTTGAGACGCGGGACGCCATCGCCAACGGCGCTGTGGAGATCGACATGGTCATCAACATCGGTTGGCTGCGGGACAAGCGGTACGACCTGGTGGAGAACGAGATCCGCACCCTGAAGGCGGCCTGCGGGGACAAGATCCTCAAGGTCATCATTGAGACCTGCCTGCTCACCGAGGAGGAGAAGGTCAAAATGTGCGAGCTGGTGACCAATGCCGGGGCGGACTACATCAAGACCTCCACCGGCTTCTCCAAGGGCGGGGCCACCTTTGCCGACGTGGAGCTGTTCGCCAAACATGTGGGACCCAACGTGAAAATCAAGGCCGCCGGGGGCATCTCCTCCCTGGATGACGCGGAGAAGTTTCTCACCCTGGGCGCGGACCGCCTGGGCACCAGCCGGATCGTCAAGCTGGTGAAGAACGAGGAGGCGTCCGGCTATTGAGGGCCGGACCCCGGATGGAAGAAGGGAGCGGAAAATGAATCCAATTTATGAGAAGCTGGAATCCTGTCTGCGGAGTGTCCGGGAGAGGACGGACTTCCGGCCGGAGGTAGCCCTGATCCTGGGCTCCGGCCTGGGGGACTACGCGGACGAAATTGCCGTCGAGCAGACCCTGGATTATACGGAAATCGCCGGGTTCCCCACCTCCACGGTGGCCGGGCACAAGGGCCGGTTCGTATTCGGCCGGGTGCAGGGCGTGCCCGTGGTGGTCATGCAGGGGCGGGTCCACTACTACGAGGGCTATCCCATGTCCGACGTGGTGCTGCCCACCCGGCTGATGGGGCTGATGGGCGCGAAAAAGCTGGTTCTCACCAACGCCGCCGGAGGGCTGAATCCGGACTTCCGGCCCGGAGACTTCATGCTGCTGACGGACCACATCACCACCGGCGTCCCCAGTCCGCTGATCGGGCCCAACGCGGAGGAGCTGGGGCCCCGGTTCCCGGATATGAGCGAGGTTTACAGCCTGAGAATGCGGGAGATCGTCAAGCGGGAGGCCACGAAGCTGGACATCCCCCTCCAGGAGGGCGTGTATGTACAGCTCACGGGTCCGGCCTACGAGACGCCCGCCGAGGTGCGCATGTGCCGCATCTGGGGCGGCGACGCCGTGGGCATGAGCACCGCCTGCGAGGCCTTGGCCGCCCGGCACATGGGGATGGAGGTGTGCGGGATTTCCTGCATCACCAATATGGCCGCAGGCATGTCCAAGCAGCCCCTGGACCACAAGGAGGTCCAGGAGACCGCGGATCGGGTTTCGGTACAGTTTAAGAGCCTGATTACCGCCGTGACGGCGAATATTTGAGATTTTGGTACATAGAGAGCTCCCCGTATGCCGCCAGGCATACGGGGAGCTCTTTATCTTTATCAATGTGTGTTGGGCTCCGCCCAAGCCCGCCAGGGGCCTTGCCCCTGGACCCCACCGCCCTTTGAAAAGGGCGGCCCGAAACTTTTGGGAATTTGGGACGGGTGCAGCGTTAGATATTGTGCTTTACCCGGTCCTGCTCCTCGGCGGTCTTGGCGTCGTTCCAGCGGTCCATGGTGCCCACCAGGTAGCCGGTGATCCGGCGGATGCGCTCGAAGCCCTCCCGGCCGTCGTTCTCGTGGCGGCCGCAGCCCGGACACTCGTCGTCAATGATGCCGGTATACCCGCAGCAGGGGTCCCGGTCCACCGGGTGGTTCACGGAACCGTAGCCGATACCCGCCTCCTTCATGCAGCGGATGACCTTCTCGAAGGCGTCCAGGTTCTTCATCGGGTCGCCGTCCATCTCCACATAGCTGATGTGTCCCGCGTTGGTCAGCGCGTGGTAGGGGGCCTCCAGCTTGATCTTCTCAAAGGCGTTGATGGGGTAGTACACCGGCACATGGAAGCTGTTGGTATAGTAGTCCCGGTCGGTGACGCCGGGGATCTCCCCGAAGCGCTGCTTGTCCATCCGGATGAACCGCCCCGACAGACCCTCCGCCGGTGTGGCCAGCAGGGAGAAATTCAGGCCCGTCTTCTGGCTCTCCGCGTCCATCCGGGCCCGCATCCGGGCGATGATCTCCAGACCCAGGCGCTGACTGCGCTCGCTCTCCCCGTGGTGCTCCCCGGTGAGGGCCACCAGGGCCTCCGCCAGACCGATGAAGCCCACGGAGAGGGTGCCGTGCTTGAGCACCTCCCGGACCTCGTCGGTCCAGTTCAGCTTCTCGCTGTCCAGCCACACCCCCTGGCCCATGAGGAAGGGGAAGTTATATACGTGCTTCTTGGCCTGGATCTCGAACCGCTCCAGCAGCTGGTCCACACACAGGTCCATTTTCCGGTCCAGATCGTCGAAGAAGACGTCCATGTCCCCCTTGGCCTTGATGGCGATGCGGGGGAGGTTGATGGAGGTAAAGCTCAGGTTGCCCCGCTGGTTGCACTGCTGGCGGGAGGGGTCGTAGACATTGGAAATGACCCGGGTGCGGCAGCCCATGTAGGCGATCTCCGTCTCGGGGCGCTGGGGGTCGTAGTATTGCAGGTTGAAGGGGGCGTCGATAAAGGCGAAATTGGGGAACAGACGCTTGGCAGAGCACCGGCAGGCCAGCTTGAAGAGGTCGTAGTTGGGCTCGCCGGGGTTGTAGTTGACGCCCTCCTTTACCCGGAAGATCTGGATGGGGAAGATGGGGGTCTCCCCGTTGCCCAGGCCCTGCTCCGTGGTCAGCAGCAGGTTTTTCATGACCATGCGGCCCTCGGGGGAGGTGTCCATACCGTAGTTGATGGAGGAGAAGGGCGTCTGGGCCCCGGCGCGGCTGTGCATGGTGTTGAGGTTGTGGATGAACGCCTCCATGGCCTGGAAGGTGGCCCGGTCGGTCTCCTTCTCCGCGTAGTGGACGGCCACGGTCTGGGCCTTCTTCATGCCCTCCTCGTCGCCGTACTTCTCCACCAGGTGGGGCAGCTCCGCCGCCATGTATTCCTCGCAGTGCTCCAGATGGGGGTAGAGGCCCGTCTCCTCCTCCAGCTTCTCCCGCAGGGCCTTCAGGTCGCTTTCGGGGTCGGAAATATTGTCATGCCAGAGCATCAGCGCCTTGGCCAGGTTCCGGGTGTAGTACCGGCGGAAGGTCTTCTTCACGCCGTCGGCCATGCCGTAATCGAAATTGACGATGGCCTGTCCGCCGTGCTGGTCGTTCTGGTTGGACTGGATGGCGATGCAGGCCAGGGCGGCGTAGGAGGCGATGTCGTTGGGCTCCCGCAGGTAGCCGTGGCCCGTGGAAAAGCCGCCCTTGAAGAGCTTTTTGATGTCGATCTGGCAGCAGGTGGTGGTCAGGGTGTAGAAATCCAGGTCGTGGATGTGGATGTCCCCCTCCTGGTGCGCCTTGGCGTGCTCGGGCTTGAGGACGAACATCTGGTAGAACTGCTTGGCCCCCTCGCTGCCGTACTTGAGCATGGAGCCCATGGCGGTGTCGCCGTTGATGTTGGCGTTCTCCCGCTTTACGTCGGAGTCCACGGCATCGGAGAAGGTGATGTCCTCGTAGGTCTTCATCAGCCGGGTGTTCATCTCCCGCACCCGGCTGCGCTCGTTGCGGTAGAGGATGTAGGCCTTGGCGGTCTGGACGTATCCCTTGTCCATGAGCACCCGCTCCACGATGTCCTGGATGTGCTCCACCTCCGGCGCGGCGGCGCCCTCCACCTCCAGAATGGACAGGACCTCATCCGCCAAGGACTCGGCTACGTCCTCCTGGCCCGGCTTATAGGTGGCCTCAAAGGCCTTTGCAATGGCGCCCGCGATCTTCTCCTTGTCGAAGCTGACCAGACGCCCGTCCCTCTTTTTCAACTTTTCGATGCTCATTTCCCCGTACTCCTCAGTAAAAATAGATAATTCAAAACCGTACCTCTATGTGGTGTGCAAATTTGCCAACGGACACAAGATATTGCGGCACGGCTCACAAAGCGAACATACATATAGTACAGCCTCCGGCCCGCTCTGTCAAGTGATAAATACCACTCCGACAAAAAAATTTGGCGGACCGGGTGCCGGTCCGCCACAGGGGGCAGGTTATAGTTTTTCTGTCAGCCGCTGGGCGATGGCGTCCAAAAACTCCTCGGACCCGACGGCGCGGGCCTGGAAGCCCGGTTCCACCAGACCGACCAGGTCGCGGGTCATGATGCCCGCGTTGAGGGTGTCGAAGCAGGCCGCCTCCAGTTTACCGGCAAAATCGACCAGTTTCTCCAGACCGTCCAGCTCGCCCCGCTTCCGCAGGGCTCCGGACCAGGCGAAGATCGTCGCCATGGGGTTGGTGGAGGTCTTCTCACCGGCCAGGTGCTTGTAATAGTGGCGGGTGACGGTGCCGTGGGCGGCCTCGTACTCGGTGGTCCCGTCGGGGGCGACCAGCACGGAGGTCATCATGGCCAGGGACCCGAAGGCGGTGGACACCATGTCGCTCATGACGTCGCCGTCGTAGTTCTTGCAGGCCCAGATGTAGCCGCCCTCGCTGCGGATGACGCGGGCCACGGCGTCGTCGATGAGGGTGTAGAAGTAGGTAATGCCCAGTTCCTCGAATTTCGCCTTGTAGCTCTCGAACTCCTCCTCGAAGATCTTCTTGAACTCCCCGTCGTAGACCTTGGCGATGGTGTCCTTGGTGGAGAACCAGAGATCCTGTTTCGTGTCGATGGCGTACTGGAAGCAGGCACGGGCGAAGGAGCGGATGGATTGGGCCTTGTTGTGGGCCCCCTGCCAGACGGCGGGGCCGTTCACCTGCTGGACGGTGACCGTCTTCTCCTCCGTGCCGTCGTCGCTCCGGAAAGTCATGGTGCAGGTGCCGGGTTTGTCGGTCACAAAGTCCACGCTCTTGTATACGTCGCCGTAGGCGTGGCGGGCAATGGTGATGGGTTTTTTCCAGTTCTTCACCACGGGTTTGATGGCGTCGATACAGATGGGGGTGCGGAACACGGTGCCATCCAGGATGCTTCTGATGGTTCCATTGGGGCTCTTCCACATCTCGGTGAGCTGGGGGTACTCCTTCATGCGCTGCTTGTTGGGGGTGATGGTGGCGCACTTCACCGCCACGCCGTATTTTTTTGTCGCGTTGGCGGCGTCCACGGTGACCTGGTCTTTTGTTTCATTCCGGTGGAGGAGGCCCAGGTCATAGTATTCCGTCTTCAAATCCACAAAGGGCAGAATCAATTTCTCTTTAATCATGGCCCACAGGATGCGGGTCATTTCGTCGCCGTCCATCTCCACGATGGGGGTGGTCATTTTGATCTTTTCCATCTTTGATTACTCCCTATCTGCGGCCCTTCGGGCCGCATCCACTTGTTTCTTATCGAAGGCCCGGGACCTACGCGGCCCCGGACTCCGCGCCTACTTTTGCCGCGCGGCAAAAGTAGGCAAAAACGCGCTTAAACCTACGGTTTAAGAATCCCTTGGGGCATCGCGCAGAGCGCGATACCTAATTACGGGGGTTATTGTTTTTTGCGCCCGAGGCACAGTCTGGCCGGTCTAAACTGACTGCTGTCCGCTTACCGGTCTATCGCGTCTATTTTAGCGTGGTTATCGGTAGCCCCTACCGTCTAGGACCGGGCAAACTCCCCGGGGTGCAAAAATATAGATTTCT
>CAJUPS010000116.1 GCA_910588045.1 uncultured Oscillospiraceae bacterium | reverse complement strand
GCTGCCCTGGGGCGCGGATCATCGGCACCTCGGTCATCCCCGACTACGAGCTGCTTTTCAAGGGGAGCAAGACTGGCTCCTACCTCACCATCGAGCGGTCGGCCGGGGCCAGCGTCCCGGTGGCAGTCTGGGAGGTGTCTGCGGAGAATGAGCTGGCCTTGGATCACTATGAAGGTTATCCTGATTTCTACTACAAGACCGAGATGGTGCTGCCCATCAAGGGCATCCGCACCGGCAAGATTCGCCGCCGCAGGGTGTTCGTCTACATCATGCACGAGGAGCGGAGCCTCGGCCTGCCCAGTGCCGCCTACGTCCAGGTCTGCCGAGCCGGATATGATTTCTTCGACTTTGGACAGCGGTTTTTGACCGATGCCATCCAGCGGAGCATGGAGGGGATGAAATGAAAGACAACATTTATCGGATCTCCGTCTGCCCCCGGTGCGGGCAGACCTACACCGACCGCCCCGCCATTTCCAGAGCGGACAACACGCCCATCTGCCCCGACTGCGGCACCAGGGAGGCCCTGGAGAGCATCGGGCTGGATACTGCCGAGCAGGACAAGATCATCGACACCATCCACCGCTGTGCGAGGGGGGTATGGACATGAACACTGATATGACGCTGGAAAGTGCCGAAAGGTGCCGCGCCTATTTGCACCAGTTGGTGGATCAGTATTATGACCGCCTTGTTCAGAGTATAAAGACAGGAGAACCCCTGCCTGCACAAAATGATGTGCTTCCCCTTTCGGCTGACTCCGCTCAGTTCAAAGGCAGGAAGCCAATGGCGGTCATCTTCCCTGATGGGCGGCGTGTAGACGTAAGCAAATGGAAGGCCGTTGCCGTGGTCATCCTCCAAGAGTGCGTAGGCACACCGCTCTATGGCGAACGGCTGATGGCCATCCGGGGAAAGGTGATGGGACGGGATCGGATGATCCTTGCCGCCAGTCCCGATGGTATGAATGTGCCGTTGGAAATTATACCGGAACTTTTCATGGAGGGGAAATTCGACACGGAATCCCTGCTGTATGTACTGACCAAACGGATACTGGAACCGGTCGGCTACAGCTACCACAACATCAAGATCGAACTACGCGGGCAGTAAATCACACAATTTCAACCGCAAATGTTTGTGCAGATCACGCTCCAAATTAACTTGCTATTTCTCCGCTTTAGAGCGAATATGTCACTACCGGAAGGGTAACACAATCAATTAAACGGAGGAACCATCATGAAAGACTGTAAGTATTGCAGCTATGGCCGGGAAACCTACGACCATCGCGGCTGCGCCTATTTTGTATGCACCCGCCCAGGCGGATGCTACGACCCCGAGACATTCAAGGCCAAGACACCGCCGCATGACCCCCGGATGGGGATCTACTCTTGGGACGAGTCAACTTGGCCTGACCGGTGAGAGGGGGATCGATGATGGTGAAAACAGGACTACAGATTCTGAAGGCCCCTGGCACTACGGCTGGCGAGATCGCCGCCATTCTAGGGAAAGGCCACCCGCCCTTCGAGCAAGGCGGGGTACAGTGTGACCTGGTTTCCTGTGAGGAATGCTGGCTGGCCTGGCTCACCACCGGCAAGGTTCCTGTTCCCAAACGCAAGCCTATCCGCTGACCGACAGCGGCAGCACAGCCCTCCGGGGCTGCTGCTCGTTCTATGGTTAAATCCCACAGTTCCCGCCGCAGATATTTGTGTATTTTTGACTTGCTATATCTCCGTTTTAGAGCGAATATGGGTACACCGGAAGGGAAAACCACACTTTGAAAACGGAGGAACCGAACATGAAAAACCAGACCACCAACAAGGCCCAGACCTATCGCCTGCCCCAGGCCACCACTCCCGAGGGCCTCGAAATGAAGATGATGCATGGCGGCGGAGCCGTCCTCACCTTCGGCGACCGCATCCTAGTTGCGGGGTATTACTTCAACCCCGATGGCCGGTGCTACTACGGGGCCACTTATCGCTTCATCACCGCCAACCACACCTGCGAGGGCCAGGTGGAACTGGTCAGCATCTCCGAGGACACCTTCGAGGACAACGGTCACGCCATTGCCTGGGCCATGGCTCACTGAGGGGTGTGGAGATGAGCTGGTACAAGGTTTGGATGGTCGTTCCTGGAACGGACGGCGATGTTGAGAACGGTCCCTGCGAACCGCAGTGGTGGAATGACATGGTGCAGGCTGATGATGAGCCTTCGGTGATTGCCGCCGCCAATGCCAAAGCGAGAGCCGATTGGGAAACAACCGATGGCGAATATCCCTGCGGCAGAGAACTTGGGGAGGAATGCCCGGTCTGCACAGGCGCACAGATGGTCACGGACGAGGAATACGCCGCCTGGGTAAAGCAGATGGAGGATTTGGAGCCGCCGCCCTTTGGGTGAGAATAATCGAACACACCGAAATACCAGCCCTTCGGGGCTGCTGCTCGTTACTGGCTTGCCGCTGGGCAGGCCGTTTTTTATGCCTATTTATACAGAGGAGGCGGTTCCGATGGCAACAAGAGGGCGCAAGCCAAAACCCACCGCATTGAAAGAACTGGAAGGCAATCCTGGCAAGCGTCCGCTGAACACCAACGAGCCGAAGCCGGAGCACAAGGCTCCACGCTGCCCCGCCTGGTTGGATGCCGAGGCCAAGAGGGAGTGGCGGCGCATGGGGAAGGTGCTGGAGCAGATGGGCATCCTCACTGAACTAGACATGGCGGCGTTCGCTGGCTACTGCCAAGCCTACGCTCGGTGGAAGGAGGCGGAGGAGTTCATCACCCAGCATGGCTCCATGATCCGCACCCCCAACGGCTACCTCCAGCAAGTGCCGCAGGTGTCTATCGCCCAGACCAACATGAAGATCATGCTCCGTTTCTGTGAGCAGTTCGGCCTGACCCCCTCCGCCCGGAGCCGGATCATCGCCGGGGATGGCTCGGTGGAGCCTGCGGACGAGATGGAGAAACTGCTGGGAGGTGGTTCCTGATGGCCTACGAATACACCCCGTCCAAGTTCATGCTCCCCAGCTCCCACTACGACAAGAGCAAGGCTGACCGGGCCGTCACCTTCATCCAGAACCTCTGCCACACCAAGGGCAAGTGGGCCGGGACCCCGTTCATGCTGCTCCCCTGGCAGGAGCAGATCGTTCGGGACATCTTCGGCATCGTAAAGGAGAACGGCAAGCGGCAGTTCCTCACCGCTTATGTGGAGATACCCAAGAAACAGGGCAAGTCGGAGCTGGCGGCTGCGGTGGCTCTGTATCTGCTCTACGCTGACAATGAGCAGTCGGCGGAGGTCTACGGCGCGGCCTGTGACCGCAACCAAGCGTCCATCGTTTTCGATGTGGCAAAGCAGATGGTGCAGATGTCCCCGGCCCTCATGCGCCGCTCCAAGATCACCGCAGCACAGAAGCGCATCGTGAACTACAGCAACAATGGCTACTACCAAGTGCTTTCGGCGGAGACCGGCACCAAGCATGGCTTGAATGTTTCCGGCCTTGTGTTTGACGAGATACACGCCCAGCCCAACCGTCAGCTCTACGATGTCCTCACCAAAGGCTCCGGCGATGCCCGCGAACAGCCGCTGTTCTTCATCATCACCACCGCCGGAACCAACAAGAACAGTATCTGCTATGAGCTACACACCAAGGCTCTCGACTTGCTGGGTGGCAGGAAGAATGACCCCTCGTTCTACCCCGTGGTGTACGGCCTGGGCATCGAGGACGATTGGACGGATGAGGCCAACTGGTACAAGGCCAACCCCTCTCTGGGCCACACAATCTCCATTGACCGGGTGCGGGAGGCTTACCAGAACGCCTTGGACAACCCCGCCGAGGAGAACGTGTTCAAGCAGCTCCGCTTAAACATCTGGACATCTGCCACGGTGTGTTGGATACCAGAACACATCTATGACCGGGGGAGCCGCCCCATTGACCTGGACGATCTCTACGGTCGGGAGTGCTTTGGGGGCCTCGACCTCTCCAGCACCTCGGACATCACCGCCCTCTCCCTGGTGTTCCCGCCCCGTTCGGAGGATGAGTCCTACATCGTTCTGCCATTCTTCTGGCTCCCGGAAGAGACGCTGGAGCTGCGGTGCCGCCGTGACCACGTCTTTTACGATGTGTGGAAACAGCAGGGCTTTATCAACACCACCGAGGGGAACGTGGTACACTACGGTTTCATCGAAAAGTTCATCGAGGATTTGGGGGAGCGGTACAACATCAAGGAGATAGCTTTCGACCGCTGGAACGCTACGCAGATGGTGCAGAATCTGGAGGGTATGGGTTTCACTGTAGTCCCCTTCGGACAGGGGTACAAGGATATGTCGCCGCCCTCCAAGGAGTTATACAAGCTGCTGATGGAGGGCCGCATCAATCACGGCGGCAACCCGGTCTTGAAATGGATGGCCCAGAACGTGGTCATGCACCAGGACCCGGCTGGGAACATCAAGCCGGACAAGGACAAGTCCACAGAAAAAATAGATGGCATCGTGGCAACGATCATGGCCCTCGACCGGGCCGTCCGCTGTCAGGATGCCACCTCTGTTTACGACACCAGGGGGTTACTGTTCATCTGATTCTGCGGCAAAGCACACACTTTCTCTCACCAACAGATTTTGTGATCCACGAATCCCTCCAGTTTGCCAAGATAATACTCATAGGCCGTAGCACTTTTTAACCTAAACAAGTGTTCAAACCAGCCACTATCCCCGAAGTTCTGGGAAGATAGCCAGACGATGCCGTTGCGACCCGCATTAACTGGCGAAACCAGAACCATTTTGGCGTGGAAGTTTGAGTAGACTTCGAAGGTAATCTTCCCAAACTCTTGCTGCAATTTGCGGAGAGGCTCCTCTGATTTTGTATTCGCGATAAAGTGGACGCGATTCCGTTGTTTGAGTAGTTTTTCAATCATGCGCTGGCAATAGCCGTAATCTGGCAGCGTATACGTACAGATAAGGAAATCCCGGTCAAAGTATCCATTAAACTTTTGGTTCCAGTTAACCGTATATTCCAGTTTCGCTTCTACGGCACTAAGAGAAATACCGCTATAGTCAGGGATATACTTTCCATAGTTGTTCGATGCCTGCCGTGTGTAGTCGGCAAAGCTATTTCCAGTTTGACGTATGTTGTTTGTCGAATCTCCATCCTTGTGGTCGGCTGTTTCACCCATATAAAACTGACAGGCACCCCAATCTTGGATTCGAACAGCATATTGGAACCAATCCGGATTGTCACCGAAGTTTTGAGATGACAGATACACAATATCTGGGGGTATCACCAGAATTTTTGCATGGGTATTTTCCTTGTTTACCAGCGTAACACAGGGAAGTTCGGTTTCAAATTTCTGTCTCATCGAATCGGTAATCTTGCTGACAATGAGCGTGCAGTCCTGCAAATGACCCAAACAATCCTTATAGAACTTGAATCCTTCTTTTGAATAAACATCATACGTCCAAATGGTTATTGTTTGGTCTGACGGCATGGATGTAAGAATTTTCTTGTAATCCATTCCTGTTGTCAAAGTCATTTTTTTCAAAATATGCTCTTCACCACCATTGTCTGGGACCCCTACTAACATTCAATTCATCCCTCTTTTCGCTACGTTCAAGGATATGTGTGTTATATGACTGATGAAGCACAACGGCCATATTTTACAAATTATACCACGGCGTCCTCCACTTTCCAAGAGTGGACGGTGCTTTTCTTTTACTTATTTCCAAAAAGGATGGTGATACTCATGGGTGTTTTCAGCAGTATGTTCCGTTCCCGTGCCTCTCCCCAGGACCGCACCGCCGGGAGCGGCTACACCTTCTACTTCGGCGGCACCACCTCCGGCAAGGCTGTCACCGAGCGGAGCGCCATGCAGATGACAGCGGTGTATTCCTGCGTCCGCATCTTGGCGGAGGCCGTGGCTGGCCTGCCGCTGAACCTCTACCGCTACACCGGGGACGGCGGCAAGGAAAAAGCCATTGGCCACCCGCTGTACCTCCTGCTCCATGACGAGCCGAACCCGGAAATGAGTTCCTTCGTGTTCCGGGAAACCCTTATGACCCACCTGCTCCTCTGGGGCAACGCCTACGCCCAGGTCATCCGCAACGGCAAGGGCGAGGTGGTGGCCCTCTATCCCCTGATGCCCAACAAAATGGCTGTAGACCGGGACGAGCAGGGCCAGCTTTACTACAGCTACCAGCGCAGCAATGACGAGGCCGTCCGCTCCAAGGAGCAGACCGTTATCCTCCGGCCCCCGGACGTGCTGCACATCCCCGGCCTGGGCTTTGACGGCTTGGTGGGCTACTCGCCCATCGCCATGGCGAAAAACGCCATCGGCATGGCAATCGCCTGCGAGGAATACGGTGCTAAGTTCTTCGCCAATGGCGCGGCTCCTGGCGGCGTCCTGGAACACCCCGGCACCATCAAGGACCCCCAGCGAGTACGGGAAAGCTGGCAGTCCACCTTCGGCGGCAGCGGCAACGCCAACAAGATCGCCGTCCTGGAGGAGGGCATGAAATACACGCCCATCGGCATCTCGCCGGAGCAGGCGCAGTTCCTGGAAACACGAAAATTCCAAATCAATGAGATCGCTCGAATTTTCCGAGTGCCGCCCCACATGGTGGGCGACCTGGAAAAGTCGAGCTTTTCTAATATTGAGCAGCAGTCCCTGGAGTTCGTGAAATACACGCTGGAGCCGTGGGTGATCCGCTGGGAGCAGTCCATCCAGCGCACTCTGCTATCCCAAGAAGAAAAGGCTCAGTATTTCGTGAAGTTCAATCTGGAAGGACTGCTCCGTGGCGACTACCAGAGCCGGATGAACGGCTACGCCACCGCCCGTCAAAACGGCTGGATGTCCGCCAACGATATCCGGGAGCTGGAGAACCTGGACCGCATCCCCGCAGGGGAGGGAGGCGACCTGTACCTCATCAACGGCAATATGCTCCCGCTGAAGAACGCTGGGGCTTTTGCAGATACCACTACGACAGGAGAGGAGGAATCCGATGAAAAAGTTCTGGAACTGGAAGAGCCAGACGGTGACCAATCAGGAGACAATGGAGCAGACGGAGGAACGGACGCTGTTTCTCAACGGCACCATCGCCGAGGATAGCTGGTATGACGATGACGTGACCCCGGCGCTGTTCAAAGACGAGCTGATGTCCGGCAGCGGAAACATCACGGTCTGGATCAACAGCCCCGGCGGTGACTGCGTGGCTGCGGCGCAAATCTACAATATGCTCATGGACTATCCCCACGATGTGACCGTGAAGATCGACGGCATCGCCGCCAGCGCCGCCTCGGTCATCGCCATGGCTGGCACCAAGGTGCTGATGTCCCCGGTCTCAACCATGATGATCCACAACCCCGCCACCATCGCCTGGGGCGATGCCAGCGAGATGGAAAAGGCCATCGCCATGCTGGAAACCGTGAAGGACTCCATCATCAATGCCTACGAGATCAAGTCCGGCCTGTCCCGCGCCAAGCTGTCCCACCTCATGGACGCGGAGACCTGGATGGACGCGAACAAGGCGGTGGAGTTGGGCTTTGCAGACGGCATCCTGTCCCGCACCCAGGAGGAGGACGAGGCTCAGCCCGCAGGCTCCGTGCTGTACTCCCCGGCAGCGGTGACCAATTCCCTCATGAGCAAGATTGCTCAAAAATGCAAAATTGAACACCCCTCACCCACAGGCCGTTCCATCGACACGCTGATGGAACGGCTTGAACTTTTGAGATTTTAGAAGGAGGATCACATCATGACCATTCTGGAACTGCGCGAGAAGCGGGCCAAGGCATGGGCCGCTGCGAAGGCTTTCCTGGACAGCCACAGAAATGACAAGGGTGTCCTGTCTGCCGAGGACGATGCCGCCTACACCAAGATGGAGCAGGACATCACCGATCTGGGCAAGGAGATCGCCCGTCTGGAACGGCAGGAGGCGCTGGACGCCGAGCTGTCCAAGCCCACCGCCAGCCCCCTCACCGGCAAGCCCCTGGGCGGCTCTGACCCGGACGAGCCCAAGACCGGGCGGGCCTCCAAAGCCTACAAGGAGGCCATGCTCACCGCCCTGCGCACCAACTTCCGCCAGGTGAGCAATGTTCTCCAGGAGGGCATCGACGCCAACGGCGGCTACCTGGTGCCGGAGGAGTACGATTCCCGGCTCATCGACGCTCTGTCTGAGGAGAACATCATGCGCAGGCTGGGCCACCGCATCACCACCAGCGGGGAACACAAGATCAACATCGCTGCCACCAAGCCCGCCGCTGCGTGGATCGATGAGGGCGGTGCGCTCACCTTCGGGGACGCCACCTTCTCCCAGATCACCCTGGACGCCCACAAGCTCCATGTGGCGGTGAAGGTTACCGAGGAGCTGCTCTACGACAACGCCTTCGGTCTGGAGAGCTACATCATCGCCCAGTTCGCCAAGGCCCTGGGCAACGCCGAGGAGGACGCCTTCCTCAACGGGGACGGCTCCGGCAAGCCCCTGGGCCTGCTGGCCGCAACTGGGGGAGCGCAGACCGCCGTCACCACCGCCGGGGCCTCTATCACGGCGGACGAGGTCATCGACCTGGTCTACGCCCTCAAGCGGCCCTACCGCAAGAACGCCGCCTTCCTCACCAACGACCAGACGCTGGCGGCACTGCGGAAGCTGAAGGACAACAACGGCCAGTACCTCTGGCAGCCCTCCTACCAGGCCGGGGAGCCGGACCGTCTGTTCGG
>CAJUPS010000115.1 GCA_910588045.1 uncultured Oscillospiraceae bacterium | reverse complement strand
ACTTTTTGTTCACACAAAAAGTAGGCGCGGAGTCCGGGGCCGCGTAGGTCCCGGGCCTTCGACAAAGAAGAAGCTAAACAAACTGCCCGCGGGGACGTCATTTAGCCGCCTCCGGCGTCTAAACGACCGTCCCGGCACTCGGCCAGTGGCCGAGCGCCCAGGTCCCGGGCCGATTTGAGAAGAATGTCCCGTTCGCCGCTGGAAGCGGCGAAAATAACTGCTAATCTTACATCAATGTAAGCTTCCTCCCCATTTTGTAAGGTAAAACGATGGAACGCAGAAAAAGAATCCGCTATAATAAGACCTGCAAACCAACCCAAGGAGGAAAAGAAAATGCCAATCCTACAGGTCAGCGACTTGAAAAAAATCTACACCTCCCGCTTCGGCGGCCAGCAGGTACAAGCCCTCACCAGTGTCAACTTCGCCGTGGAGCCCGGCGAATACGTCGCCATCATGGGCGAGTCCGGCTCCGGCAAGACTACCCTGCTCAACATCCTCGCCGCCCTGGATAAGCCCACCAGCGGTCAGGTGCTCCTGGACGGGAAGAATATCGTGACCATCAAAGAAAAAGACATTGCCGCCTTCCGGCGGGACCACCTGGGCTTCGTCTTCCAGGACTTCAACCTCCTGGATACCTTCTCCATCCAGGACAACATCCTCCTCCCCCTTGTACTGGCGGGGAAGACATTCAAGGAGATGGAAAGCCGCCTGCTCCCCCTGGTCCGGCGGTTGGGCATCGCCGACCTGCTGAAAAAATACCCCTACGAGGTCTCCGGCGGCCAGAAGCAGCGGGTCGCCGTGGCCCGGGCGCTGATTACCGAACCGAGGATCGTCCTGGCCGACGAGCCCACCGGGGCCCTGGATTCCAAGGCCACCGACAGCCTCCTGAACCTCTTCGACCAGGTCAACGGCGAGGGCCAGACCATCCTCATGGTCACCCACTCCACCAAGGCCGCCAGTCACGCCAAGCGGGTCATGTTCATCCGGGACGGCGAGGTCTTCCACCAGATTTACAAGGGCGTCAGCTCCACCGAGGAGATGTACCAGAAGATCTCCGACACCCTCACCCTGCTTGCCGCCGGAGGTGAGGAGGATGCGTAACGCTCTCTATCCCAAGCTGGCCCTCCAGAGCATCCGCAACAACCGGAAGTTCTATTTCCCCTACATCCTGGCCCTGCTGGGGGACGTGGCCGCCATCTATATCATGGCTGCCCTGTGCCGGGATCCCGGCGTGGCCAACATGACCCCCGGACGGCCCAACGGGTATATGTACGTCTCCATCTTTATGAACATCGGCCAAGTGATCGCCTTCCTGTTCTCCGCCATCTTCGTGCTGTATATCAACGGATTCCTCATGAAGCAGCGGAAAAAGGAACTGGGCCTCTACAACATCCTGGGTATGGGGAAGCAGCACATCGCCGTGGTGCTGGTCATCGAGACGGCCATCATCGCTGTATTGGGCATCGGCGGCGGCATTGTCGTGGGGCTGATTCTCCACAAGCTGGTCAGCCTGATTCTCCACCAAATGCTGGGAATGCCGGTCCCCTTCGGGTTCTATATCTCCTGGGACGGCATGGCCTGGACGGCGGGACTGTTCCTGCTCCTGCTGGTGGTGACGCTGCTGGTGAATCTGAACAAGGTCCGGGTCTCCAAGCCCATCGAGCTGCTCCACAGCGGCAGCGTGGGCGAGCGGGAGCCCAAGACCAAGTGGTTCATGACCCTGCTGGGCATTGTCTCCCTGGGGGCGGGCTATTACATCGCCGTCACCACCCGCACCGGCATGGATGCCATTGTGACCTATTTTCTGGCGGTATTCCTGGTCATTATCGGGACCTACTGCCTGTTCACCGCTGTGAGTATCTTCGTATTGAAGGCCCTGCGGAAGAACAAGAAGTTTTATTATAAAACCAGCCATTTCATCGGCGTGAGCGGGATGCTCTACCGCATGAAGCAGAACGCCGTGGGCCTCGCCAACATCTGCATCCTGTGCACCATGGTGATGGTCATGCTCTCCGGCACTCTGTCGCTGTATCTGGGCACGGTGGACATGGTAAACGAGCAGTTCCCGGGGGATGTCAATGTTTCCGTGAGCTACTTTCCCCGGCCTGTGGCAGGTGAGGAGGAGGATTGGAAGCCCTTCGATCCCGACGCCATGCTGGCGGTCCAGACCGGCTTTATCGAGGGCCAGGGCTACCGGGTGGAGAACGTCCGCACCAGCTGCCGCATGGGCTTCGGCGCGGGAAAGATCAGGGACGGCGTCTATACCACCGACCGCTTCAACGACGCTGCCAAAGGCGGCGTGGTGATGATAACCGTCATTACCGAGGACAACTATACCTCCGTCACCGGCGAAACGCTGGGTCTTGCCCCCGGCGAGGTGGCCGCCTACGGAGTGAAGGGCGATACGCTGACCATCCGCTGGACGGTGCACAGGGTGGGGACGGAGCTGGGAGAATCCAGCTTCGCCATTGCAAAGCACCTCAGCCGCAATCCCGCCTTTGATCCGCAGATCACCGAATTGGTTACCATTGTTGTCCCGGACGATGCAGCGATCAACGACATCTGGGCAAGGCAGGCGGAGGCATACCCGGATAACTACAGCAGTATGGGGTGGTTTGCCTATCTGGACGTGGACGCCACCGAGGAGGAGCTGGATGCGCTCCAGACCCGTTACTACAGGGCAATTGAGGACGGCAGCTTCTATGAGGGGACCGGCACTTGGCGGTTGAGCCAATGGAACCTGCGCAGCGAGGGCGCGGTGTACGCTTACGGTCTGGCGGGGGGCTTCCTGTTCCTGGGGCTGTTCCTGGGGTTCATCTTCCTGCTGGCCACGGTGCTGATTATCTACTACAAGCAGATTTCCGAGGGTTACGAGGACAAGGACCGCTTCGAGATCATGCAGAAGGTGGGCCTCAGCCACGGCGAGGTCAAGCGGAGCATCCACAGCCAGATATTGATGGTGTTCTTCCTGCCCATCGTGGTGGCCACCATTCACATCGTGTTTGACTTCAACATGGTAGAGAAGCTGCTGACGATGTTCTATATCCACAATTCTACCCTGACGGCGCTGTGCACTTTGGGCACGGTGGTGGTGTTCTTCGTGGCCTACGGCGTGGTGTACCTGCTGACGGCCCGGACGTATTACAAAATTGTTGAGAGGTGATCGACATGAAGAAAGGGCTTGTTTTTCTGCTTTTAGCGGCGCTGGGACTGGGTATGCTGCTGAAATGGCTGCGGCGGGAGTCGATGTAGCGGAGTACGTGTCACAGATCGAGTAGAGAGGAGCGTTGACAATGGATCGAGTGGATACCGCTCTGGTGATTGCTATGCTGTGCCTGATGGTGGGGACGCTGCTGGTGGGATTCAGCCGCCCGCTGTGGTGGATGCTCCACAAGCGGGGCCCGGACGGCCAAAGGAGCGCCCCAAGGAACTGTGAGTGGCTGCTGCGCATCCCGGGGATGGCCCTTCTGGCAGCGGCGGCCTGCATCATCGGCATGAGCGTTATGAGTGTATTTCCGTTTTAATTCCTTGCAATATTTTTCAGATTGGTTGCACAACACCATACAACTTTTCCCCCTTTTGTGTGAAACTTAGAAGGAACACAAAAGGGGGATTCTTTTTATGCATACAGACGATTTGAAAAACTTTATCGCACACCTGAAAAGCGAGGGGCGCAGCATAGGAACTATTGAAAAGTATCAGCGGGATGTTCGCGCTTTCGCTGCCTGGCTGGATGACCTGGACCTGGAGGAGGCTTTCGGATGGCGGGAGTACCTGCTGGAGCGGGGATATGCGCCGGTTACGGTCAACTCCATGCTGTCAGCAGTCAACCGGTTTCTCAAGTTCCTGGGGCGGGAGGACTGCAAAATCAGGTTTCTCCGCGTCCAGCGGAAGGCGTTCCGGGAGGAGAGCCGGGAACTGACAAAAGCGGAGTACCAGCGGCTCTTGGATGCTGCCCGGGAGACGGGCCAGGAGCGGTTGGAGCTTCTGATGGAGACCATCTGCGCAACGGGGATTCGAGTGTCAGAAGTTCGGTATATCACCGTTGAAGCTGCGAACCGGGCGGGGACGGACATCAATCTAAAGGGGAAAATCCGTAGCATTCTACTTCCCAACAAGCTCCGCCGGAAGCTGCTCAAGTACGCCAAGAAAAACAAAATCGCCTCCGGAGAGATTTTCCTCACCGGAAGCGGAAAACGGATGTCTCGCGGTCAGATTTGGCGTGAAATGAAAGCTATCTGCAAAAAGGCAGGCGTGGAGGAAAGCAAAGTCTTCCCACACAACTTGCGGCATTTATTCGCTACCACTTTTTACAAGGTCTGCAAGGA
This sequence comes from uncultured Oscillospiraceae bacterium, assembly GCA_910588045.1. GTDB lineage: Bacteria > Bacillota > Clostridia > Oscillospirales > Oscillospiraceae > Pelethomonas. The sequence goes on along the minus strand of CAJUPS010000115.1, from coordinate 4,564 downwards.
CATCGTGAAGCTGGCGGACGTTTTGGGGCACAGCTCTATCAACACCACCCGGATTTATCTGATGACCTCCGGGGCGGAACATGCGCGGCAGCTGGAAAAGTTGGGGCTGGTCACGTGACTTTCGTCATGTTGACAAAATTTTTATTTTGTCGCATTTCTACATAGCCAACTTTTCTTTATTATAGCATAGTATCCCGAAAAGGGAAGACGGTTTTCTCAAAATCGGCAGATTAACGAAAAAAGGGCATGAAAATCCAAGGACTGCAAAAACGCTTTTTGCGCAGTCCTTACTTTTCATGCCCTTTTGGGCTTTTCTTTGCTGCTTAGTTGCCTAAAAGCGTGCAACCAAAGGACAAAATAAAAATTTTGTCCACAGACGGAGGTGCGGGAAACGTGCGCCATTCCACGAAAAAGCTTGATCTGACCGGACAGTGGTTCGGAAGATTAACCGTCCTGGCCCCGGCGGAGAATATCGGGTCCCGCACTGCTTGGCTGTGCCGATGCGACTGCGGGAATGAGACCGTGGTCAAAACCAGCCGCCTCCGCGACGGGCGGACCGTTAGCTGCGGTTGCGCCCACGGGGCAGGAATCGAGAACCGTCTGACCTACGTGGACGGCACCTGCGTGGAGATGATTCGTGCCAGTACGAGGCGCTGCAACAACACCAGCGGAGTTCCCGGCGTGGATTGGAATGTGCGAAAGCGGACCTGGCGGGCGTCGATTTGCTTCAAAGGAAAGCGCTATCACCTGGGCAGCTACAAATTGTTTGATGATGCCGTCAAGGCCCGGAAGCAGGCGGAGGAGGAGTTGTTCGCTCCCTTCCTGGCGGAGTACGAAAAAGGCCGGGCCGCGAACCAATAAGGGTATGCTCCCGTTTCCGCCACACCCTCGGGGCGGGTCGGGTGGTGTATACGTCACAACGGAGTTCGACGATAACGCAGCAGAGGAGGAATGCGCATGGAGCAGACTGCCCCGGAACACACCGGGGTGGGCCACGGACCGCAACGTCCGCAACTTTAATCCCTGCACAGTATTATCATTTTTCGGCAAACCATTGGAAACAATGGGACGCAAAGCCAGGTGCGTCGGGGATCACCCACGCTCGACCGGTTGCAATGGCAAACCAGTGGAAACGCTGGGACGGCAAAACCAGAGGCTAAAACGCGGCTTTCCGCGTCATGCTCGTTCGGTTACCGGACACTTTGCGTCCGAAATCATGCAAAGAAAGGAAGAAATTTATGAAGAATTTGAAACATTTACGCAAGCGCGGACTTGCAATGTTCCTGGCCCTGGTTATGTGCCTGGGTTTGGTCCAGGTCACGGCCTTTGCGGAGGAGGAGACCATTGATGATCCCGCCCTCTGCGAGCATGTCTGGAATAACGGCGAGATAACACAGGAGGCCACCTGCGCCGCAGCGGGTGTGAAAACGTTCACCTGCACCGTGGAGGGCTGCGGCGAGACCAGGACCGAAACCATTCCTGCTGCCGCTCACACGCCGGAGGTCGTGGAGGCCGTTGCGCCCACCGAGACCCAGCCCGGCCTGACAGAGGGTTCCCGCTGCTTGGTCTGTGGCGAAACCCTGACAGCGCAAGAGCTCATTCCCGCCACCGGAGTGGCGGTCCCCACCGAATTTCTGAATGCAGTGGAAGCGCTGCGCGAACTGGACGACCCTGCGGCGCTTCTGGCTGGCGTGGAAGCGGCTGAGGCGCTGTATAACGACCTGACGGAAGCGCAGAAGGCTCTTCCGGAGGTTGCCCAGTGCAAGGCCGCGCTGGAGGCTTTCCGACAGGTGATGACGTTAGAGGATGAGCCTGATTCGGATGAAGACCCAGATGTAATCAAGTCCGGAAAATGGTACGACATAACGTGGAAGCTGACCAAGGATGGCGTTTTGACCATTGAGGGCGATGGACAGCTAAATGGGGCTGCATGGGGAAACAATATTGATAAGTCTCTGGTCAAATCGGTCGTTTTTACAGGGAAGCCTACAAATCTTCCTGGTTTCAGCGGGCAGAACGACGGTTATGTGAATCTTGAAAAAATCTCTATTCCCGGCAGCGTTGGGACGATTCCTGGCGGTGCGTTACGCGGATGTACAAAGTTAAAGGAAGTCGAGATAGGCGAAGGTGTAACTGTAATCGAGGGAAATACTTTCATTGATTGCAGCTCTCTCGAAACAATTACATTCCCTTCAACACTTGAAGAAATTCATAATCAGGTTTTCCTTAGATGCACCAGTCTAAAGAATGTGACCATCCCCGAAGCTGTAAAAGAAATCAGGTTTAATACATTCCAAGGCTGTACAGCATTGGAAACTGTGGAGATTAAGGGAAGCACAAATCTCGGCAAAAATATTTTTGAGGGCTGTAGTGCACTGACTTCTGTTACGATGGCAGAGGGCACAACTTTTGGGGAATATGCGTTTGTGAAGTGCTCCAAGTTGGCAAATGTGACGCTTCCTAGTGACATCAAAGAGATTCCCCAGTATGCATTTAGTGAGTGCACGGCACTGGAGAAAGTTGAAATTCCCGCAACAGTGGAGAAAATAGGGAAATACGCTTTTAAGAGCAACGCAAAGTTGAAAAATGTGTCTATTCCTCAATCTGTGACTGAAATAGGCGCGGGTGCATTTTTAGGAACAGCAATTGAAGCAGTTACGATTCCTTCCGGTGTGACCGAAATAAGTAACAGTGTATTTTACCTTACTGCTCTGAAAGAGGTCACAATTCCCAGCACGGTGAAAAAGATTGGAGAATCCGCATTCCAAAAGTGCTCTCAACTGAGCAAAATCACAATTGAAAATGGAGTAGAAACCATTGGTCAGTCCGCATTCGCACAGACTGCACTAGCGGAGGTAATCATCCCCGATAGCGTGAAGTCCATTGGAAACCTTGCGTTTTGTGATTGCAGTCAGTTGGAGGAAGTGGTGCTTCCCAACGGATTAACGACCATTGGACAATGGTTGTTCCAAAACTGTGGAAGTCTCAAGTCTCTGACCATTCCGGAAAGCGTGACGGAGATTCAGGATAAGGCTTTCCGAAGGACCACCGGGATGCCCCTGATTCAGATTCCGGACAGCGTGACAACAATCGGTGAGCACGTATTTGTGACGGATACCTCTGGGGAAGCGTTTGTGCCCGATGCAGAAAATGGCAAGAGCATTTTGGGCAGCGTGAAAGTCCTGCATGTGGTTGGGGCAGAGAACAAGTCTGATGTGGCCGTGTTCTACGTGATGGACAGTGCGCACACGGAGGAGATTATTGCCATCAAGGACGGCATTGTTGGAGTGCTCAACGGTGGCAACGTTACGGCGGATGCAGTGCCAAAAATCAAAGCATTGGCTACGCCCACCAAGACTGGCGCTACCTTCGCCGGTTGGTATGAAACCGCTGATTTCTCCGGTAGCCGTGTGACTGGCGATACGGCAGAGGCTGGCAAGGTCTACTATGCCCGCTGGTGCACGGCGCATCAGTGGGACGGTGGGGTCATGACCACCGCCCCAACGTATACCAGTGAGGGTGTGATGACCTACACCTGCACGGTCTGCGGTACGCCCCGGACGGAAAGTATCGGCCGCCTGACCTATGTTGATCCCTACTTCCCCACCTTCACGCCCACCTATCCCACTGGCGGCGGCACGGGTACGACTACCCCGCCGTCCACCATCACCGACAACCCGACCCCGCTGGACCCCGGCACCACCATCACAGATGACGAGACGCCGCTTGACAGGCTTCCACTGCTCTTCCGCGACGTGGCCGACGATATGTGGTATCGTGACGCAGTGGCCTATGTGTTCGACAGGGGGCTGATGAAAGGCATCAATGAAACCACCTTCGCCCCCTCGCTCTCCACGGAGCGCGGTATGATCGTGACCATCCTCCACCGCCTGGAGGGCGAGCCCAACGCGGCGGCCTCCGCCTTCACGGACGTTGCGGCGGGTGAATGGTACACCGACGCCGTCGCCTGGGGCGCGGCCAACGGCGTGGTCAAGGGCTACAGCGACACCATTTTCAAGCCCACCCAGGACATCACCCGCGAGCAGCTGGCGGCGATCCTGTACCGCTACGCCCAGCTCAAGGGTTATGACACCAGCAAGCGCGCTGATCTGTCCGTCTACACCGATGCCGGTGACATCAGTGCTTATGCCCTGGAGGCCATGCAGTGGGCGGTTGCCGAGGAGCTGATTTCCGGTGTGACCAGCTACACCCTGGTTCCCAGCGGCCGGGCGGACCGCGCCCAGGTAGCTATGATTCTCATGCGCTTCTGTGAGAGAATCGTCCCCGCTGAATAAGCGGAGCGCGTCCAACTCTGACCCAAGCAAAGGCCCCGGAGGCTCACGCCTCCGGGGCCAAGTTTTTTGCAGAAGGGTTTCCCAAAAACGTGCAACTTTTGGGGAAATCCGGCCTATGGTAAGTAACCAGTTCAGCAGTACATAGCGGGTTTCTCGATGGTCTCCACCTTGAGGAACTGGCTGGTGCCACGGGAGGCGTTCAGCGCGTCCCCGGCCACGCAGGCCACGTAGCCGTCCCAGGCGGAGGGACCGGTGAGCTTGCCCTCCTC
>CAJUPS010000114.1 GCA_910588045.1 uncultured Oscillospiraceae bacterium | reverse complement strand
ACTTTTGCCGCGCGGCAAAAGTAGGCGCGGAGTCCGGGGCCGCGTAGGCCCCGGGGTTGGATAAGAAGAAGCTAAACGAGCTGCATAAAAAAGGCACTCGGCCGAAGGCCGAGCGCCTAAGGAAGCGCCCTGTATGTTGCATTGGGATCACAGCCCACCGGACCAAAGAACCTCACCTTCTTCTCCGAGAGACGGATCACAGCCGTCCGGCTATGGACAATCTCCCCATCCAGGCAGGTAACAATATCCTCCCCCGGGGAGGATATAATGATCTCCCTGGCAGTGTAACACCTTGCCACGTGGGGCAAGGTATAATACATCCCCTTGGAGTAGGCCCCCACAAACCGCAGGAAGGTGGCGCGGCTGACCCGATCCACCACCAGGGTGTTGAGCACACCGTCATTCATCCTCGCCTCCGCCACCGGCATGAACCCCCCGCCGTAGTACCGGCCGTTGCACACCGCGGCCAGGGCGTACTCACCGGTCATAGGCTCGCCGTCCATCGTGATGGTCCACTTATGCCCCAGGGAGCGGAGCAGAAAATTGACCCCCAGCGAGAGGATATAGCTGCCCTGTCCCCCCAGCAGGGGGACCTTCCCGTAGGTATGTACGTCCTCTGCCACCTTGGCGTCGAAACCGGAGCAGGCCACCGTCAGGGCCAGACGGCCGTTGCAGTCGATGGCGTCCAGCGGGACCACGGGGCCGTCCCAAAGATTCTCCGCGTCGGCAAAAAGAGGCGCCCTGTCCCCGAAATTCTTCAGGAAATCGTTTCCCGTGCCCACGGGGATGCAGGTCATGGCGGCGCCGTCAAATCCGGCCACACCGTTGGCAACCTCGTTGACCGTGCCGTCGCCGCCGCAGGCGTAAATGCGCACCTCCCCGCCCTTCTCCGCCAGGGCCCTGGCGGTTTCCATGGCGTGGCCGGAGCGTTGGGTGAGGATGCAGTCCACATCCAGGTCGTGGCGGGCGGCCAGGCCCTTGGCCATCTCGATCATGCGGGCCGTGCAGTCCTTCTTCCCGGCGGTGGGGTTGATGATAAATACGTGCCTCATGCCTCCCCGTCCTCTCTCTGTCTGTCAAAATAGTCCCTCGCCTCTGCCGCGTCTCCGGCTATCTGCTCCCGCAGGGCCTCCAGGCTTGCGAACCGCCTCTCCGGACGGAGCATCCGCATGAACGCCACCCGGCAGTCCGCGCCATACAACTCCGGCGCTCCCTCCAGCAGGTGGCTCTCCACCGTCACGCCGCCGTCCGTGTCCACGGTGGGCCGCACGCCCACGTTGGTGACGGCGGGCAGCTCCCTCCCGTTCACGGTCACCCGGGCGGCGTAGACCCCGAAGGCGGGGACCAGCTGGTGGGCGTCGGGGACCAGGTTCACCGTGGGCGCACCCAGCCGGGAGGTCCCCAGCCGCTTTCCGTGGCGCACCACCCCGGAGATGGCGAAGGGCCGCCCCAGAAACCGGGCCGCCTCCTCCACCTCCCCCCGCTCCAGCAGGGCGCGGATATGGGTGGAGCTGATGGTAACGCCGTCCAGCTCCACCGCCGGGATCACATCGCAGCCGATGCCCAGCTCCTCCGAACGGTTTCTGAGGAGCGCGGCGGTTCCCGCGTTCTTGTGGCCGAAGCGGAAGTCGTGGCCCGCCACCAGCCAGCCCGCCCGGTACTCCCCCTGCAAGAGGGAGACGAAATCCTCCCAGGGCATGGTCATCATGGCCTGGTCGAAGGGGACGATGAGCACCTCCATCCCCGGGAACAGCGCCTGCACCGTCCGCCGCCGCTCCTCCGCCGTGGTCAGCAGGGGCACCGGCAGACCGGTGACAAACTCCCGGGGGGACCGGTCGAAGGTGAACACGGCGGGGGTCCACCCCCGCTCCCGGCTCCGCTCCGCCGCCCGGTGCAGCAGCGCTTGATGGCCCAGGTGAACACCGTCAAAAAAACCCAGGGCGATCGCCCGCTTGTTCTCCATAGCTCCCCCACAGACGGCTCAGCCGCCAAAAAAATTCTTGATGGACCGCAGCTGCCCGTCCTCCCACCGGCTCAGGCAGAGAAATTCCTTCTCCTGGCCGTAGACCCGGTACTGCCCCGGCCCCAGCTCGGGAGCGGGGAGGGGGCTCCCGCAGCGCACCAGCCGCTCCATCCGGGGCGAGGTCAGGAGCAGCACCGGGCAGTCCGCAAAAAAGCAGTCCACCGGCATCAGCAGCGCCTCCCCCTGCTCCTGGACGGCCTCGATGGTCACGGCGTCCCCGATGGGGAACCCCGCCGCCATGGTCCGCCGCAGGGAGCTCATGCAGCCCCCGCAGCCCAGGGCCTGTCCGATGTCGTGGCACAGGGTGCGGACGTAGGTGCCCTTGGAGCACCGGACGCGCAGCTGGTACTCCGCCTCCCCGGTCTGCTCGGTCACCTCCAGGGCGTGGATGGTCACGCTTCGGGGCTTCCGCTCCACCTCCTGGCCCCGCCGGGCCAACTCGTAGAGCTTCTTCCCCCTGACCTTGATGGCGGAGTACATGGGCGGGATCTGCGCGATCGGCCCGGTAAACCGGGGCAGGACCGCCTCCAGCGCCGCCCGGTCCACGGTGACGGGGCGCTCCTCCAGCACCTGGCCGGTGCTGTCCTGGGTGTTGGTGACCACACCCAGGCGCAGCCCGGCCAGGTACTCCTTATCGCTCTGTTCGGCGAACGCCACCGCCTTGGTGGCGCTGCCCACAAATACCGGCAGCACGCCGGTGGCCATGGGGTCCAGGGTCCCGCCGTGGCCCACCCGCTTCTCCCGCAGGATGCCCCGCAGCTTGGCGCAGACGTCCATGCTGGTCCACCCCTGGGGCTTGTCGATGATGACGATTCCGCTGGGCATCTTATGCGGCGGGCTGGTCGTTCCCCGCGCCGCTGCCGTCCGCACCGTCTGCGGCCTCATCGGCGGGGTGCATGGCCTCCACGGCCTCGCGGTAGGCGGTGAAGAACTCGCCCACATTGATCTCATCCAGCTTCTCGTGGCGGACCACGCTGTCCATCGCGGCCTCCATCTTCCCATCCAGGTAGTTGCTCAGATTCGTATTTGCCACGGCGACCAGCTGGTCCTCCGTCAAGTCCTTGCGCAGCAGGATGTGGTAGCCGTAGTCGCTCTCCACGATGCCGCTGAGTTCGCCGGGCTTGAGGGCGAAGGCGGCGTCCTTGAACTCCTGGACGAAGCTGGTATCCGCGTTGATCAGGTAGCCCTTCTGGGCCTCGCGGCCCGGGTCCTCCCCGTTCTCGTCCGCCAGCTGGGTGAACAGGGTCTCCAGGTCGTCGCTGGCCTGGAGCTGGGCGAGCAGCTCCTCGGCCCTGGCCTTCTTGGCCGCGGCCTCCTCCTCGCTGAGGGGCTCGTTGGTCTCGGCGTCCTTGGTCATCAGCAGAATGTGGTCCACATAGGCGTCGTCATCGGCGGGCGCCTCATAGAGGTCGCTGGCGGGGTCCTGGGCCAGCTCCGCCAGGTGCTGGTAGAGGTAGGTGGTGGCGGAGACGCGGTCAAAGCTCTCCTTGCCGATCCCCATCTCCCGCAGGCTCTGGGCAAAGGCCTCCTCGCCGCCGATCTGCTCGACATAGGCGGTGAACTCCTCCTCCAGCTTGGTCTTGTCCTCGTCGGTGAGGGCAACGCCGTGCTCGGCGGCCACGTTCTCCAGAATGGCGTAGGACAGGGCGCTGGACTCCGCCTGTTCCCTGGCCATTTGGCTGAGGGGGGTGCCCTCCAGGCTCTCGTCCCACTTGACCTTCCCGTTCTCGTCGAGCAGCTCGCCGTACATGCCATAGGCGGAACTGAACATGCCGATCTGGTACTCCAGGTTGCTGCACGCGTAGGTCAGCCAGTAGAGATACAGCTCCATGGGGATCTTGTTGCCGTCGGTCTCAAGGGCGGTCTCGTTGGGGTCCACGCCCAGGAGCTCGGTGTAGATATTCGCGTCCGTCTGATCGTCGGCCTGGCTGGGCGCATCGGTCTGGTCCGGAACCTTGTCGGCGTCGCCGCAGCCCGCGCACAGGCTGAGGACAAGAATCAGGGCTAACAGCCCGCTGATGGTTTTTTTCATTTGATCGTTTCCTTTTCATAATGGTCTGGTTTCCCCGGCTTGCCGGAAGAAACACTGACATCATACCACGGTTTTGCCCGCGGTACAACGTTTTTTTTCGGAGAGCCTACATCTGGACGACTTCCTCCGCAGGCTTCTGGCAGGGGACGACGCTCTTGACGTGGAGCACCGGGCCGTCGCCCTCGTAGGGGTCCCAGTGCTCCACGGCTACCTCGGCGGTGACCTCCACCCAGGCCCGCTCGGGGATCTTGCTCACGTCGTACCCGATGCAGGCCAGGGCCAGGAACGTCATGTCCTCGGCGCAGCAGACCATGGCAAACCGCCCGGGGGTGAAATACCGGCCGTACTGGGGGGGCTTGCACATGATGGCGCGGTATACCACGGTCTTCCCGGCGTACATCTCCGGGTTGTCCATGATCTCCACGTACCACAGCCCGTAATCCTCGTCGGAGATCCTGATCACCGGCTGATCCAGGTCGAAGGCGGAGACGGTGCCGTCCATGTAGTCCTCGCTCTGGCCGTCCTCCCGCTCCAGGTAGATGTCCGCCCGGCGGTTGAGCAGCCGCAGGTTCCGCTGCCGCAGGGAGGTACACAGCTCCTCCGTGCAGCGGTTGATGCAGATCATGTCCGCGTTGCGCAGCTTCTCCGACATGAGGGAGGCCATATTCCTGGTATACATCTCAAAGGTGGGGCCCTCCACGGTGGCGATGATCTGGTAGAGCACCCAGCTCTTGGGCATGGCGTTGACGTAGAAGTCCTGGATCTGCCACATGCCGTTGTACTCCACGATGATCTGCTCCGCCCGGCACTTCTTCCGGGCGCTCTCCAGGCGCTCCGGCGTCAGCTTCTCCAGGCTGTCCGCCGTCACCACGGTGACGTTGCGCAGCAGCTTTTTATCGTACTCCACCTCGCCCTCCTCGCAGCACAGCAGCATGGTCCTCTCGTCCATCGCGAAGCCGTCGGAGAGGATGCCGTTGATGAAGCTGGTCTTGCCGCTGTCCAGGAATCCGGCGATGAGGTAGACGGGATAGACTTTCTCCTGGGCCATCGCTTACACCTCGAAGAGGGCCTTCAGCCCCGCCTCGTCCAGCTTGCCGCCGATGACGCACAGCCGTCCGGTGTAGTCCGCGGGACCGGTGCGGACCTGGTGCTCCTCGGGAACGTAGTCGAAGTGCAGCCAGGTCCCGTCCCCGGCGGGGACGATGCCCTTGGCCCGCAGCACCGCGCCGTACTGCCCGCCATCCAGCGCGGTCAGGATGTGCTCCAGCTTCTCCGCCGTAAAGCTGCGGGTGGTCTCCACGCCCCAGCTCATGAACACCTCGTCGGCGTCGTGGCCGTGGTGGTGGTGATGATGGCCGTCGTGGTCGTGGTGGCAGCACTCGTGGTCATGGCCGTGGTGGTGCTCCTCGTGGTCGTGGTGGCGGCAGCATTCGTGCTCCTCATGGTCATGGTGGTGATGATGGTGCCCGCCGCAAATGGGACAGACCTCCTCCTCCGCCAGCAGGTCCTCGGCCAGGGTGTTGCCCCTCTCCATGGCGGAGAGAAGCTGCGCGCCGGTGAGCTGGTCCCAGGGGGTGGTGACAATGGGGGCGCTCTCGTTCTTCTCCCGCAGAAGCGCCGTCGCCACCTCCAGCTTCTCCCCGTCCAGCTTCTGGGTGCGGCTGAGGATGATAGCCCCCGCGTACTGGATCTGGTTGGCGTAGAACTCGCCGAAGTTTTTCATATAGACCTTGGCCTTGGACGCGTCGGCCACGGTGACCGCACAGCCCAGCGCCATCTCCGGCACCTGCTCCGCCACGCCCTGGACGGCCCGGATGACATCGGAGAGCTTGCCCACGCCGGAGGGCTCAATGAGGATCCGGTCCGGGTGGAACTGCTCCATGACCTTCTTCAGCGCCTCGCCGAAGTCCCCCACCAGGGAACAGCAGATGCACCCGGAGTTCATCTCGGAGATCTCCACGCCCGCGTCCTTGAGGAAGCCGCCGTCGATCCCGATCTCGCCGAACTCGTTCTCAATGAGCACGATCTTTTCCCCCTGGAGGGCCTCATCCAGCAGCTTTTTGATGAGGGTGGTCTTGCCTGCGCCCAGGAAGCCGGAGATTACGTTTACCTTTGTCATAGGGAAATACGCCTCTTTCTAAAATAATATCGTACTTATCATAACCCATTTTTTGAAAAATGCAAGGGGAAAATGCGACAAAAAGGCGGCCGACCCTCCGATCAGCCGCCTTTTTCCCGATTCACCGCCTCACGGCAGGCAGTACAGCGCAATGCAGATAAATTGCAGGACGCTCCCCGCCAGGACGAACAGGTGCCAGACGAAGTGCATATACTTTCCCTTCGCCTTATAGAAGATGATCCCCACCGTGTACGCCACGCCTCCGGCCACCAGCAGCGCCAGCCCGGCCGGGGGCAGCGCGGCAATGATGGCCCGCATCGCCAGCACCACCAGCCAGCCCATCAGGGCGTACAGCGCCAGCGACACCTTGTCAAACCGCTTCAGGTCGATGGCGTTGAGGGTGATCCCGACGGCCGCCAGCGTGGAGTTGGTGAGAAACAGTGTCCATCCCAGCCGTCCCCCTACCACCAGAAGGGACATGGGTACATACGTCCCCAGGATCAGGACAAAGATCGAGCAGTGGTCCATGACCCGCAGCCTGCGCTTGATCTCCGGGTTCTGCACCCCGTGGTACACCGCCGAGGCCGTGTACAGCAGCACCAGACTGACCCCATAGGCCGTCAGACTGAACCCCGCCTTGGCGGACCCGGACTGGATGCCCCGCACCGCCAGGGGGGCCGCCCCCGCCAGCGCCAGCAGTGCGCCAAGTCCATGGGAAATGGTGTTGGCGATCTCCTCGCCCCTGGTCTGGGGCCGCTTTACCGTTTCAGACGACATGATATACTCCTTCCTGCGATTCTGAAAATCGTCTTATCTAATATTTGATATTAGTATACCCCGTTTTAACGGATATGTCAAGCATTCCCGCCAGATTATTTTTTGATTTCAGATATTGCATTATGCGCAAAAATACAGTATACTACGTGATAGCAGTTTCTGGCAAAAAGAAGGGAGCAAACGCGATATGGAAGATGCCGCCCAACGTCTGTCCGCATGGCTGGACGGACTGAAACATTTTGACCTGCCGGACTGGGAGAGTCTGCCCGAGCTGGACCTGTACATGGATCAGGTGATCCTCCTGCTCACCCGCTACCTCTCCCCCCTCGAGCGCTACGGAGAGGACAAGGCCATTACCGCCAGCATCATCAACAACTATGTGCGCATGAAGGTGGTGCCCCCGCCGGTAAAGAAGCGGTACTCCCGGGTCCACTTGGCCTATCTGGTCATCATCTGTACGCTCAAGCAGAGCCTGAGCATCTCCTGTATCCAGCGGATGCTTCCGGAGGACCACCGGGAGGAGGCCGTCCGGGCCCTGTATACGGACTTTGTCCAGCAGTACCGGGCCTCCGTCCGCTTTCTTTGCAGCTTGCCGCTCCAGGCCGGACGGCTGACCCTGGACGGGAGCGCCTCTCTGCCCCTCGCGGAGGGCGGCCGCCTCATCACCACCACCGCCATCCTCTCCACGCTGTCAAAATCGCTGACGGAGTTCCTTCTCCAGGCGGAGGCGCCCGCCGAGGATGGGGAGGACGACGACTGATCTTTTCTTACAAAAACAGGGCCGGGGAAGCATTTCCCCGGCCCTTTAGATTGTGAAAAAAGCCCTCCGCAGGAGTTTTCGCCGAAGGCGAAAATAAATTTTAACCGCTTTTTCGGCGGCGTGTACGTCGAAAAAGCACTTTGCGGGCCGAACTCGGCCCGGTCCCCTTTCTCAAAAAAGTGGCACAGCCACTTTTTTGACACGCAGCAGGGCCGGGGAAGCATTTCCCCGGCCCTGTCATTTCAATTATTCTGATTTCATCACAGCTGGACGATCCAGCCCATGTCGTCGGCTACCACGCCGGTCTGCATCCCGTAGATGTGGTCGTAGAGCTTCTGGCTCACGGGGCCCACGCCGCCGTCATGGATAACAATGTCCCGGCCCATGTACTTCAGATACCCGATGGGGGAGATCACGCAGGCCGTGCCGGTGGCCCAAGCCTCCTGGAGAGTGCCGTCCTTGCTGGCGGCCTCGATGTCCTGGATGGACAGGCGGCGCTCGGAGACCTTGTAGCCCCACTTGCGCAGCAGGGTGATGGTGCTGTCCCGGGTGACGCCGGGGAGGATGGACCCGCCCAGAGGCGCGGTAATGACCTCGTCCCCGATCATGAAGAAGGCGTTGGAGGTGCCCACCTCCTCCACGTACTTGTGCTCGTGGGCGTCCAGCCAGAGCACCTCCTTGCAGCCGTTCTCCAGGGCCTTCTTGGTGGCCCGCATACCGCCGGCGTAGTTGCCGCCCACCTTGGCGAAGCCGGTGCCGCCCACGGCGGCGCGGATGTACTCGTCCTCCACATAGATGTGGCTGCCGGTGAGGCCGCCCCGGTTGATGTCGTAGTAGGCCCCCACGGCGCAGAGGATAATGATAAAGTGGTAGTGCTTGGCGGGCTCCACGGAGAAGCTCACCTCGTCGGAGATGATATAGGGCCGGATATAGAGGGCGGTGCCGGGCTCGGTGGGGATCCAGTCCGCGTCCACCTTCACGGTGGCCTTGACGGCCTCCACGAACAGCTCCTCATCCATGGGGGGGATGCACATGCGCTCATTGGTGCGGTTGAGGCGCTTGGCGTTCATGTCCGGGCGGAAGAGGTTGATCTTCCCCTCCGGGGTGAGGTACGCCTTCATGCCCTCGAACATCATCTGGGCGTAGTGGAGCACGCAGGAGGCGGGGTCCAGGCTGATGGGGCCGTAGGGGACGATCTTGCCGTCGTGCCAGCCCTGGCCCTCGTCGTAGTCCATGA
>CAJUPS010000113.1 GCA_910588045.1 uncultured Oscillospiraceae bacterium | reverse complement strand
CCAGGAGTGCCGCTATACGGAGAAGTCTTTCGTTACGCACCCCGGGGAGTTTGCTCGGTCTTAGACGGTAGGGGCTACCGATGACCACGCTAAAATAGACGCGAAAGACCGGTAAGCGGACGGCAGTCAGTTTAGACCGGAAATCTGTGCCTCGGGCGCAAAAAACAATAACCCCCGTAATCAGGAAGGTTCTTAGGAAACCCCGTTTCCTAAGTGACTTTTTGCCTACTTTTTGTTCACACAAAAAGTAGGCGCGGAGTCCGGGGCCGCGTAGGTCCCGGGCTATAGGGAGAAAAATTTCCCGTTCGCGCCCGAAGGGCGCGAAGAAAAGAACCCTCTACCTTGAAAATTGAAACAATTCACATTTAATCATCCCATTGTAGAGCTTCCTCTTCTTTTCGGCTCTCCGCCCGAAAAATCGTTCAAACTCCGGATGACTGGTAATAACCAACACCCGCCACCGGGGCGGCACCCGGTGATAGACTTCCCCAAATACGTGATACAATGCCTCGGCCTCCTCTTTCTCCAGAAGCCGCTCCCCGTAGGGCGGATTGGTAACAATCTGCCCAAATTCCCCTGAACACTGGAACTTTTTGACATCCGCAACGTCAAAATGAACAAGCTCCTCCACTCCCGCCTTTACGGCGTTCTCACGGGCGATCCGTATCGCCCGGGGATCCACGTCTCCGCCCCAGATGTCGTAATGGCCGTCAAACTCCCCGTCCATCGCCTCGTCGGCGGCGTCCACCCAGTACCGGCTGTCCAGCCACGCCCACCTCTGGGCGTCGAAGGTCCGCTCCAGACCGGGGGCCCGGTTCCTGGCAATCAGCGCCGCCTCGATGGCGATGGTCCCGGACCCGCAGAAGGGGTCCCGGAAGGGGTCCTTCCCCCGGTAGCGGCTGAGAATTACCATGGCGGCCGCCAGGGTCTCCCGCAGGGGGGCCTCCACGCCTACCGCCCGGTAGCCCCGCTTGTGAAGCCCCGGGCCGCTGGTGTCCAAGTACAGCGTACACATATCCTTCATGATGGAAAACTGGATCTGGTGCTTCGCCCCCGTCTCCGGGAGACGGTTCAGTCCGTACACCCGGCCCAGGCGCTCCGCCGCCGCCTTCTTGATGATCTTCTGACAGTCCGGCACGGAGTGGAGCAGGGAGTCCAGAGCGTGGCCCTTTACCGGGAACTGGCCGTCCCGGGGAACGAAATCCTCCCAGGGGACCGCCGCCGTGCCCTGAAAGAGAGCCTCAAAGCTCCTGGCGGGGAAGGTGGCCAATGTCACCAGCACCCGCTCCCCGCAGCGCAGATTTAGATTCAGCCTGGGCAGGTCGGCCTCGCTGCCGCAGCACAGCACCCGGCCGTTCTCCACCCGCACGTCCGACAGCCCCAGCCGCCGGACCTCGTCCCCCACAAGCCCCTCCAGGCCGAAGAGGCAGGGGATCGTATATGTCAAGTTCATGATTTTTCTCCCGATCATCTCCCCGGAGAGAAGCCCTCCGCAGGAGTTTTGCACCCGCAGGTGTCGGGCGGCCTGTGGCCGCCATAACCCTAAGCCGGCCAAAGGCCAGCCCACGGGTGCGAAATAAATTTCAATCGTTTTTCCAAGGACATGTGCCTTGGAAAAACACTTTGCGCGAAGCGTGCGTCGTAGATTCTGCGCGGCCACATCGAGTGGCCGTGCAGAATTGAATCGTGCATGGCCGCTCGATGCGGCCATTGCACGATCTGCGGAGGCGCGTAGCGGAGCGAAGCCCTTTTTCGGAGAGGGAAGCGGCTTCGCCGCTTCCCTCTCCGAAAAAAGGCGCCCCGCAGCGGCCGTGTGAGCCTTGTTATAACCTGCACATATAAGGCAGGTGGGTCGCCTGCATTGCCCTTTACTGCTTCCAACTTCCAACCGCAGGTATGGCAGCCGGGAGGCCTGCAAACCAGACAATGAACCAGCATCCCTTATAACAAAATGTGGGTTAATGAAAGACTCATCACGCACCCCGCAGGGCACCTATTTTATAATTGATTGCCGGTGGAAACGCCTACTCCTCGTCCTCGTCCTGGAACAGCATCTCCATGAAGAGGTCATAGACCTCGGTGAGCTCCTCCTCGCTGTCCAGGGTGGAGAGCAGCTCCTCTCCATTCTCGGTAATGGACTTTAAGATCACCATGCCGTACTCGTCGCTGTCCTCGTCCGCCCCCTCCGGCACCGCCGGGAAGAAGGCCATATAGGTCTGCCCGTTGTGCTCCAGGGCATCCAGCAGCTCCAGCTCTATGTCGTTGCCGTCCTCGTCCGTTACCGTGATAAAATCAGGGCCGTATTCTTCACTCATAGCCGCAGTCCTCTCCGCTTGTTTCGTCCCGGGAACGCTGTCTCTTCCCTGCCCCTATAGTGTAACCGTTTTTCATCAAAATTGCAAGAGGGTTTCGCTATGACATTTTGACGATTTCCACACTTCTTTTTTGTATTTTATGAAGAAATTTGCCGCTCATCCCCGTTTCGTGCCGGTTTCTGTCGGCAGGATCCCTTTTTTGCAGTTGACAAGCTGTGGTATACTATAAATTGGTATGTCGTAGGCTCTGCCCCGATATGCCCCCTATCCCTCAGGACACCCGGAAAAGGAGGTTTCAGTCCAAACAATGGATTACAATTATCAGAACAGAACCCCGGGCGGCGATGAAGCGCCCCCCCGGCCCGGAAAGAAGAAAAAGAAGCGCTCCGCGCTCCGCATCATCGGAAAGATCATCGGGTGGATCTTCCTCACGGTGTTCACGCTGTGCGTCATCGGCGTGCTGACCCTGGGCATCTTCGCCAAGATCTTCATGACCTACGTGGACACCACCCTGCGCCCCTCCCTGGGCATCGCCACCGCGGAGGAGCGGGAGCTGGCCCTGGCCTCCACCATGTACGACGCCAACGGCAACGTCATGCTGACCCTCTTCGACAACAGCGAGGAGACCGGCGGCGGCAACCGGGAGCTCATCACCTTCGAGGACCTGCCCAAGCACCTGATCGAGGCCCTGGTGGCCATCGAGGACAAGCGCTTCTGGGAGCACCACGGCGTGGACTGGATCGGCACCGCCAGCGCCATCAAGTCCACCGTCACCGGCGGCGCCACCCGGGGCGGCTCCACCATCACCCAGCAGGTGCTCCGGGACAAGTACCAGGACACCGAGGTCACCGTCAAGCGGAAGTTCCGCGAGATCTTCCGGGCCCTGGAGTACGAGAAGTACACCAGCAAGGAGGACATCATCACCGATTACCTCAACCGCGTCTATTTCGGCGCGGGGTGCAACGGCATCCAGACCGCCGCCAAGACCTATTTCGGCAAGGACGTCTCCGAGCTGGACCTGGCGGAGAGCGCCTGCATCATCGGCATCACCAACAACCCCTCTCTCTACGACCCCTTCCACAAGGCGGAGTGGACGCTGGAAGACGGCACCGTCAAGACCCCCCGGATCTATAATAAGGAGCGCCAGGAGCTGATCCTGGACGAGATGTGCAAGCAGGGGAAGATCGACGAGGCCACCCGCGACGCCGCCATGGCGGAAAAGCTCCTCTTCACCGACACCGACGAGTACAAGGCCCTCCACGGTCTGGAGGTCCCCGAGCCCGACGAGGAGGAGGGCGGCGCGGAGGAGACCGTGGACACCTCGAAGTTCAACACCTGGTTTGAGGACGCGGCCATCAGCGAGGCCATCGACCTGCTGGTGGAGCAGAAGGGCTACAGCCGGGAGGACGCCTCCAAGTTCCTCTACCGGCAGGGTTACCACATCGAGACCACCTTCGACCCCGCCGTCCAGGCCATCGTGGACCAGGTCTACCAGGACCCCTCCAACTTTGACTACCCCTCCAAGAACGGCACGCCCCTGGCCTCCGCCATCACCATCGTGGACCCCTACACCGGGGACGTGAAGGCCATGGCCGGCGGCGTGGGACAGAAGACCACCAACCGGGAGCTGAACCTGGCCACCTCCCGCCGGACCCCCGGCAGCGCCATCAAGCCCGTGAGCGTCTACGGCCCCGCCATCGAGTACGACATCGTCTCTCCGGGCAGCGTCGTGGACGACTACCCCATCAACACCATTCTGCGGGACAACGGCTATCCCCGCAACTCCACCGTGGGGACCAACTCCGCCGGGGGCTACTCCGGCTACCGCACGGTGAGCTACGCCGTGCAGCAGTCCCTGAACACCGTCTCCGCCCGGACGCTCCAGAAGCTGACCTACGCCCGGTCCTTTGAGTTCATGGAGAACAACCTGGGCTTCGACCTGGACCCCGCCGACATCGACATGGGCCCCCTGGCCATGGGCGGGCTGACCTACGGCGTGACTACAGTGGAGATGGCCGCCGCTTACAGCGCTTTTGCCAACCAGGGCATCTACACTAAGCCCCGGCTGGTCACCAAAATCTGGAACAACGACCGCACCGAGGTGGTGGTGGACAACGACTCCGGCGTGCGCTCCTGGCCCGCCATGAAGGAGACCACCGCGTGGCTGATGACCAAGATGCTCCGCAGCGTGGTCTCCCCCAGCGGCACCGGCAGCAAGGCCCAGTTTGACGGAATGCCCATTGCAGGCAAGACCGGCACCACCACCAACAACTACGACCGGTACTTTGTGGGCTATACGCCCTACTACTCCGCCGCCGTCTGGATCGGCTACCGGGACAAGCCGGAGAAGATCACGGCCAAGGGCAACCCCGCCGCGGTCATCTGGAAGCAGGTCATGGAGCCCCTCCACGAGGGTCTGGGGGAGAAATCCTTCCCGGACAAGCCGGAGGGTATCGTCCGGGTGGACGTGTGCGCCGACTGCGGATTGAAACCCTCGTCCCTCTGCTCCCAGGACTACCGGGGCAGCAGGGTCATCACCGTGGAGATCCAGTCCAGCGCCGTGCCCAAGGAAACCTGTAGCTGTCACATCGAGGTCCAGGTCTGCACCGACCCCGCCACGGGGGAGGTCTACCTGGCCGGGCCCTACTGCCCGGTGGAGGAGACGGTGACCACCCGGGTGATGCTGGCGGGCCGGGAGCACCTGGAGCGGCCCGACGGGTCCCTCATCCTGGCCGGGGACAGCGACGCCCACCTCACCTATTTCTCCACCAAGGACCCCTGTCCTATCCACGATGAGTTTTACGTCCCCATGCCCGTGCTGCCGGAGGACTGGACCGGCGAGCCCCTCCCCGGAGACCCCGGCTTCCAGTGGCCCACGGGCCCCTGGGATCCGGACGACGTGCTTCCGCCGGACAACAATCCCAATCCGCCCGATACGGGCACGCCCGGTACTGATACCAACGAGCCACAGCCTCCCGACCCCTCTGAGCCGGAAGGCCCCGGGTTGGAGGACCCCGGCACTCCGGAGGACCCCGCCGGGAACGGAACGGACCCCAACAACGGTCCCAATGAGCCGGAGCTGCCGGAGGAACCGGAGTTGCCGTAGTCGAAATATTATATGGAAGCTGCGCTCCCGCAGCAAGGCTGAGGAAAGGAGAACAAGATGAAAAACCGCTCACTGCTGTCCCTCGTTCTGGCCCTGGCCTTGCTGGCGGGCTGCGCCCCGGCGGCGGAGGAGGCCCCGCCCGCGCCCCCTCCCCCGGCCACGACCGCCCCTGCCCCCGAGCCTGCCCCGACACCTACCCCCGAGCCAACATCGGAACCCATCCCCTCTCCGGAGCCGGTGGACTTCCGGGAATTTCTGGACGGGGTGAACGCCGCCCGGAAAGCGGCGGTCACCCGGGAGGAGTCCATCGAGCTCCCCGCCGAATATATCCCGGATTTTTACGAACAGAACGATACCTTCACCGAGGCGGAGATGGACCTGCTCACCACTTCCCACGGCCCGGAGGAGGACCTGACCAAGGACGATCTGCTCTCCGACGCAGACACCTTCTTCCTCCTCCTTCAGACCACCTACGGGGCCTACTACTACTTCGGCGGGGACGAGGTCTTTTTCCCCATCCGGGACGCGGTGAAGGAGGAGCTGCGCGCACTGGAAAAGCCCGCCGTCCGGGATTTGGAGGACATCCTCTATCAACACCTCTCCCCGCTGCTGGTGGACGGGCATTTCAGGCTGGGGCGCTACACTATGCGGACGCCTCACGCCAAGTATATGTACTATGTGCCCGGCCTCTACCTGGACAGCGCGGAGGGCGCGGAAAACCCCGATTGCATCAAGCCCACCATCGGCCCGGACGGGCAAATCTGCTACTGGTACGCCGCCCTCAGCCACGATGGGAGCGACCTGCCCGACACTCTGGACGGAAACTCCCTCAAATGGCAGAAGGCCCGGGGCACCCAGCACAGCGATGACGCTTTGGCTTTCTCCCGGTCGGAGTGGGAGGGCGTCCCCGTCCTCACCTCCCGGCGCATGCACGCCAGACAGAGCCTCGGCGTCTCGGACAAAAATGCCCTGCAAGCGTTCTCCTCCTGCGGCGGGGAGTACGCCGACAGCCCCCTGCTCTTCTTTGATGTGCGGGGCAACGGCGGCGGAAGTGACGAGTATATTATGGGCTGGTTCCAGGACTGGGCGGGGACAAGCAATCCCATCCGGGGCGCTACCGCCCACCGGTACAGCCAGCTCTCCGGCCGGATCATAGGCAACTATCCCGCCAAACGCATGGGCACGTGGGGTGGGTTTTGTCTGGAAGGGACATGGGTGGAGCGCTCCGGGCCCGTCTTTGTCCTACAGGATAAGGAGACAGCCTCCTCGGGAGAGACGGCGGTGGAGTTTTTCCGTATGGCGGCGGACGTCCTCATGGTGGGCGGGCCCACCCTGGGCTGCGCCCTCGTTCCCAACAATATGCAATTCTACCTCCCCCATTCCGCTCTGTCCTGCTATTTCGGCACCGGACTTTCCTTTCAAGAAGCAGCTGTAAACCGGGACGGCGTGGGCTATCTCCCCGATCTGTGGGTGGAGTCCTCACAGGCTATGATTCGGGTGAAAAAGCTGATCCAATACTACGGGCTGAACGGGGAGCAGTCATAAGCAAGTCCTCGGGTTTCGCCTATAGCAACCTCAGAATTTGTAACAGCCCGTAGGGGCGCACAGTGTGCGCCCACATGATACCACTTCCGGTAAAAGCGGGCGCACACTGTGCGCCCCTACAAGGCGGCTGTCGGCAATTGGGAATATTGCTATAATGTCATTCCCCCATGCGCTGGAAACCAAAATATAAAAACTCCCGTCTGTGCAATCAGGCGGGCGTTTTTATATTTGCCGAAACCTGATTCCCACCATTTATTTGATTTTCCAAAAACCCGGCGGAAATTATTAAAAATTTATGAATAAATTTCTTACGTTCCCATTGCTTTTACAAAAAAACCTGATATACTAAGTTAGTATCTACGATTATGTCCACTGAACACCGAATTTTCGGTATGAAGTGCTGCGGCCTGGGTAAACTGTACCTGATAGGCCGATATATTTACAAAGAGGTGCAATTCTTTGACCAAGTATATTGTCGAGGGCGGACGTCCCTTGTTTGGAGAGATCCATATCAGCGGCGCGAAAAACGCCGCCGTTGCCATCATTCCCGCTGCCCTGATGGTGACCGGCCCCTGCCGGATCGAGAACATGCCCCAGATCAGCGATGTGACGCTTCTGCTGGGCATCTTGCAGGATTTGGGCGCGAAGGTGCGTTATGTAAACCCCCATACGGTGGAAATCGACAGTACCCACCTGCGCAACGGCCGGGTCCCCTATGAATCCGCCCGCCGCTGCCGGGCCTCCTATTACATGCTGGGGGCGCTGCTGGGCCGGTTCGGCTCGGCGGACGTGGCCCTGCCCGGGGGGTGCGACTTCGGCAGCACCCGGCCCATTGACCAGCATCTGAAGGGCTTCCGCGCCCTGGGGGCCCAGGTGGACACCCACAGCGGCTTTGTCCTGGCCGAGGCCGACGGAGGCCGGGTGAAGGGGGCCAACATTTTCTTTGACAAGGTCTCCGTGGGGGCCACCATCAACATCATGCTGGCCTCCGCCATGGCGGAGGGCATGACGGTCATTGAGAACGCCGCCAAGGAGCCCCACATTGTGGACCTGGCCAACTTCCTCAACTCCATGGGGGCCAACATCATGGGGGCGGGCACCGACGTCATCAAGGTCCGGGGGGTGGACCACCTCCGGGGAGGCAGCTATTCCATTATTCCCGATCAGATCGAGGCGGGGACCTATATGGCCGCCGTGGCGGCCTGCGGCGGGGAGGTCAAGCTGTGCAGCGTCATCCCCAAGCACATGGACTGTATCTCCGCCAAGCTCAGTGAGATGGGCGTAGAGGTCCGGGAGGTGGACGACAGTCTGGTGGTCAGCCGCATCGGGCCGCTGCGGCGCGCCAACATCAAGACCATGCCCTATCCCGGTTTTCCCACCGACATGCAGCCCCAGGTGGCCGCGGCGCTCTGTCTGGCCCAGGGGACCAGCATTATCACCGACAGCGTGTGGAACACGCGCTTCCGGTATACGGACGAGTTCAAGCGCATGGGGGCCCAGATTCAGGTGGATGGCAATCTGGCCATTATCGAGGGCGTAGAGCATCTGACGGGGGCCCAGCTGGAGGCATGTGACCTGCGGGCCGGTGCGGCCATGCTCGTCGCGGCCCTGGCGGCCCACGGGGTCAGTGAGATCACCAATGTTCAGTACATTGAGCGGGGATATGAGGATGTCATCGGCAAGATCCGGGGTGTGGGAGGACACATCAAGGCGGTAGAGATTCCGGAGGAGGAGCCCCTCGTCAGCAATGTAGGGTAACTTTTTACCATCCTCGAAAACGAACGTTTTCGAGGATGGTTTATTCTAATCAGCCGCGTAGGCGCTCGGCCACCGGCCGAGTGCCGGGACGGTCGTTTAGACGCCGGAGGCGGCTAAATGACGTCCCCGCGTGCAGTTCGTTTAGCTCCTTCTTCGTCGATGGCCCGGGACCTACGCGGCCCCGGACTCCGCGCCTACTTTTGCCACGCGGCAAAAGTAGGCAAAAACGCGCTTAAACCTACGGTTTAAGAATCCCTTGCGGGAGCGGCTCGGAGCGCCGCTCCCTATGCGGGGGATTTGCGGAGTGCGTTGCAGCTTTTGTTAGGCGAAGCCACCGAATTTCAGGTCCTACGGGCATCTGATCTAGGGGTCTGGTACTTGTAGAACTCCGGCTGACGCCCTTTCAAAGGGGTACTCCCTGCA
>CAJUPS010000112.1 GCA_910588045.1 uncultured Oscillospiraceae bacterium | reverse complement strand
GGCTTCCAGCCCAACAACAACGCCAAGCACCTCAAGCAGCAGGCGGGCACCAGCATCGCCGTGATCGTCAAGGGCTCCCAGAACATGCTCTTTGCCGACCTGGTGGAGCGCATCCAGACCCTGCTGCGGGAGGCCGGGCGGGATGCGTCGGTCTACTACCTGGACGAGGATGCCGACGAGGTGTCCTACGCCCTCAAGCTCTGCCGGGAGCGTAAGCCTCTGGGCATTATGTTCCTGGGGGGCGATCTGGAACTGTTCCAGCGGGAGTTCCAGTCCGTTGCCGTCCCCTGCCTGCTGCTGACCAACAGTGCCGGGAGGATGGGCTTCGAGAACCTCTCCTCCATCACGACAGACGACGAGGCGGCGGCCTACCAGATGATCCGCTTCCTGGCGGACCGGGGGCACCGGCACATTGGCGTGCTGGGGGGCAACTGGTCCTGCGCCCAGATCAGCTACAGCCGCTTTCTGGGCTGCCAGCGGGCTTGCCGGGAGCTGGGATTGCCCTTCGACGCCCGGGAGCACTGCGAGCCCTGCCGCTACTCCATGGCGGACGCCTACGCCGCTACCCGGCGTCTGCTGGAGCGCTGCCCGGACCTCACGGCCATCTTCGCCGTCAGCGACGTGATGGCTATGGGCACCATCCGGGCCCTGCGGGACCTGGGGAAGCGGGTGCCCGAGGACGTATCCGTGGCGGGCTTTGACGGCATTACCATGGCCGACTACACGGTGCCGCGTCTGACCACGGTGCGTCAGAACACCCAGCACATGGCGGAGCGGGGAGTGGATGTGCTCCTGCGCAACATCGAGCGAAGCAGCAAGCCCTTCCACGAGGTGGTCTCCTTCCAGCTCATCAAGGGGGAGAGCGTGGCGCAGCTGGCGCCGGAAACCGCATAGGAGGGCTTGCTCTGCACGGTGACTAGAAAAGGCGTTTTCTGCCTTGATCCGGAAAGGAGCGTTTTTCAAACATGGATCTGAAAGAAGAACTGGTACAAATCATCCGGGAGCGCTTTGACCTTGCCCCGGAGCAATGCGGCGACCGTCAACTGTATGAGGCGCTGCTCATCCTGACGGGCCGTCAGACGGCCCGGCGGCCCGCCCCGGAGGGGGAGCGGAAGCTCTACTACTTCTCCGCGGAGTTCCTGATGGGGAAGCTGCTGGACAACAACCTGCTCGCCTTGGGCATCCGGGAGCAGGTGCGGGAGCTGCTGGCCTGCTGGGGCCGGAACCTGGACGCGGTGGAGGAACAGGAGCCGGAGCCCTCCCTGGGCAACGGCGGGCTGGGCCGCCTGGCGGCCTGCTTCCTGGACTCCATCGCCGCCCTGGGCCTCAAGGGGGACGGCGTGGGCCTCAATTACCACTATGGACTTTTCCATCAGCGCTTCGCGGACAACAAGCAGCGGGAGACCCCCGATCCCTGGATCGAGCCGGAGAGCTGGCTGATCCCCACGGGGACGAGTTTTACGGTCCCCTTTGGCGGGTTCGAGCTGCGGGCGGTGCTGTGGGACATGGCCATCCCCGGGGCGTACAACGACCGGGCCAACCGGCTGCACCTGTTCGACGTGGAGGACCCCGCCCCCGCGCCGGAGACGGGCATCGACTTTGACAAGACCGCTGTGGCCGGGCACCTCACCAGCTTCCTATATCCCGATGACAGCGACGACGCAGGGCGGCTGCTGCGGGTCTATCAGCAGTATTTCATGGTCTCCGCCGGTGCGCAGCTGATCCTCAAGGAGCTGGAGGAGCGGGGCTATGGCCCCAGAGAGCTGGCGGACCACGTGGCCATCCAGATCAACGATACCCACCCCTCCATGGTGATCCCGGAGTTGATCCGTCTCCTCACCGGGAAGGGCCTGAGCATGGACGAGGCCATCGACCAGGTGCGCCGTACCTGCGCCTACACCAACCACACCATCCTGGCGGAGGCCCTGGAGAAGTGGCCCCTCCACTTCATTCAGAGGGTGGCGCCCCAGCTGGAGCCCATCATCCGGGAGCTGGACCGCCGGGCCAAGGAGGTCAGCAGCGACCCCGCCGTGGCCATCCTGGACGAGAGGGGCCTGGTCCACATGGCCCACATCGACATCCACTACGGGTACTCCGTCAACGGCGTGGCCGCCCTGCACACGGAGATCCTCAAGAAAGCGGAGTTAAAGCCCTTCTACGACCTCTACCCGGAGAAGTTCAACAACAAGACCAACGGCGTGACCCTCCGGCGGTGGCTGGAGGCGTGCAACCCGGACCTCACAGCCCTCATCGACCAGTGCATCAACACCCGCTGGCGGAGGGACCCCGGCAGGCTGGTGAGCCTGATGGAGTACATGGACAACGACCATGTTCTAAGTCAGCTGGTAGCGGTGAAGCAGAGCGCCAAGGAGCGCTTCTGCCGGGAGCTCCGGGAGGCCCAGGGGGTGGAGCTGGACCCCAACTCCATCTTCGACGTCCAGATCAAGCGCCTCCACGAGTACAAGCGCCAGCAGATGAACGCCCTGTACGTCATCCAAAAGTACCTGGAGATCAAGGAGGGCCGCCTGCCGGAGTACCCCGTTACGGTCATCTTCGGCGCCAAGGCCGCCCCGGCCTACGTCATGGCCAAGCACATCATCCACCTGATCCTCTGCCTGCAAAAGCTCATTGAGAACGACCCGGCGGTGCGCCCCTGGCTGCGGGTGGTGATGATCGAAAACTACAACGTCACCTGGGCCGAGCGCCTCATCCCCGCCGCGGACATCTCCGAACAGATCTCCCTTGCCTCCAAGGAGGCCAGCGGCACGGGCAACATGAAGCTGATGGCCAACGGCGCGGTAACCCTGGGCACCATGGACGGGGCCAACGTGGAGATCGCAGAGCTGGTGGGGCCGGGCAACATCTACACCTTCGGGGCCCACAGCGACCGGGTGATCCACCTCTACGACGACAAGGGCGGCGCACGCTACCGCTCCCTGGACTACTACCACACCCCCCGGGTGGAGCGCCTAGTGGACTTCCTGCTCTCCCCGGAGCTGCTGGCCATCGGCGACGCCGCGGCCCTGGCGGCCCTGTGGCGGGACATCAAGGGGAAGGACTGGTTCATGGCGCTGCTGGACCTGGAGGAGTATATCTCCGTGAAGGACCTGGCCGTCCGCCAGTACGGCGACCGGAAGGCCTGGGCCCGGAAGATGCTGGTGAATATCGCCAAGTCCGGGTACTTCTCCTCCGACCGCACCATCCGGCAGTACAACGAGGAGATCTGGCACTTAGGATAACGCAAGACGCAGCAGGGGAGGGAACCGAGGTTCCCTCCCTTCTGTCGCTCTCTATGCAGAACTCTGATACTTTCCAAAAAAGTATTACGCCTTCCCTAATCTCTTCAGCATCGTCTTCCTGACCGCCCGCAGGATATTCTCATACCCCGTGCACCGGCACAGATGCCCGGAGAGCAGCTTCCTGAGCTCGTCGTCGGTATACTCCTTCCCGCTCTCCAGAATCTCCACCGCCGTCATGATGAACCCTGGCGTGCAGAATCCGCACTGGATGGCCGCTTCGTCGATGAACGCCTGCTGAATATCCGCCAGCTCGCCGCCGGGACCCATAAGCCCCTCCAGCGTCCGGATATTCTTCCCGTCCGCCCACGCGGCCAGGTACAGGCAGGAGTTGAAGCACTCCCCGTCGATGATGACGTTGCACGCGCCGCACTCCCCGACCTCGCAGCCCTTTTTCACGCTGGTGAGCCGGAAATCGTTGCGCAGCATGTCCGTCAGGGACGCCCGCACGTCCACCATCTGCTCCACGGCCTTGCCGTTGATCGTGCAGCGGATCAATTTGTACTGATTGCTCATACCGTCGCACCTCCCGCCAATCTGATGGACTCCAACAGTCCCCGCTTCGCCAGCTCTACGGCGATATGCTCCCGGAACGCCTTGCTGGCCCGCCAGCTGTCCCGGGGACGGATGTCCGAGAGGACGGCGGCGGCAAAGGTCTCCGCCGTCTCCTCCGTCGCGGGTCTCCCGCCGGCGGCTTCCTCCGCCGAGGGGGCCCGGGTGGGGATGGGGCCCGCCACGCCGTAGGCAATCCGGGCGCGGAGGATGGTTTTTTTGTCCTCGCTGAGCACCACGTTAACAGAGCACCCGGTGGTGGCAATGTCCATGGCGTTGCGCATGGCGTACTTGATGTAGTGCCCAAAGCAATTCTCATAGCTGGCCTTGGGAATCAGGAGGGCGGTCTGAATCTCGTCGGGGCGGATGTCCACCTTCCCGGCGGAGAGGTAGAACTCCTGGATGGGGAGACGCCGCACTCCCTCTGCACCGGTCAGCTCGACAACGGCGTCCCACGCGAACAGCGTGGAGGCGGAGTCGGCGCTGGTCACGCCGTTGCAGGTGTTGCCGCCGATGGTCCCGGCGTTGCGGATCTGGGGTCCGCCCACCATGTCCACGGCCTCGCCTAAGACGTTGATGTATTTCTGAATGATGGGGTCCTTGG
This sequence comes from uncultured Oscillospiraceae bacterium, assembly GCA_910588045.1. Lineage (GTDB taxonomy): Bacteria > Bacillota > Clostridia > Oscillospirales > Oscillospiraceae > Pelethomonas. The sequence goes on along the minus strand of CAJUPS010000112.1, from coordinate 4,753 downwards.
TGATGTGGCTGAAGCTGGTCAGAGAGCCGATGCGGATGTTCTCCTCTTCGTCGATGGACACGCCCCGCATGGAATCAATGCCATAGATGGAGATGAGCTCCTTCCCGGCCCGCTTGCCCTCCCGCATCTGGACCAGGACGTCGGTGCCTCCGGCGAGGATCTGGGCCTCCGGGTGCTCCAGACGCAGACGGACCGCGTCCTGGACGCTCTGGGCCTCGTATAATGCTTTCAAATCGTACATAATTCTTCTTTTCCCTCCTTACAGCAGCCCGGCGTCTTTGAACGCAGGGAACAGCACGTGGGGCGTCATGGGCGCGTTGTTGACGGCAACCCCGGTTGCGTTCAAAATCGCGTTGCGGATGGCCGGGGCCGGGGAGCAGGCCGGGGGCTCGCCCAGCGCCTTGGTCCCGTAGGGACTGGTGGGCTCGGCGTTCTCCACGAACAGCGCCTGGAGATTCGGGTGGTCCATGAAGGTGGAGAGCTTGTAGTCCAGCAGGTTGTTGTTCAGCGGTTTCCCGGTCCGCTCGTCAAACAGAAGCTGCTCGGAAAGGCCGTAGCCGATGCCCATGGACATGCCTCCGTGGACCTGGGCCTCCGCCAGGGCGGGGTTGATGAGCTTCCCGCAGTCGTGGACGTTGACGATATTCAGCAGCTTCACTTGGCACATGGGGATGTCGACCTCCACCTCCGCGAAGGTGCAGCCGAAGGAGTAGGCGTTGTTCTTGATCTGATAGGTGCTCTCGGCGGTGATGTGCTGGCTGTGCTCCAGGCTGTAGAGGGCCTCGGTGGCCAGCTCCCCCAGGGTCATCAGCTCCCGGCCGTCGGAAATGCGGACGATCTTCCCGTCGATCAGATCCAGAGTCTCCTTCATCTGCCTTGTCAGCTCCACGGCGTAGGTGAGGATCCGCTCCTTGAGCATTTGGCCCGTCTGCCGCAGGGCGAAGCCGCCGATGTAGGTCTGCCGGGAGGCGTAAGCGCCCGTGCCGAAGGGGGTTATATCGGTGTCCTGGGTGGAGATCATATGGACATCCTCGAAGGGGATCCCGATGGCGTCCGCCGCCATCTGGGCAAAGGCGGTGTCGCAGCCCTGGCCGATCTCCGTCTCACCGGTCTGGACCTGGACGGACCCGTCCTGGTTGAGCACCATCCGGCAGGAGGAGGACTCCAGGGAGATGGGCCACACGGCGGTGTTGTACCAGAACAGCGCCATCCCCACGCCGCGGCGCACAGGGCCGGTCTGGTTTTCGTACGCCTTCCGCTTCCGGTCGTAGTCAATGGCGGTCCTGCCCTTGTCCATGACCTGCCGGAAGGTGTCGTAGTAGTTCTCGTTTTTGCTGAAGCCGTCCACGTAGCCCTTGGGCATGACGATCTGATAGCGGTACTCCATGGGCTCCCGGCCCAGGGCGCGGGCTACGTCGTCGATGTGGCTCTCTCCGGCCCACATGGCCTGGGGGATGCCATAGCCCCGCATGGCACCGGCGGAGGGACGGTTGGTGAACACGGTGTAGGCGTCCCCCTCCACGTTGGGGCAGGGATAGATCTGCGGGAAGGCCCCCATCCCCTTGGCCACGATGCCGTGGCCGTGGGAGGCGTAGCCCCCCTGGTTGGAGAAGCACTCGATCTTCCGGGCGGCAAAGGTCCCGTCGGGGCGCACCCAGGAGATGATATGGGTCCGGATGGCGTGGCGGACCCGGTTGGACACAAAGGTCTCCTCCCGGGAGCAGTCCACCTTGACCAGCCGTCCCCCCAGCTGGGTGGTGAGCCACGCGCACAGGGGCTCATAGAGCGCGTCCTGCTTGTTGCCGAAGCCGCCGCCTATGTAGGGCTTGACGATCCGCACCTTCCCCCAGGGGATGCCCAGGGCCTGTCCGCAGACCCGGCGGACAATGTGGGGGATCTGGGTGGAGGAGGTGACCATGATCCGTCCGCCCTCCATGTGGGCGGTGCAGATGTGGTTTTCAATGTGGCAGTGCTGTACGGTGGGGGTGTCGTACCAGCCCTCCACCTTGATGAGGCCCGGCTCTTTGCTGGCGGCCTCATAGTCGCCGTTCCGGATGGTGGTGTGGGCCAGGACGTTGCCCGGGTACTCCTCGTGAATCCGGGGCGCGTCGGGCTCCATGGCCTTCTGGACGTCCAGCACAAAGGGGTACTCCTCGTACTCCACCTGTACCAGTCTGGCCGCCTGGGCGGCGGCAACCTCGTCCTCCGCCACTACCACGGCCACCTCGTCGCCGTAGTACCGCACGTGCCGGTTGAGCAGCAGACGGTCGGCCACGTCCTGGTGATGGGGGTCGGTGGACCAGGGGTGTCCGGCGGTGGGGAACCTGTACGCCGGTACGTCAAAGCAGGTGAAAATCCTGACCACGCCGGGAACCTGCTCCGCCTGGCGGGTATCGACCTTTTGCACCATGCCGTGGGCAATGGTGGAGTGGACGATCCTGGTGACCAGGGCGGAGCGGTCGCAGAGGTCGTCGGTGTACTTGGCGCGGCCAGTGGCCTTGTCGAATGCGTCCACGCGGACCACGGGCCGGCCTACGGATTTGCTCATCATGGCGTCTGCCTCCTGTCTGTTGGATGGAAAGGAAAAATTTTATCCCTTTCTTGCCGTATTTTTATTATTATAGCACAACTTCTGTTCCGTGTACAGCCCTATTGCTTGTCTTCGTTATTCTTTCTTCTACATAACGTTGACTAAACCCGCCCTCTTGGGGTATACTATATCAATATTCAAAATGGCGAACAATACCCTGTAGGGGCGCACATTGTGCGCCCGCACAATACCACGCAGCTTCCGTAAAAACGGGCGCACAATGTGCGCCCCTACAGGGTGTTACGAATTTTGAAGGTTGCTATAAACAAAACCACGATAAAGGGGGGACCGCAGTGCACATCGGCTGCGTGGTCATGGCGGCGGGGGACGCCCGCCGGTTCGGGGAGAACAAGCTCGCCGCAGAATTTCAGGGGAAATCCCTCATCCGCCGCGCCCTGGAGGCCGTCCCGGCGGAGAAATTCCACCGGGTGGCCGTGGTCACCCAGTACCCGGAGGTGGAGGCGCTGGCCGGGACCTTTGGCTTTACGCCCGTCCACAACCCACACCCGGACTGGGGCATCAGCCACACCATCCGCCTGGGGCTGGCGCATATGGAGGACTGCGGCGCGGTCCTCTTTCAGGTCTCCGATCAGCCCCTCCTCCGGCGGGAGACTGTGGCGGCGGAGGTGGCGTTCTTTCTGGAAAACCCGGGCCATCTGGTAGGGCTCGCCCACGATGGCGTGCGGGGGAATCCCTGCATCTTTCCCGTCTCCTATTTTCCGGAGCTCCTCGACCTTACAGAGGACCACGGCGGCAGCAGCGTCATCCGACGGCATGAGGACAACCTCCTGCTCTTCGAGGCCCCGGCCCGGGAGTTGGAGGACGCCGACACGAGGCAGGCGCTGCGGGATATGGGGAAACGGTTCGTATAGGGCAGCGGCCCGGCGCTTCATGCGCCGGGCCGTTTTTGCGATAACATCACATTTGCAGACAGCAACCCTGTAGGGGCGCACATTGTGCGCCCGCACAATACCACGCGGCTTTCGGTAAAAGCGGGCGCACAATGTGCGCCCCTACGGGCTGTTACGATTTCTGAAGGCTGCAATAAGAATCAATACGCCACTACGATGCCGCCGTCGTTGGCGTAGACCGTGGAGATGCCGCCGGTGGCGACAACCAGGATCTCGCCGAAGCGGCACTTCTGCCGCACCATCTCCCGCAGCAGCTCCGCGCGGTCCGGACAGTTGCAGTTGGCAATCACCAGACGCCGGGAGGCGTGGTCCGGGTCCTCCGCCATCCGGGACACCATCTTTGCCAGGGTCTGCCGCACCGACAGGCCCTGCCCGAGCTTCTGAATCTCCCCCTCTGGCGTGGCCCCGCACAGCAGCTTTACCCGCAGCGCACCCGTCACCAGGGACTGCATCCGCGTCAGCCGCCCGTTCTTCCGGAGATTGTCCAGGTTCTCCAGTACGAACAGGGTCTTCATCCGGTCAATATATGCCTCCACCTTCTCCACCACCTGGGCGAAGGGCAGGCCGCGGCCCGCCAGCTCCCGGATCAACAGCGCGATCTGGGCCTGTCCCGCCGAGGCGGACCGGGAGTTGAACACGTGGACGTTCCCCGGTTTCTCCTCCTCCCGGTAGATGGCCCGGGCCTGCATGGCCGCGTTGTAGGAGCCGGAGAGCTGGCCGGAGAGGGTCACCACGTAGCTGTCCCCGGCCTCCAGGAACTGCTCCAGATACATGGAGGGGGAGGGACAGGCCGTCTTGGGCGCGTCGGGCCAGGCCCGCATCTTTTGCAGGAGCTCGCCCTGGCGGAAGGTCTCATCATCCACCACCGTCTCCGCGCCGACCTGAATGCTGAGGGGCACCTTCTTTACGCAGGGGTCCGTCGCCAGCTCCCTGGGCAAGTCCGTACAGCTGTCACAGATTACGTTATATGTCATCTCAAAAACCGCCTCAAGTAATATGGTTGATTAGATTATATCGTATTATGGGGAAATGTCAAGGGGGTTTCGGTGGGGAGAGGGAAAAATGAAGGGGGAGCCGGGCATTCGCCCGGCTCCCCCGTGGGAAAGATTATTTGGATGGAAGAAGGAGGATTACTCCACGCCCTCGGGGGTCTTGATCTCCTCGGGGGTCTTGGTCTCCTCGGGGGTCTTAATCTCCTCGGGAGTCTTGGTCTCCTCGGGGGTCTTGATCTCCTCGGGGGTCTTAATCTCCT
>CAJUPS010000111.1 GCA_910588045.1 uncultured Oscillospiraceae bacterium | reverse complement strand
GTTCCTCCTATTTTATTTTGCCGTCCCTTTCTCCCTGTTTTTGCCAGCCAACAGTAACAGACGATCCGGGATCTGGTGTCCACATTGGTCTGCTTGGCGAAGGTGTTGAGGCTGCCCTCGGTGAACAGCTCGATTGCCAGGGCCACATCCCGCGCCTCCGGTTCGGACTGCCGCAGCAGTTCGGCGTAGAAGTCCTGGAGGGTGGGGACGCTGCCACGGTAGCCCTCCCGGATGTAGTCCCGATAGACGTTGGCGGTGCAGCGGTCGATGATGGACTTCTCCTTGGCGGACAGCTTCCCGGAGCCCACCAGCTGCTCACAGAGGGACAGCAGGAACTCGGACTTCAGCACCACCGGATTCTCGCCGTCGCCGTACCCCTGCTCCATATCCATGGCATTGATGTGGGTGCGGGAGGTTGCGGAAATGTCGATGACCTCGCCGCCCATGCCTTCGATGAGAGGCCAGTACTCCGACTCGGGATCTATGACGATCACGTCATCTCCCGTAGACAGGATAATAGCGGCCATCTCCTCTTTGGCAGTGAAGGACTTACCGGAGCCGGACACGCTCAGGACAAAACCGTTGCCGTTGAGCAGTTCCTTCCGATTAGCGATGATGAGATTCTTGCTGATGACGTTCTGCCCGTAGTACACGCCGCCCTGATCCCGAATTTCCTGGGCCTTGAAGGGCATGAGGACGGCCAGCGCCTCCGTGGTCAGCGTCCGCAGGGCGTCGATCCGCCGCAGTCCCAGGGGCAGGGCGGTCACCAACCCGTCCGCCTGCTGCCAGTTGAGGGTGGAGAGCTGGCAGAGGTGCTTGCGGGCGGTGGCCTGGAGTGTCTCAGTGTCGCTGTCCAGTTCCTCTTTGCTGTCCGCCAGATGCACCAGCGTGACCACCGCGAACATCATCCGCTGGTCGCGGGTGGTGAGATCGTCCAGCATTTCCCTCGTTTCTTTCCTCTGCTGCTCCAGGTCATACGGCACCACGGCGGAAAAATTGTTGTTGCTGTTCTGCCGCCGCTGCCAGTTGGTGACGTTGGTCTCGACACCGAGAAGACGGTTCTGCATCTCCCGGACGGCCTCGTCTGTGGGGACGGGGATCACGTCGATGGACAGCATCATCGTGCGGTTGAGGGCCGTCAGCTCGTTGACCATGCTGTCCTTGATATAACTGGCATACTCTTTCAGGAACAGCACCCGGCCATACTTGCCTCCCATGATGAAGTAGTCCTTCCGGAACTCCAGGCTGTCAGGGCAGATGATATCCTTGAAGCTGTGTCCCTTCCGCATGAGATCCCGGAGATCCATACGGTACTCCGTCTCCTCGCCGGTGCGATAGAAATCATGCAGCACCCGCAGACGCTCCACCGCGTCCAATTCCTCGCTGTGGGCGTCCAGCTGACTGAGCCGGGTAGTCACATCCGCTGCCACCCGGTCGAAAAAGCTGCGGGCTTCCTCCACATTCTTCCGGTGGACGGAGAGGGTGATGTACCGCTCCTGCACCACGCTGTTGGAGGAGTCCGTCACCTTGTCCATGAGCATGGCGTTGTACTCCGCCCGGTAGCCGTCCAGGTAGTCATCCTGCCGGGGAATGAGAATCTCCTGCTCAAAATTCTGGCGATTGAGCCGCTTGTTGTTGATCGTGATCTTGGTGGTGGAGCCGGTGTCCAGGGCGTTCAGCAGCTCCGAGTAACCGAGGAACATGGATGTTTTATCCTCTTTTGAAGCGATGGCGTAGTTGATGTCTGAGAAGCGAATAGTCTTGGAGAACTTGCTCCCGAACTGAAAAATCCCATCCGGCCAGAGGCGGCGGATGGGGATGGCGTCCTGAACAGACTTCGGAACGGCAAAGCCCTCCTTGTCCTGCTTCAACGTACTCTGCAATGTCTTAATCAAGCCGCAGCGCCTCCTTTCCCGGAGAATGCTCCAGGGCCTTGGCGTACAGATTCTCCGCGCGGAACACCAACTTTCGGGGATAGAGAAATTCTGAGCGGAGCACGGCAAGGATGAACTGCTCAAAGGTCATGCCGTTGTAGGTAAAAAAGCCGCCCAGAGCGAAGGGGAACGCCGCCAGCACACACAGCCAGCCGATGTCCCCCTCGCCCACCACGGCCCGGAGCCCGAAGTACACGCCCACCGCCACGATGACGGCCAGCAGGGCGAAAATGAATTGCCGCAGGGACAGCCCGAAAAACAGGCTCTCCTGGTAGTTGCGGACTTCTTTGTTGATGCGAACCTCCAGGGATGATCACCTCAATTCTTTATAGAAGAATAGGCAGACAGACCGTTGCAAAGTCTGCCTGCCCATGGTAAGATGCCACAAACCAACCGAAGGAGGTCTGTGACGATGATGTTTTTGATGCTGGGTGCAGTCCTGTTTTTACTGCCGATCCTGTTCCGTCTGGCACTCAAACTCCGGCTGGGCATCCCCATGCTGTATGCAGTCCTGATGCTCACGGCGTTTCTGGATTGGTACCGGGCCAATACGGCCCTGGCGGACGGTATCTTCTTCGGCCTGATTGCCCTCGCTGCCCTGTCTTGGGTGGTAACGCTGCTCCGCCGCCTCTGGGATCTGCTGGAGGACTGGCGGGAGGAACGGGCGATGGCGAAGCTGCTGGCACACCGCGTCCGGCAGGCGAGAGCCTCCGGCGAGTACGTCATCAGCCTTTGATCCCCTCACCCCAGCCCCAGCAGCTCCCGGATGAGCCGGTCGCTCATCTTGATCGCTCCAACCAGCACCAGCATGTTGAACAAAACTTCGCCCACATAGTTCCAGACGATGGTCGCCGCTGCCAAGGACTCGTCCGCGATGGCGGGCGGCGCAGAGGCGAATGCTGAGAAGATCACACAGGCCAATACGATGACACAGCCCTCCAGGCAGATGGCGGCGTAGCTCTTGAGAAAAGCAACGCCAATGCTGCTGGAGGGCTGTCCCGCAAAGCTGGAGAGAGGAATGGGCGCGATGGCGGTGGCCATATATAGCTTGAAAAAACGACTATAGACGGTCAGGATCATCACCAGTGACAGCACCCAGATAAATAATGAGCCCAGCAGCGTCACCGCCCAAAGCGGGATGCTTTCCAGGAATCCCACGTCCTCGATGATGGTCACCATCTCGCTGGGCAGCGTGGTGGCGGACATCGCCGTCAGGCCGGAGGTATCCATGATGGTGGTCACTGCGCCCTGGGCCACACTGAACAGGGCGGTCATCAGCTCCATGCCGTGTGACACCGCTGCCTGGGCCAGAATGAACCGGACAAAGCACTTGAAGGCCATTTCTGGCTTCTTTAATTCCGTAAAACTGCCGCAGACCTTGACCACGCCCATCACGAAGAACAGCACCAGCAGGGCGTAGGCAATGGCCTTCAGCCCATCGTTGATGCTCACGATGACATCCCAGACCCCGCCGCCCTTGAAATCCTCCGGGCGGGTGGAGAGCAATGTCCAGATCTCCGTCAGCTTGCCGTTCCAGGTCTCCAGCGAGGAGTTGAGATTGTCTATGATCCAGTTTCCACTTCCTATTTTTATCACCTCTTTTCGCTCTGAATTTATATTGATATTTGCGCTGAATTCTGCTATACTGTTAGCAGAAGGGGGTGGCGTTGATGCCGAGTATTCGTCCTATTTCCGATCTCCGCAATAATGCCAATGAGATTTCCGACTTTTGCCGCCAGACCCGTGAGCCAGTTTATATCACGCGCAATGGTACCGGGGACATGGTCGTTGTCAGTATCGAAGAGTACGAACGCCAGCAGGCGTTGATCGATCTGTATGGCAAACTGGCTGTAGCGGAGCAGGAGATCGCGTCTGGCGCAGAGGGGGAGGATTTCCCGACCATTGCCCGTCAGATACGGGAGCATGTACATGGGAAGCTATAACGTTAAGATCTATCCTGCAGCGAAGCAGGATCTGCTGGACATCGTTGACTATTTGAACACGCTCTCCGCTGACGCTGCACTCCGATACTATGACCTGTTAACAGAACAGATCGCCAGTCTGTCAAACATGCCGGAGCGTTGCCCACGCCCCAAGAATCTGGCGCTGGCCGCAAAGGGCTACCGTTATCTGGTCGTTGAGAAATATCTTGTATTTTACGTGGTGGTCGGTAACACTGTGCAGATCCGGCGTATCATATATGGGCGCAGGGACTACACTTCTCTTTTGTAAATATCTGATGTGGAGGGCGCAAAATGCGCCCTCCTGTTCTGATTTTTTTATCATCCTCCAGTAATTAAATTAAGGATCTCACGGGTAAAGGTAATCACAATGCCACCGGCGATGGTGAGCATCCCGTTGGCCCGCTGGGAGGGGTCGTGGCTTTTGAAGGACAGGCCCAGTTGGAGGATGCCGAAGCCCAGCAGGATAAGGCCCACAGCACGGATCAGGGAAAAGATGAAATCAGACAGGTTTTCCACGATCTGGAGGGGATCGTCCTCCGCGAAGGCGGGGCAGACGGTGACGGCCAGTACCATCATCACGCAGACGAGGAACGTGGTGACTTTTCTGGCGCGGCGTTCGATGGTGTAGATGGTTTGAAGATCATTCTTCTTCATACTCGGGATTCTCCTTTTCGTTTTCGATAGTTTCTTCGGCTTCCGGGATAAACAGTGGGTCGCCGGAGAGCCAGGTATCGGGACGCTGCTGGCGGTGGATGTAGGGCGGCCCGCCGCCGTTCACTGTGTGGCGGATGGCGGGGTGTTCCATCAGGTCGTACTTCAGATCCATCACCGGCTTCGCGCCCCGGATGAACAGGATGGCGTAGCGGTTGTCCAGCATCCGCACTTCATCGGGCATCAAAAGTTCGCGGCCATTCTGCTGAAAATTGGTGGAGTATGAGCCGGATTTCCCCTTGGTCTGACCGTGGGTGCGGGTGTCGATTGTGGACTTGCCGAGGGCCTTGGAAATGTACTCGTGGGTTGATGCCTCATTGCCGCCTAAGTACAGAATTGTGTCACTATTGCCCGGAATTGTCTCCCAACCGTCCTTATAAAGTTCTTTAATTTGCGCCATATTCTGTATGATTGTGCTTGCCGAAATATTCCGGGAACGCATCGTTGCAAGTTCACGGGTAAATCCCGGCAGGGGCATGGCGGCGAACTCGTCCAGGATGAAATGGACATGGCAGGGCAGCGCCCCGTGGTGGATCTGGTCGGCGCTGTAGTAGAGCGCCTGGAACGCCTGGGAGTAGAGCAGACTCACTAAAAAGTTGAAGCTGTTATCGTTGTCTGGTATCACTGCGTATAGCGCGCACTTCCTCTCTCCCAAGGTATAGAGGTCCATATCGTCATTGTCTGTAATGGTTTTGATCTGCGGCAGATTGAAGGGGGCCAACCGCACGGCAGTGGACACGAGTATACTTTTTGAGGTCTTGCCTGAAACGACTTGTCAAGGACTTTTTAATATAGTTCACAGAATATTCAAAAACCGACATAGCAAAAGCCGGGGGCCTCATGGCTCCCGGCCTGCTTGCGCGGCGCTTACTCCTGCGCCATCATCTGGCGGACTTCCTCGCGGAGCATCCGTTTGATTTTGTCCTCCATCGTTTCGGTGCTGGTTTCGCTGAAATGCGCCCACACCAGGTAGGTGGTCTTGCCGATTTTCTTCACCATTGAGGGCTGGGTGTCCGGCTTGGGTCGCGGGAAGGTCATGCCTGCGGTGGCGGGGGGAAGTTTGTTTGCCATAGGCGGCTCCTTTCAGTCCATCAGATTTTTCAGACGTGCCAGCTTGTCCTGGGCGGTGGCCCTGCGGAAGTTCTCGCCGGAAAAGCGAATGGGGGCGCACATCTCCAACAGCCGGTCATAGATGCGGGCGTGGGCGATGTCCTGGGGGTGCTGTAAATCTTGCAGGGACAGATTGGTGGTGACGATCAGCGGTTTCTTGCTGCGGTAGCGGCTGTCGATTACGTTGTAAACCTGTTCTAATCCGTACTCCGTCCCACGCTCCATGCCGAAGTCATCCAAAATCAGCAGCGGGGCGCGGCAGAGGAGGGTTATGTACTCGTTGCGGCCCTCAAAGCTGGCGGTCAGGTCATTCAAAATCAGGGCAAAGTTCGTCATGCGGACGGCTACCTCCTGCTCCATCAGGGCATTGGCGATGCAACCGGCGAAATAGCTCTTGCCAGTCCCCACGCCGCCCCACAGCAGATAGCCGATGTTCTCCGCCTGCATAGTCGGCCAGTTCTCAACATAAAAGCGGGCGTGTTTCATCTGCGGACATTTGCCGTTGTCGTTGGCGAAAGTCCACTCCCGCATAGCCGGGTCAGTAAAGCCTTTGCCTTTCAAATCGGCCACGGCCTGACGGTGACGGCGGGCCTCCTGCACCGCCGCCTCCCGGTCAAGGCGCTCCTGCTCACAGCGGCAGGGGTGGGGGAGCAAGCGGCCCTCCAACGGCGGGGCCTCCATGCGAAACTGTTTCGGGGTGCGGCACTTGCCGCAGTACAAAAGGCCGTCCTCGCCGGTGTAGTCCCCCGGTTCCAGCCGGGTCACGGTGATGCGCTTGATGATGCTGTCAAAATCGTTCATAGGCTCTCGCCCTCCTTGCACGAATAGTCGGATATGCCGCCCTTGCCCTTGCGCCTGTCCTCCTTGGCCCAGCGGCGGATAGTGGCGGCGTGGCTCTTGTAGGTCTTGCCGGTGGAGGCCATATACTCGGACAATCTCTCGATGTACTCTTGCCAGACGGCGGGGAAATCGGCTTGCAGTTCATCAACCTCCGCCTCGGTCAGAAAGACATTCTCATAGCGGCCTCGCGCGCGGGCGCACGCGCCCTCTCTCCCGTAAGGTAATTCACTCAGGTTACTCGTAAGGTTATTAGTGGACAATTTTCTGTCCATCAAAGGGATAGTTTTCTGTCCATCAGGAGGACAATTTTCTGTCCGTCTGGAGGACAGTTTTTTGTCCATCAAGCGGACAATATCTTGTCCATCAGGTATCTTCACAAAAATGCGGTTCGGTTGGGACTGGCCTCGCCGGTGGCGCTCAATCAGGCCAGCCGTTTCCAGTTCGTTCAAAGCGTTCTTCACCGTCATAGGGCTGCGGTCAATGGCGTTGGCAATCTCGGCAATGGGAAAGACAATATAAATTTGGCCGCTGTCATCCGCCCAACCGTTGGTCTGGGAGAGCTGCGCCCTGTCCAGCAGAACGGCATAGACCAGCTTGGTAGCCAACGCCAAATCCGCCTCCATCAGAAAACGGGGATAGGGCAGGTAGGGCGGCATTTTGGTGTCGGCGGTCATGTAATCGGCAATCGTGTTCACCTCCCGATTTGTGGGCCGTTAGAGGGCCGTTTTAGGGGTTCGGAATGGAAACATACAGCCCCCCTATTGACCACGCCCCAAAAGCCCTTGATTTGCAAGGGTTTCAAAGTTCTATTTGTCCACGCCTGATGCCCTGCGCCGCCGCTCACTGGCGGCTTTCTGTCGGCGGTGGACAATGGGCGCACAATCGGGGCAGTATTTCGCCCGGTTGGAGCCGGGGCGGAACAGTCCCCGGCATTCGGCGCAAATCTTCATATCACGCTGGGGCAGCAGGGCGGCGCACAGTTCCCCGTCCAGCGGCAGGACAGCGGCCCGGAACCAGCGGCAGATCAGCGAGTAGGAAATGCTCTGCGGGCAGACACATTCCTCCCCATCGTCCAGCAGGAGGCAGTTGCCGTCCTGGTAGTTGCAGCAGCTATGTACCAGCCGCCGGACGGCCCGATATTGCTGATAGGTCATCGCTCCTGTTCCTCCCTGCGCTGGGTCTGGCCCTCCCTGGCAAGCCGGTCAGCGGTCTTTTTCAAAGTCTCAATCGCCTTAATATCCTCCCGCATGGAGCGCATTGTCAGATAGTCGGCCTCTTTCTCGGCGGTCAGCCTTTGCGCCTCGGCCCTCCACGCTTTGGGGGTGATGGCCTCGCCGGAGGCTTTCAGCGTATCCAGGTAGCGGACAGCGGCATCGAACAGGGCAAGGTCGGCGCTGTGCCGCTGTTCAAACTGCTCCCGCTTGGCTGGGGCAATCTTATCCAGTTTTTGGCGGACGGGCCTGTACTTCTGGTACTGCGCCCACATTTCCAGTCGTTCATCCAGCACCGACAACTGGCGCTCGGCCTTGACAATTTTGCCGCGCAAATCATAATAGCCGCTGTTCATGGCAGACACTTTTTCGTAAAGTTCTGGCATGGACGAAATACCGTTTGCCTGCAAGAAATTGAAAAGAGCGACATTTTCTTTGAGGGCCTTGACCTTGGCATATTGGGAGGCCGGGGCGGTGTCCTGTCGGGCCTGGAAAAGAAAATCCATGATGCTCTCCCGGCCCTGGGGCTGGGTGGATTGCTCCTTGCTCCAGTTATACAGCCGGGTGATGCGGGCTTTGATTTCTTTCAGCAGTTTGTTATCGGCGGCGATTTCCCGATTGATGTTGCCTTTCTCCGTCTGGATGCCCCGCCGCTCCATCTGACTGGCGGCTGGCCCCATATGGACGCTGGGGATTTTATCAACGCCCTGCCTCTTGTAGCTGCGGTGGTCGATGCGCTCCGGTCTGCCAGCGGCCTCCAACGCCCGGTTGGTGTAAGCGGCCCATGCCGCCCGCCACTTCTCGGCGTTGCCCCGCTGGTTCCAGTCGGTGGTGTCCTCCCGGTGGTTCTTCCAGCCACCTTTGCCGTCAGGGATGCGCTGGCCCTGGCCGTCCAAATCGTACACCTTGCGGCACTTCGCCCCCCATTTCCCATTTTCTTTTATAGGCCGGATGGTGAGCATGATGTGAGCGTGGGGGTTGCCAGTTCCCTTGTCGTGGATGGCGAAGTCGGCGCACATTCCAGCCGAAACAAAATTGTCTTTGACGAACGCTCGGACAAGCGCCAACTGCTCCGCTCTGGACAGTTCCACGGGCAAGGCCACTTCAATTTCCCTGGCAAGCTGGGCATCGCTGGATTTCTCGATTTGCTCCACGCTGTTCCAGAGGGTGGAGCGGTCTTGAAACTCCGGCGGGGCGTGGGCTGGCAGCATGATTTCAGTATGAACGACACCGCCCTTTTTCGTGTAGTCATGGGTCAAGCCGTCCCACTCGTTCACCAGCTTTTCGCCGCTCCGATAGGCGGCAGCGGCCACAGCGGACTTGCCCTGGCTCCGCTGGATGATTTGGATGGGACAATGAAAAATTGCCGTAAAAACGCACCTCCTTTCAGTGCTGGATATTGGCCCCGCCGGAAAGTGACAGACGCGAAGCGGGTGTCACTTTCTGGCGGGGGTGCGGGGGTTTGGGGG
>CAJUPS010000110.1 GCA_910588045.1 uncultured Oscillospiraceae bacterium | reverse complement strand
CGACCCAAGGTACGTCGGAGGGATAAAAATAAAATCATTGGGGGATTCTCAAGGGTGGCGTAGCCCCCTTGAGCACGCTTTTGTTACTTTTCGCGTGCGCGAAAAGTAAGCCCCGCCCGGCAGGGCGAATCTAAATAAAGATTTATGCCGGGGCGGCGCGCAGCGCCGCAGATTACTTCTCTTCTACGACCATGACATAGATTTTCCCAGAAACCTCATACCCCAACTTTACCTTCAATTCATAATTCCCATACGCCTTGATCGGTTCATCCATCACGATTTTCTGCTTGGCAAGCTCAATGCCATATTGAGCTTGTAACGCGTCCGAAACCTCCTTACTGGTTACCGCGCCAAAAAGCTTCCCGTTGGCCCCGGCCCGGGCCGTCACCTTGACGGGAGAATTTTTCAGCTTCTCTACAATGGCCTCCGCCTCGGCCTTGAGGCGGGCATCCTCCGCCTTCTTGGCCTTCTCCCGAAGCTTCATCGTATTGACCGCGTCCGCCGTGGCGGGCATCGCCAGCTTCCGGGGCAGAAGATAGTTCCGGGCATAGCCCTCCGCCACCTCGATCATCTGGCCCTTCTTCCCCTGGCCCCGCACATCCTGCTGTAAAATCACTTTCATGGTGTTGTTCCTCCTGATTGATTATAATTGTCGTTAACTGTCTGCAACAGAAACTGTCATGATATAAAATTTGTTGTGAAAAAAGGAATTGGTCACTTCCTGGCGGATGGAAAATCCCGCCTTTTGATAGACCTTCACCGCCCGCTGGTTGAAAGCCGCCACCGACAGGCGGAACCGGCTGCGCCCATAGCGCTCCCGCGCAAACCGGAGGCATTTGGCAACATACTCCGTCCCCAGTCCCTGTCCGCACAGCTCGGGCCGCAAGCCCAGGCCAACGTCCAGATAGCTGTCGGAATAAGAATACCCCTCCTCTGTAGGAATCTGACCGTCCGGGCCGTAAGATACATGCCCCAGCACCTCTCCGTCAGAGGAGAGCCATACAAATTTATTTTCATCTACCGGCTGGTCCGGATGCTCCGCCCGGAAGGGCTCCTTCACATTGTAAAAAGCGTATTCTCCCTCATAACGCCAAAGGGATATGGCCTCCTCGTGCTTTTCCAGCCGCAGCGCAATCTTTGCCTCCTTCAGCAAATCCATAAAAGTTCCTCCGCCGCCCTCACGTAATGTAGTAATGCCCAATAGCCTCCAGGACCCGCTTCCGGACTTCCTCCAGACTGCTGTCCGGCACGTGACCCCCCGCGGAGGTGCCGTTGCCGCCGCCCCCCAGCTGCTCCAAAATCACCTGGACGTTGACCTCCCCCAGAGAGCGGCCCGACATGGATACCCCGTTCCCCTGGCGGTAGAGGACGATGGACGCCTGGACCCCCTGGAGATTGAGCAAATCGTCGGCCGTCTTGGCCGCCGTCACCCGGTCCACCTCGTTGCGGGCCACCGCCAGGGCGATGTCCCCGTGGACCATCTGCGCCTCCCGGATGATCTCGTAGCGCTGGATCATGCTGGAGAGGTCGCTCTGGAAGTACCGGCGGACCTCGTAGGTGTCCGCCCCCGCGCGGCGCAGAAACGCCGCCGCCTCGAAGGTCCGGCTCCCCGCCCGCATCATGAAGTTCTTGGTGTCCAGCACAATGCCCGAGAGCAGGGCCTCCGCCTCCCCACGCAGCAGGTCGCTGGGCTCCACCAGGTATTGCAGGAGCTCCGTCACCAGCTCCGAGGCCGAGGAGGCGTAGGGCTCGTGGAAGTTCAGCGCCGCATTCTCAATATAGGTGGACGCCCTCCGGTGGTGGTCGATCACCGCCACCCGGTTGCACGCATCCAGCAGCTGCCGGTTCTCCACCATGTCCGGCCGGTTGGTGTCCACCACCACCAGCAGGGCCCCGGGCTGGGCGTGGATGAAGGCGTCGGGGCCGCTGACGAACACGTCCTCGTACTCCGGCAGCTCCCGGAGTTTTTTCACCAGGGGACGGGCGTTGTTTCCCTCCATGTCAATGACAATCTGCGCGTGCTTCCCCTTTTTTCGGGCCGCGCAGCACACCCCGGCCGCCGCCCCTACGGCGTCCATGTCCGCGTACTCGTGGCCCATGATATAGACCTGGCCCGCGTCGGCTATGAGCTCCCCCAGGGCCTTGGCCATGACCCGGCTCTTGACCTTGGTGCGCTTCTCCGTGGACTTGGAGCGGCCCCCATAGAACTGGAAGTCCAGGCTGTCTTTCACTACCGCCTGGTCGCCGCCCCGGCTGAGGGCCATCTCGATGGACTTCTCCGCCCACCGGAAGCCCTCCTCGTAGTTCTCACAGTCCTTGCCTACGCCGATGGACAGGGAGGCGGTGACGCCGTCCTCGCTGGTGATCTGGTGAATGGACTCCAAAATGGAGAATTTGTCCTCCACGATCTGCTGAAACCGCTGCTCGTCGCACAGGAAGAGGTAGCGGTCCCGGACGTACTTGAGCAGCAGTCCCCCAGAACCGGTAATCCAGTTGTTGATCTGCTCGTCGATCCTGGCGCGTATGGCGCTCTTGGCGGCCTCGCTGCCCGCCTTCAGGAGCTCCTCGTAGTTGTCCAGCACCAGGAGACAGGTCACGGGACGGCTGAGCTCATAGAGCTGCTCCATGTGCTTACTCTCGGTGACGTCCACAAAATAGGCGGTAACGAGGGAGTCCTGGCCGATGCTCCGGCCGGACACCTTGCTCACGGCGCCGTAAACCCGGCAGGTACGCCCGGCAATCTCCGTCAGCTCCTCTGCGTTCTCCCCGGTCTCGCCGGACAGGAGCCACCGGTAGTCAAAGCCGGGGGCCAAATCCTCGATGCGCATACTGAGCACGTCATCCTTGGCCCCGGCCAGTGCCACAAAGCCGTCGTTGGCCCACACCACCTCCCCGGCATCCGCCTGGAAGACGACTACGGGCAGGGGCGTATTGAGCATACTGTTCTTGCTGATGGAGTCCGCCCCGCCGGTGATGGCCTCCACATACTGGATCACGTTGCGCCGCCGCCGGGACCACTGCCTGCGGTGGAAGATATACAATGCCACCAGCGCCGCCGCCTCTACCACGGCCAGCAGTGGCTGGGAGGGCATGGTCAGCACGGCAAACAGGGCAAGACACAGAAAATAGGGCTGCAAATTGGGCTCAATGAGCCGGGACAGCTTCTTATGCACGGCAGGCGTTCCTCCTCTTCTCTCCGGGAGCCTATTCATCGCGGAAAGGACCACGATTTTATTATTATAGCACAGACCGGGGGAGAATGACAAGGTAAGTTTCCAAATTCCTCCGCAAAAGTAAATCGAACGCAAATCAACAAAATTTTCTCTTTACAAGGGCGGTTTTTTCTGCTATACTAAGGAAGCGCCGTGAAGAGGCGCGGGTTTTCCCGCTCTGTTCATGCATGAGGGGGAGAGTACAATCAAATATCGTCAGGTATGCGCCCGTGGCGCAGTTGGATAGCGCGTGTGACTCCGACTCACAAGGCCGCTGGTTCGAATCCAGTCGGGCGTACCAAAAAGGAAGACCGCCTCCGGCGGTCTTTCTTTTTGGGTTCCGCGCCGCTTTGCGGCGCTCCACCCCAAGGGTGATTGAAATGCTCGGGCGGAGTGAATCCGCCCTGCGCCAAGGTTTTCGCCTTGCGGCGAAAACACTTGTACGCCGCATACGCGGCGGCTCGCTTGCGCTCGCGGTCCTGGTGGAAGTGCATCCTTTGTCGATGTAAGAACGCTCCATTCAGCTGGTCGGAAGTGATATGGGAGGTAGCACCGTGGATTCAAGGCTTGAAGATATTATGAGAATGGATACGGATGGCTTTTTCCAGTATGTGAAATCCATACGGTATGGCTATAAGGATCGTTTTGGAACGCTGCACTTTGCGGACAATAAGGATCTCATCGTGCAGGAGTATTCATTTTCTTCGCCGGATGAAATTGTTCAGAATAATTGCTGCTGGTGTTGGGATTTGTCGGAATTTATCAAGCTGTACTGCGCAAAACATGACTATATCTGCAAATCCTATTTTATGGAATACTTGTCGGAGGACCTGCACCAGACTCACACGCAGGTGTTTTTATACTATCGAGGGAAATGGAGCGCCGCGCCAGACAACTGCTTAGGGCTGCAATTGGGAACCCCTTGCTTCGATGAGCTGGCGCCATGCGTTGAATGGTTTTTGGGCTTGTTTACAGATCACTTGAAATCTGTCCTTAAAGAAAAATATGATGAAAAACATCTGCTTATTAAAGAGTATACTTGCACATTCCCTGCGGGAATTTCGGATGAGGAATTTCTTTTGCAGATACGGCAGTGAATTATTATACCCCCTGATGTCTGGCGCGCCGTACCAGAGGAGTTTTCGCCAGCTTGCTCGGAGCGCCATCCCGAAGTCTGATTTTTCGTACTCCTTCAGGGCGATGGACTTGTCCACTTGAGCTGCATCTGCGGATGACAGTAGGTGTGCTCCAGAAAACCGGTATCCCCGTGACCAGCCAGCTCGGCGACTGTCTGCTTGTCCACTCCGTTGTGGAGCATGGTGGAGACAAAATAGTGCCGGAGAGTGTGCAGATGGTACTCCTTGGGGAACCCGTTTTCATCGTAAAGCCGCCGCAGGTATTTGGTGAAGGTGTCCGGGTGCATCAGCTCCCCGCGCTCGTTTGTGAAGAGGTAGTCGCTGAATGGGAAGCCTCCATTCAGGGCTTCCTGCCATTTGTCGTAGCAGTAGGATCGGAGAATGTTCATCATGTCCTCGCTCATGTAGATCGTCCGGGAACGGCCATTCTTGGTGGAACCTTCCACAATGCCTTTGCCTGGAACCATACTGCGGGAGCGGCTGATCGTCAGGATGCCCTCGTAGCCGTCCACGATGAAGTCTGACCACTTCAACGCGCACAACTCACCCCGGCGGCAGCCGGTATAGACTGCCAAGGCATAAAAGGTTTTGTAGGGGTCGTCAATGTCTGCGATGATGTTCAGAAATTCCTCGGCTTCTTTGTCGGTAGGAATGGCCTGGGGTTTCTGTGCAGTGTCCGGCAAGTCGATCATCCGGGCAGGATTTTTCTGGATGATCTCATTCCGTTTGGCGTCACTCAGGACGGCAGAGACCACCGACAGATATTTTTGAACGGTGGCCTCCTGGAGCGGCTTGCCACGGAACGTCCGCTTGCGAAGCTCTACCAGCAGATTCTCCAGTGCGATTGGCCGCAGCCGGATGAGTTTGATGCTGCCGATGTAGGGATATACTCGCTCCAGCGACCGGCGATAGAATCCGAGAGTGCTGGGAGCGTATTTCGTCTGCCGCTCCAACCAGCGGGAGGAATATTCCTGGAAGGTCATCTCGCTGTCCTCGCAGTAGCCGGTCTTGATGATCCGCTCAAACTCTTCGGCCTCATGGGCGACGTACTGCCGGATGCTGCGGCTGTGGACGCTGTCCGGAACCGTGATCGTTTTTGCCCTGCTGATTTTTCTGCCGTCAGGACGGTAGCCGTTGCTGACGGTGATTTTGTATTTTCGTGTGTCAATTTTCTTGATGCTTGCCATAAAATTTCCTTTCTCAGTAGCCCATCATGCCTTGACTTTGGGTGTGGCTGTCGTGGCTCAGTTTCTGCCCCCGCGCCAGTTTCATCAACGCCTCCCGACGGCGCAGCTTGCTGTCCGTCCAGACTGGCGGCGCGGGGAGCTGCGGCTGATCCGCGTCCTGCTCCAAACGTTTCCCCAGTTGGAGCAGGCTCTGACTGGCTTCGCCGATCCAGCAGATGACCGGTTCAGAATATTCTCCATGGAAACCAATCATCTGCCGGTAGATAAAGAGGGCTTCCATATTTTCTTTGAGGAACGTCTCATCGTGGAGACTGCTGTCCCGGCATCTGCGGCCATTAGGACAGATGAAGGTGATGTGCTTCCGGCTCTCAGTCCAGGTGACCTGATACCCCTCGCGCTCCATACCATCAATGAACTCATCTGGACTTCCGGCGTACTCCAGCACATCATTGATGGTCTGGATCAGATCCAGCTTCCAGCTGTCGGCATAGCGGCTAGCCTGATACTCGCCGGGCTTCATCCGTTTCATTCTGGACGGCTTCTCTGGTCGCTCCAGAATACTCAGGTCATGGGCCAGACAGATCTCATCGTTGGCCTGCCGGTGAGCCAGCAGATCATCGGCGCTCTGGTGGAGCTTCTTGCCATCCACACAGCTGACGCTGTTGACCACCAGGTGGTTGTGGATGTGGCTGGTATCTATGTGGGTGGCGATCACAACCTCGAAGCCTGGGAACTCCCGCTGGGCCAGCTCCAGACCGATAGCGTTGGCCTCTGCCGGTGTAATGGGATCATTCTCTGCGAAGGACTGGACGAAGTGGTAGAACTGCCGTCCATCGGTTTTGCGGAACTGCCGTTTGGTGGTGAGCATCTCGGTGTAGGCAGACTGCGGAACGCAGTTGTGGCCTACCACCAGCTGGGCGTCTCCCCAGAGCGTTTTCTTTTTCTGAGACACATAATCCAGCGTCCCGCGCATCGCGCCGCAACTCTGGCGCTTGCAGTTGATCGCGGTGAAGGTTGCCATCACCGCACCTCCCGCGCGAGGCGGCTGACCTGTTCGCAGAGGGCGGCGTAGCCGTCCGCCAGATCGTCTCCCCGCACAACAGTCAGCCGCTCCATGTTTGCCAGGACGGTCAGCTGATTGAGATTTCGCCCTTGGGCTTTCAGCTCTGCGAGGATCTTGTCCAGCCCATCCACCCGGACGATCTTCTTCCCGAGGGCGCAGGTGGTCAGGTAGTCCGTGACGGTCATCCCGGCGTTGGCCGCTCGATTTTCAATTTTCTGCTTATCCTCCGGCGTCATCCTGGCTGTGATGATTGCCGTTTTCTTTCTCTGCATATCGCTCCTTTCTCCTCGTCGGCGCAAGTTTCATATCCCTCGCTCCGCTGTTCACAGCGGAGCTCGCTCATTCCACTGCGCCTCCTCACCCAACCACAAACGCTTCGCTGGTTTATGGATGCGTCGTCTGGATTTGATCGAGACATCGCATGACGAAAAATTAGTCGATTTGCTGCCTGTCAAAGAATTAACTCATATTCCATCAGCCATTGATACCATGCAGAAACAGACTAATCGAATTTTTGAAATGGTGCTGGACATTGACAAAGGGAACGGACCGGCAGAAAAACGAATGACCAGTTTCCTACGCTATGAAAAAGCGAACAGCAGGCGCACATTTGAATTTGCTTCTTCTCTGCCCCTGCATTTCGAGGCAACGGGACATGGCACCTTTGGCGAGGTGCTGTACCCCAGAGACGTGTATGATCTGATTGAGTTCTTCCTGCGGGAAGCGATCAAACGGGAGCAGAAGATGCGAATCTGCAAGAACTGCGGACGCTACTTCGCCATCGCCGGACGCAGCACAGCGGAGTACTGCGACAGGCCGATTGACGCAAAGGGCCGGACCTGCAAAGACATGGGTTCCATCATCCAATGGACCAAAGACCGGGCGGATGATGAGGTCTTCAAAGTCTACCGCCGGGAGTACAAGCGCCGCTTCGCCTGGATCAAGGCCGAGCGGGTCACGGCGGAGGTGTTTTACGCCTGGAGCGAGAAGGCCAGAGAGAAGAAAGCGGAATGCGACAGCGGGGCGATCACCCTGGAGGAGTACCGGCGGTGGCTGAAGGATTCCTGACGTTTGACGAAATGCTATGATGGACGAAAAATTGATCTACGAGGTCCTCTCTTGTGTTGAGGAGATCCCGCCTGGGAGAGTTGCGACCTATGGACAAATTGCCCGCTTGACCGGCAGAGAGAAAAACGCCCGGCTAGTGGGAAAGATTCTCCGTATGTCTCAGCAGTACGGGGAATATCCCTGCCACCGGGTGGTCAACCATGCTGGAAAAACTGTACCCGGATGGTTTGAACAGCCGGAGCTTCTCCGTCAGGAAGGAGTGCCGTTTAAAGAAAATGGATGCGTGGATCTGGGGAAGTATCAGTGGAAAGATTAGAGCGTTTCCAAGGCAAAGGAAATCATTTAGCTTCTACCAATGGCCTGTAGCAGCGGAGGAGGGCTTGCTATAAATTGTTGTAATTATGATGCGATCAAGCACTATGATTCTGGAACATTCAATGCAAAGTATAAGACAAATTTGAAAGGAAAAGTTTTGGAAATCGCCCGGCAAGAATATCCAGAACAGGTAGTAAGCAGTTTTCAAGATGGCGCATACACAACGGTTCAAACATTGGAATCAATTGTGCTTTACCGCTTGTTCGGGCAGTACCGCAGCCAGGAATTGGCTTTAGGTTTGCGGGGAGCGCGGCTGGGAGGTAGCTTTGCGTCAACAGAATTCGCTGAATCAATTATTGACGCAAAGCTGCGGTTGGCGCTTGATCCCGCGTGGTTCAATACAAAAATGTACGAAGCGCAGCTACAGATTCCATCCGGCACAATACTCAGTATCGGAACGGTTGCAAGCGTCTGTTTGAAGACTGGAACCATCCTGCCTGGCGGAGCGGATCAAATCTTGCTGCCGCGTGATTGGCCGGAAAGCTGGATTGTTGGATACCGCAGGGTGACCAGCAGACAGTTGTTATCCCCGCCCTATTTTACACCGCAAAAGCCTGTGGAGTACGACACAAAAGAAACCTTATACCGTAAGATTTGCCCTGCATGTGGGTGTGAACAAATACGAAAACTGGCTGATGCGGAACGGTTTTCAATCACCGGGCAGAAAGGGAATCAATACGTGATGCAAAATGTGTGCCCTAATCCAGACTGCCAATACTATTGGTAAATCTTTGAACGGCTAAAGGACTTTTCGACCGAACAAAGAAGTTTTTGCATATTGGTCAATTATTGCAGACTATTACCATGCTGTTATGGATATTTGGGATGTTGATATGGGGCTTCTTCCGGTCCGCAGTAAAGGCCAAAAGCATCACAAATCCAATATGTTCCGTTCACATTGACGCGCACCCATTGGTGTGTATATCCATTTTCATTGACGTGTTCATATGGTACGCCAAGCATATTTAGGCACATTCCGGTTGCTCTCGTACTTCCCGCGCAGGATACTGCATGAAGTACGAAAAAACCGTAGGGGTCGTTATAGTGAGCGGAACTCATGGAATACGTTATGTTATCTTCGGCCATTATGCGTATCACCATGGCAAGTCCGAAAACCTGGGCCTCCCGGCTTAAATATGAAAGCGGCGCAACAATTTTTCTGGCTTCCCCATAGGCTTCTGTAAGCTCTGCAATGCTCGCACCTTTTTGCAGGCTTGATAAATTGCTCAACTGCTTCAATTCAACGGGACAAGCTCCGCAGGTTTTTCCTCTAATGCAATATGCTGACGCAAAGAAGGCTCTACCACTCGGCTGATAATTGCGGCGGCGGCACTTCGTGAAATGCTTGCATCCGGAGTAAACGTCCCATATCGGTCATTTCCTGTCAGAATGCCCGCTTGATACAAGCGATAGATCGCTTCATAAGAATCAGAAGTAAAATACAAATCGTCTATGCCAAGGCTTGCACCATAAATAGTTGATAAATCGCCTAGGGCTTGTTTGAAAAAACGAGGAAGTTATGCTAAATTAACAAAATAGCGATA
>CAJUPS010000109.1 GCA_910588045.1 uncultured Oscillospiraceae bacterium | reverse complement strand
GTTCCTCCTATTTTATTTTGCCGTCCCTTTCTCCCTGTTTTTGCCAGCCAACACTTAACCGTAAGCGCAGCATCCAGCGAGGTCTTGATGGTCTCGCTCTCCTCGTTCACCTTGTACTGCGCGGTGAAGGTGTACGTGTGACCGGCTTGCAGAGTGTTGGGAGTAATGCTGACCGTGTTACTGGTCTCGTTATAGCTCCAGTCACCCTGGTCGGACGTTGCAGTCCACTTCTCCAGCTCATACACATCATCCGTGGTGATAGATGGACTGATGATGGGGTTGCTCCCTTTCGGGTCAACAATGTAGACACCTGTCTCACTCTCAGCAAACCTACCATACTCTCCGGCATTGAAGATAACCCTCACCCGGCCGCTGTCGGGAGTATTGCCATTTTCACTCCAGTCACTGGAAGCGTAGTAGACATCAATCTGGTTATCCTTTGCCGCAATGGTGTAGGAGTAGGTTCCGTTACTCTCGGTCAGTTCTATTCCGTTCCCGGTAACTTTTGTCAGCGCGTACTTCTTAGGCCCGTTTCCTGGAGCAGTGGCATTCACGACGTCAGGAATATTCAGTGAGATAGTTGCAGCCATGGTGCCCGAACCGCCCTGGGGAAGGTCGGATACCTCCACGTTACTAACCTCGTTGCCAAGTGCATCAGTGTAATGATACGTGATGGTATACAAATACCAGGTCTCGTTGACATCAGGCTGGCCGTTTCCATCGCTGTCCAGGCTCCAGACGGCATACACGGTCTGGTCCTCAGTCATCTTAATCTCTTTGATGAGGTCCGGCTTTTCGTCGCCCTTGCCATAGATAATGGTATTCTTTGTTTTGCTCCAGCCAGCAAATACGACCGCAACGCCATCCTTGTCCGTGTGGCCGGTTGCCGTGTAGCCGCTCAGTTGGACAGCCGCGCCCACATCGGAGGGAACTGGCTGTGTGACTTCATTCTCACCCTGCATGAGCCTCTGGCCGCCATTGAGATCAAAGGTCAGATTGGCCGTCTTCTTCTCATATGTCAGGGTGTACTCTGCCTGCGCAGTAACCAGCGTGTCAAATGTGGGCTTTGCAGGCGACCAGCCATCATTATCACCCTTGGGCTCATAAGTATTGTCCGTGGGCTGACCCGTGGGGATCGTGTTGCCAAGCGTCTTGTTCAGGTCTTGCGTCCAGGTGTTGTTGGGATTCTTAGTACCCAGAACGTAGACCCTTGTGATGGTGGTTGCAGTCTCACCGGTCCAGGTTCCTCCCTCAACCGTAAAGGTCACGGTTCTCCGAAGATAATCGGGGACAGGATTGCCGTTCTCATCTGTGCTACTAGCTTTCGCATAAACAGCCTTAATCTCAATGGTATCGCCCGGCTGCGTGCCCGCAGGCATCGAAGTCTCGCTCAGACTGCCCTCGACGTTGTACAGGACATAGGTGCCAGAATTATCGGCGATTTGGGAGTTCAGAGTATCGCACTCATAACCCTCGTTAATGTCCCAGTCCTTACTAACGGCCTCTTTCCCTGTCCAGGCTTCAGCCTCACCGCTATCGTTCAGCTTGTAGTAGCTGACCTTTGTGGTGTAGTAGCCGGTGTAGGAATAGGCGTAGGTCACATCTGCCGTGACAAGAGTTTCAGCTATAGGCGTAGTGCCGGACCAGCTGCCGCCACGATAACCAGTGCTCGCCG
The DNA here is from genome assembly GCA_910588045.1 of uncultured Oscillospiraceae bacterium. Classification (GTDB taxonomy): domain Bacteria; phylum Bacillota; class Clostridia; order Oscillospirales; family Oscillospiraceae; genus Pelethomonas. Next base: position 7,958 of record CAJUPS010000109.1, on the reverse strand, counting down.
TGCTCTCCGGAATCTGTTCCAGCGTGGGATTCAGCCTCGTAAGCTGGCTCTCCTCCATGGCCCAGTTTCCATTTTCTGGCCGTGCATACAGATTATATACTTTGACCAGATCGGGGCCCTTCTTCGTGAAGAATCCACTTGCATCCTCATTCCATGTACCATTCTGGACCGTATAAGTCACGGTGCGCTGATACTTGTCAGGAATGCCGTCACCAGGCTTGGTGGGATCGGAGGGATCGGCGTCACTCATGTAGTACGCTTTCAGGACCTTGTTCGAGGTCATCGGATCAATCGTCACATTGGTCCGCGCTCCGGCCTTTCGCAGTCCATTTGCCGTGGCTTCCACAACCTCATGGTGAACCAGCGCATACTGCTTGCCCTTGTATGCAGCATCTTTCGGCAATTCCACGTTGGCGCCATTGCCCACAACGACCGTACCGCCGGTGCTACTGCCCTCGGGCGCAGTACCCTTCGCACCATCATAGTAGTATTCCACCGCGTAGTCTGCGGTAGCCACGTCTACGAACACAGCGTTGGTGGACATTGCCAGCGTGCTAAGGCCGCCGCCCGCCGGGAAAACGGCTGTGCCACGCGCATTGAACTGTATGACCTGACCCTTCTTCAGTTCCTCGGGTTTGTCGACGCTGTAGGTCACTTTAATCTCGGATGTCTCCCCCGGCTCAATGGCCTCCGTTGCAGTGACCCTGATCCACTTGACATCGTGCAGACTATCGGTGTTTTCCTCGGGCAGCGGTGTCCAAGTAGCACTCTCCAGGTCACCGTCCGTGACGGAAACATTGATCTTCCCACTGTTCCCGTCCAGTGTCACAGCTTTCAGGTTCAGGCCGAACGCCGCGTTGCTGTACGCGTTTGAGTCGCCCTGCTTGGGAACCGGGATGTAATACACAAAGAGAGCCAGATCGTTCTTATTCTGCACCGCCCGCTTCGCGTTGTTCCAGGTAGAGAAGCTGACCGTGAAGTCGGTCTGTGTCCTGCTGACGCTCTGCCGCTCATTGGGCTTCAGAACTGTACCGTTCCCCGTGCCTTCTATCATCATCAGAGCCTCGGGGGCGCTCAGGATGGTAATGGCAGCGGTGGAGTTGCCCGTCCCCGAGACCTGACGCGGATACTTCTTCGGGTCTACAATCGGCTCGCCAGTGTCCGGATCGGTCAGCGTGAGAGACAGGCACTGGCTCATGTCCAGTGGCTCCAGCTGGCTGCCCATTCCAATGTTCAGCGACAGGTTCAGCTTGACGTGGGCATCCTTCGTCACGTCTATGCCGCGGAAACCGACGCCGAGATTCTCTGTCGTGATGATATATTGGGTACGGCCATCTTCGAGAGTAGCGGGAGGCCCAACCGTACATGTCGGCTCATCCCTGCCGATGTTGAGCCCAGCATTATCTATGAGCTCTATCGTAGCATCGCCGTTCAACGTAACATTTTTCGGCAGTGTCACAGTGAATTGCGGGTTCTCAGTGTACATACTGTTTCCGTAAGGATAGCCGTTCATTCTTAATTTAGCGGAATATGTACAAGGGACGCCTGCCTTTAACTGCGTCACTCCTGTAAATTCGCCGCTAAAGCCAAGCCCGCGCGGGTCGCTGCTGTTGGTATAGCCAACAATAGGTTTCTCCGGCCGCTTCAAGGTAAGGGAAGATGTGAGGCCGGTCTTCGGCGTTTCGCCTTCTTTTGCCGTCAGCGTACCGGTGTTATCATCTAACTCATACCCTGCCATGTCCGTTATAGTCATAGTGGCCCACTCTTGCAGCTCATCTTTGTCTGCTGTCAGCATCTTGCCAAAGACGGTAGTCGCCAGTCCGCTCTCAGGGGAGTACCCTGTCGTCTGACTGCAATTTGCTCCGCACCCCGGGACACGCGCACGGATTCCGGTCAGATATTCGTCCTGGTCAGTTATACCCACCAGTTCTCTGGTAAACTGGACGCCGAAACCGCTCACCGAAACCTTTGTCATATCGACCGCTTTCCACTCTGTCTGTTTGTTTGATCTATACCAGATCTGGAGAGGGTTATCCTCTGTCGGCGACACACTGACCGGAATATTCTGCCGCACCACACTGACCTGATTATTCGCACCATAGGCGAACTCCAGCATCTGCGGGCCGCTCACTGCCAGGCCTTTATTCTGGAAGATGAATCCCCCCAAATCGTAAACCAGGCTCTGATTTTTCGCGTACCAGTTATATCTGTCCACGGAGTTATCACCAAGTACAAACGATGATTCATTGGAGAGATTGAACGGGATAGTGTAAGGTTTATTTTTGTAACCGTTCGCTGAGACTGTCCAGGCATCTTCGCTGTATTTATACTTGCCGGTCAGATCCGGATACTTATAGAAAACCCGTTGCCCATTCGTGGCGCCCGTAAGGGATCCCGATGGCCACTTGAAATAGGGAGCTATACGGATCCCCTCGTCGGCCTGGTAAACGTTCTGCCATGTCAGCACAACATATCTGTAGCCGTCCTCATCCTCCTGACTGTCCCCAACTGTCGGTCCAGAGGTCGAAGAGTCCTTAATAACACAGTGGTCGTACTCCGCATACATTTTCTCCCCATTGGTTTCAATGAAGGGAAAATAGACCTTAGCCGAAAATTCCTCACAGAAATTCCCTTTGCGGGAGCAACTGCCTGCGACGTTTGCGAACAGTAGATTGTTGCCCCGCATAGTAAATTCCTGCTCCTCCACCATAGGAACGGACTCGTTGGAAGAACCACAGTAAAGAGTGGGCACTACATCGTTCCCGTTTGCGGTGGTGGCCCTTGCATTAGCTGTAAATACAGCGGATTCCGTACCCTCGATGGCGGAAATCTGTACCGCATCGGGCACGGTCCAGTTGTTGCGCTGATCCCAGAGCGTTTTGTCCACCTCCAGGGTAAGCTCAAGGGAGACCCGGCCCGTGGCGTGGGAAGCGTCATTCTTCAGCCATAGAGTCATTGCCTGCCCGGAGATGTTCTTATAACCGCCCCAATCCGCCGGGTCCTGGGTACTCTTTAGAGGCGATTCCTTCTTGGCGATGTCAACGCTCTCAGCCTCTTTCATCTTATCGGGGTCAAGGGCCTCCAGCGTCTGGAGGTCTGTCTCTACCTTGGCCCGGATGCCGGGTTGGAACTCGAACTGAAGGCTCTTCTCCGACTCTATGTCGTTCTGGTCAAATTGCACTACAACCTGCATGGTGACAGTCTTATTCCAGAGAATGTCAATGCTGCTTCCCGTGTCTTGCACAAGGTCTGTTGTCTCGCCATTCACGTCTGTGACCGCAACCTGCGTAATCGCTGGCTTTCCTGTTCTCTTGCCGGGGATATTCTCCACCGGCGCAAACTTCGCCCAAAGGTAAAACGGCGTCAGTTCCGGGCCACTGCTTGCGGAGAGAACCTCGAGCGGCTCAGTAACCTGCGGTTCCTCTTCCACAGGTACTGCCGAGGGCTGGGAAGCAGGGTTCTCCTGGTCGACCGGCTGCTCATTGGGCAGGACGGTGTTCGGGCTGCTATCGTCTTCCTCACTGGGGGAGGGAATCGCTGTCCACTGAGCGGTGTAGGTTACATCAGCGGTGACGGTTTCCGCAACCGCAGGGTTCCAACCAGTGAAGGTGTAGCCCTCGCGGGTGGGAGTGCCATCGAACGCTGGAGTGCCATCACCAGCATTGGCCGTAGCGGTCTGGGCTGTGAAAGCCGCTCCATCCACGCCGTCCGTGTAGGTCACGGTGTAGGTGGCAGGCTGGTTCTCCGTCCACTGGGCAACATATGTTGCGTTGCCGGTAACGATTTCCGCAACCACAGGGTTCCAGCCAGAGAAAGTATACCCCTCGCGGGTGGGCGCACCGTTGAACGTAGGAGTGACATCACCCGCATTGACCGTAGCAGTCTGGGCCATGAAAGCCGCTCCATCCGCACCGTCCGTGTAGGTTACGATGTAGGTGGTGGTTTCCGGTTGCTGTGTCGCTGGGGCCATCGTGGTGATGATGCCATCAGAGGAAACGGAGAAGGTCTGTGCAAGTTCCTCTTCAGACATTTCCCCATCCGGCTTTTGGCTGATTGCATTGCTGGTGCCCAGCGCAGTCACCTTCCGGCCGTCTATCTCAGCATTAAGCAGCTGGACGGCTGTAAAGCTGGGATTTTCGTCTGCCGAGTTCAGCGCAGTTTTAATCTGCTCCACAGTCAGCAGCGTCCACTCGTCCTGCGTCTGACCACTTCCAGTTTTCCCCACCGGGAGTGCTTCCGCCATCGCCTGTGCGGGCAGGAGGCTCAAGCACAAGACCAAGGCCATGAACAGCGCAAGTCCGCGTTTGCGCAGGTAGTGATAAATCTTCATAATTACTCTTCCTTTCTGAATGGAAAATTCGGATCAGTGATCCGGCGGCTGGCTGGCATGACGCAAAACGCGTTTTAGCCCCTGTTAGCTTTGCGGACCGCCTTTTCAGACGGGGTGCCGGTTTTTCCAGCGGCCGGGCTGACATAGTTCGTCGAAACAGGCGTTGTGCGCCTGCCTCTCCTCGCTCCGCGAAAAAAGGTTTCGCAGGGTTCTGGCAGAGGTCCCCTTGCGGGGTACGATACCTTAGTCCCCATGACTTTGCTGTCCCATGGTTTCCCATGGTTTGCCTAAAATGATGTTGCTGTGCCAGAGTTATTTTGCGGACATCGCGGTCCGTGGCCCGCCCCGGTGTGCCCCCGGGGCCATCTGTTCCATGCGCATCCCTCCTCCATTGTGGTATCGTCGGACTTCTTTGGGACGTATATACCACCTGACCCGCCCCGAGGGTGTGGCGGCAACAGGAGTATACCCTTACTGGTTTGCTGCCCGTTCAAACTCTGCCAGGAAGGGGGCGAACAGCTCCTCTTCCGCCTGCTTCCGGGCCTTGACGGCGTCGTCGAACAGTTTATAGCTGCCTAGGGAGTGTCGCTTGCCCTTGAAACAGATGGAGGCGCGCCAGACCTGCTTCTGCGCGTTCCAGTTCACGCCCGGGACGCCGCTGGTATTGTTGCAGCGCTTTGTGCTGGCGCGGATCATCTCCACGCAGGTGCCGTCTACATAAGTCAGCCTGCTTTCGATGCCCTCGTCGTGGACACAGCCGCAGCTTACAGTCCGTCCGTCGCGGAGGCGGCTGGTTTTCACCACGGTCTCCTGACCGCAGTCACAGCGGCAGCGCCAGGCCGTGCGGGAGCCCACATTTTCCGCCGGAGCCAGGACAGTCAGTTTTCCGAACCGCTGTCCGGTCAGATCAAGTTTTTTCGTTGAGTGGCCCATTTCCCAACACCTCCCGCTGTAGACGAAATACTCATTTTGTTTTTCAAGCCTTAACTATTGGAGAATTTTTCTTGAAAACAGAAGGAAAAAGGCATGAAAACCAAGGACTGAAAGAACGTAAATTTTTCAGTCCTTAAATCATCATGCCTGTTTTTCGTTATAGTGCTGATTTTTTGAAAACCATCTTCCTTTGGGCAGAACTTGTGCTATAATATTTCCAGATAGTGCAGTATGTAGTGTAGACAAAATGAGTATTTTGTCACTTTGACGAAAGTCACGTCACCAACCCCAACTTTTCCAGCTGCCGCGCGTGCTCGGCACCGGTGGTGACCAGATAAATCCGGGTGGTGTTGATGGAACTGTGCCCCAGAACGTCCGCCAGCTTCACAATGTCCTTGCAGGCTTTATAAAATGTCGTAGCGAACAGGTGGCGCAGGTTGTGTGGAAAAACTTTCGATTCCTCCACGCCCGCTTTTTTGCAGATGGCTTTCATTTCGCGCCAGATTTGGCCGCGAGACATCCGCTTTCCGCTTCCGGTGAGAAAAATCTCCCCGGAGGCGATTTTGTTTTTCTTGGCGTACTTGAGCAGTTTCCGGCGGAGCTTGTTGGGGATTAAAATCGTGCGGATTTTTCCCTTGAGATGGATGTCGGTCCCCGTCCGGTTCGCCGCTTCTACCGTGATATAGCGGACCTCTGAAACCCGGATTCCCGTGGCGCAGATGGTTTCCATTAGAAGCTCCAACCGTTCCTGGCCCGTCTCCCGGGCGGTGTCTAGTAAGCGCTGATATTCCGCCTTCGTCAACTCCCGGCTCTCCTCCCGGAACGCTTTTCGCTGGATGCGGAGGAATTTGATCTTGCAGTCCTCCCGACCAAGGAATTTGAGGAAGCGATTTACCGCTGACAGCATGGAATTGACCGTCACGGGCGCATAGCCCTGTTCCAGCAGGTGCTCCCGCCATCCGGAAGCGGTTTCCAGCTCCCGCCCCTCCAGCCACGCCGTGAAGGCACGGACATCCCGTAAATATTTCTCGATGGTTGCGCTGGCCCGCTCCTCGGCGTGGAGCATGTTGGCAAATATGGTGATGTGGGATTGCGTAAGCATCCGGTCAGTCATAGTGTAGCCCTCCCCGAAATAGATAATGAAAGGTTTGCCTTATTCCAGAAATCTTATACTATTTTCTGATTTTCGCAAGAGGAACTTGATTGCGGGATACGGAATAAGAACAAAAAAGGACTGATTTCCCTCTGACAAGAGGAGAATCAGTCCTTTTTATATATAGCAGCAAATTGGCCAAAAGCAACTCTTCAAAGCGCCCCAAACCGCCGGATTTACCTACGCAAAAGGTATACCTTTTGCGCGCTCCATTTTACGCCTTTGCGCAGCGGGCCCGCAACGTCTACACCAACTATATCGGATGTTTTTCTGCAAAAATAAGGGTCCTTTCAGAAAAATTTTGAACCCACCAATTTCCACGCAAAAGGTATACCTTCTGCGCAGAAAGTATACTTTCTGTTCCGCGACAGAATGCGCCAGCTGGACAGATAGGAGGCTTTGTCATGGCACAGATTTTGGAGCATCCTGGCGGCGACGTACAGGAGCAGCTGCGGGTGATGGCCGGAGAAATCATCCACCAGCTCTCCACCCTGGATGCCGCCATGGGAAAGGAGCAGCTGCTGGGCGGACTGGTGTCCGAACTGTTCCTGGCCGTTGCAAAGGAGACCCAACAGCAGGAGCGCCGTCAGAAGCAGGCGGCGGGCATTGCGGCGGCCAAGGCCCGGGGCGTCCGGTTCGGAATGGCGCGGAAGCCCCTGCCGGAGAATTTCGACAACTGCTACGAGGCGTGGCGGGAGGGTGAAATGACGCTCTCCCAGGCCGCGGAGGCCTGCGGCATGGTACGGACCTCCTTCCGGAGGGCCATCGACCGCCGGGAGCAGGCCGGATAAGTCGGACCGGACGCAATGGATCGTGCGCCGGAAATTGCAAGGAGGCCGTTATGTTATCGATTTCCCTTGGACCGGAGGAGTACGTCACCATCGGGGACGTTGTTGTCAAGTTCACGAAGGTGGCCCGGGGAAGGTGCTTTCTCGCCATCGAGGCGGACCGCAGCGTCCCCATCGTGCGCGGGAAGGTGCTGGAGCGCAACGGAACCCCGCCGCCGGACTGTATCGCAAAGTGGAAGCAACCCTGAATAGATTTCACCTGGCCGACGGGTCAGCTGAAATAGAGTCCCTCGCACCGCGGCCCGGCATGTCCGGCCGGATACCGGGAGGCGGCGCACAAACCCAAATGTGCCGGTAAAAGGATGCTCCGGCACAGTGAGAGTATTCCCCTCACAAATCATTAATCATTTTTTTGAAAGGAAGCAATAAAATGAGGATCCAACACAATATTGCGGCTATGAACGCATACCGCAACTACAACACCAACACCAGTGCAGTGTCCAAGAACCTGGAGAAGCTGTCCTCCGGTTACAAGATCAACCGCGCGGGCGATGACGCCGCCGGTCTGGCCATTTCCGAGAAGATGCGTGCGCAGATCTCCGGTCTGAACGCCGCCAGCAAGAACGTCAAGGACGGTATCTCCCTGGTGAAGACCGCCGAAGGCGCCATGCAGGAAGTCCAGGACATGCTCAACCGCATGGTCACCCTGGCCACCCAGTCCGCCAACGGCACCTATGACAACGAAGTGGACCGC
>CAJUPS010000108.1 GCA_910588045.1 uncultured Oscillospiraceae bacterium | reverse complement strand
CCCCGCCAGCGCAGCTCGGTGCAGAGGGTGTCGTTGCCGTGGCCCACCTGGAGATTGTTGATGCAGCCGTAGCTTGCGTTATTGAACAGGCAGATGTTGATCTTCTTATGCTCCTGGACCGCCGTCAGAAGCTCGGCGTGGAGCATGATGAAGCTGCCGTCGCCGCACATGGCGTACACGTCCTTATTGCCGATGGCGTACTTCACGCCCAGTGCGCCGGAGATCTCGTAGCCCATGCAGGAGTAGCCGTATTCCATGTTATACGTGTCCACACCCCGGGGACGCCACATGCGCTGCATGTCGCCGGGCAGGGACCCCGCCGCGCCGATGACCACGTCCTCCGGGTCGATGCAGTGGTTGATGCACCCCAGGACCGCCGTCTGGGTGAGGTTGGCGTCCAGGTCCTTGGCGAAGCGGAAGGCGGACTGGGCGTTGGCGTCGTTGATCTCCGGCACGTAGCCCTCGCCGAAGGCGGTGGCGTCCAGACGGTCCAGCTCCTTCCGCCAACGGGCGATGGCCTCGGTGACCTCGGTGGTATAGGGGGCCTTGTAGCCCTCGACGGCCCTCAGCAGGGCGGGCAGGGCCCGCTTGGCGTCGGCCACCACCGGCAGGGCGTCCAGCTTCAGGGCCTGGAAGTCGGAGACATTGATATTGACGAATTTGGCATCCTCACGGAACAGCCACTTGGAGGCGGTGGTGAAGTCGGTGTACCGGGTGCCCACGCCGATAATCACGTCCGCCTCCCTGGCGATTTCGTTGGCGGCGGAGCACCCCGTCACGCCCACGCCGCCCAGATTCAGGGGGTGGTCCCAGACGATGGCGCTCTTGCCCGCCTGGGTCTCGGCAAAGGGAATGCCGGTGGCCTCGGCGAAGGCGCGGAACTCCTCGTGGGCCTCGCTGTAGCGCACGCCGCCGCCGCAGATCAGCATGGGGCGCTTGGCATTTTTGATGATCTCCGCCGCCTCGGCGATGACCTCCGCCTCCGGTTCCCGCCGGGCCAGACGGTGGACCCGCTTGGCGAAGAAGCTCTCGGGGTAGTCGTAGGCCTCGCCCTCCACGTCCTGGGGCATGGCCACGCACACCGCGCCAGTGTTGGCCGGATCGGTCAGTACCCGCATGGCGCTGAGCATGGCGCTCATAAGCTGCTCGGGACGGGTCACCCGGTCCCAGTAGCGGCACACGGGCCGGAAGGCGTCGTTGGTGGACAGGCTCAGGTCGTGGGTCTGCTCCACCTGCTGGAGCACAGGGTCGGGCTGGCGGCAGGCGTACACGTCGCCGGGCAGAATCAGCACGGGGATGTTGTTGGCCGTAGCGGTGGCGGCGGCGGTGACCATGTTGGCCGCGCCGGGACCCACGGAGGATGTGACGGCAATGATCTTCTTCCTCTTGCACTGCTTGGCGAAGGCCACGGCGGTGTGAGCCATACCCTGCTCGTTCTTGCCCTGCCAGACCTGCATCCGGTGGGCCTCCTGGGCCAGCGCCTGGCCCAGCCCCACCACGTTGCCGTGGCCGGGGAGCATAATGACGCCCTCCACGAAGGGGTGCTCGATGCCGTCGTAGCGGATGTACTGGTTCTCCAGGAACCGGACCAGGGCCTGGGCCATGGTCAGTCGAATGGTTTTCATGGGGTGCCTCCTTTTTGTCGGTATACATACTTTTCCTTGAAAGGAAAAGTATCAAAAGGAACTTTTTGCCGCAAGCTTGCGCTTGCTCTATGGGTGGTTCTAACGGTGGATTTTATTAGACCTTTGGTGCCTGCGGCGCGAAGCGTTCGCTTCGCGCGAATCATAGGGGTCTAAAGTCGGCCGCACGGCTCACGCCGTGCTGGAGGGCCCCTCCGAGAAGCTGCGGTGCAGCCTTGCTTTACCCCTGGTAGATATGGTCGTTCGCGTCCGGTTTCCACAGCCAGGCGTGCTCGGGGTCGTCGATGCGGGTCTTCTGCCAGGGGTCGCCCTCCAGGTGCCGGATGCCCCAGGCATAGCACATGGCGTAGCCCGGCGCGGCGGTCTGGGAGTGGAAGCCGTGGTTGATGACCGCAAGGCCGTTGTGGCCGGTCTTGTAAATTTCTCCGTTGGCGAAGCCCGCGCCGAAGCCGTCGGGGTAGTCGAACCGGTAGAAGTACACCTCCGGCTGGGGATGGTGGTGGGGCGGATAGGAGGACCAACGGCCCGGATAGTTCAGCACCTCGCCCAGCACCATGTTGGAAAACGGGGCGTTCTCATAGTCGAAGAAGGTCTTGATCTCCCGCTGCATACAGCCCAGCAGCTCGCCGTTGGACCCGGCGTGCTGGGTCTGGATGGTCTCGGGGGTATACATCACCGGCGTATAGTCCCGCTCGTTGACGGTTTTCTGAATGTACAGCTCGCTGTGCCCGTGGGCGGTCAGCTCGATTTTGGTCCCCTTGGAGGCCAGCAGGCAGTATGCCTCGTGGTGGAAGCAATCGGGCCGCTCGGCCTCCACGGTTTCACCGTTCCAGCGGTAGGTCACCTTTCCGGAGAACAGCAGCACGGCGATTTCCTTCTGCGCCTCCTCAAAGATAAAGGTATCCCCGTCCTCCATGAGCAGCAGCCCTACGTCCATCTGGGTGCCCATGTCATCCACGGAGGCGTCAATGTAAGCGTTATATCCCTGTTTCAGTTCCGCGTTTTTGTTAAAGTAGGTCATCCGAATCATCTCCTCAATAAGTATCACGAAAAGCACTGTGTCTTCCGGCGCTGGTAAAAGTCTCCGCCCAGAAGCGGCGCCACAGTAAGCACCCCGTTAGAACCCGTGGGTAGCCGCAGAAGTCCGGCGCACCAACGAAGGCACCAAAACAGGACAACCGGGGTACGTCGGAGCGTAAAATAATAACCCTCGTAATGTAAGGGATTCTCAAGGGACGGAACGTCCCTTGAGGGTGCTTTTGCTTCTTTTCCCACAAGGGAAAAGAAGGCCCCCCGTGGGGCCGCGCAGCGGCGGCAGCTCACAGCCCGGTGTGCTCCCGGATGTACTTTCTGGCTTTCATCGCGTAGGCCAGAGGGTCAGCCTTTGCGGGATCCTGCTCGGCCTCCACCAGAAGCCAGCCCTGATAGCCAGCATCGGAGAGCACCTTGAACACCGGGTCAAAATCGACGTTGCCGTCCCCGGGGACGGTAAAGGCCCCGTTCCGCACCGCCTGGAGGAAGCTCCAGTTGTTTTTCCTGGCCTCCTCCACCACGGGGAGTCTCATATCCTTCAGGTGCACGTGGCCCACCCGGGCCACATATTTTTTGAGCATCGTCAGCGGGTCCTCCCCGGCGAAGGTAAAGTGCCCGGTGTCGTAGCACAGGAACACGTACCGGGGATCGGTGTTGGCCATCATCCGGTCCGTCTCCTCCGCCGTCTGGACCACGGTGCCCATGTGGTGGTGGAAGCACAGCTTGAACCCCCGGTCAACCGCTACCTTGCCCAGCTTGTTGAGCCCGTCGCAGAGAAGGCCCCACTCCCGCTCGTCCATGACATGCTTGTGATTCCCGGTGAGAATAGGCGTATCCACCTGCCCCTGGATGGAGTAGCTCTGCTCGCTGACGTTGATCCGGTCCGCACCCACGGCGGCCAGAAACGCCAGTTCCTTGACAAACTCCGCTTCGACTTCCTCGTAGGGCTTGGTAATCAGGAAGGAGGAGAACCACCGGCTGGCAATCCGCATCCCCCGCAAATCCAGCTGTGCTTTCAGCTCCGCCGGGTCGGAGGGGTACTTGTTGCCGATCTCACAGCCGGTGAACCCCGCCAGGGCCATCTCGCTGACGGTCTGCTTGAAGGTGTTCTCCGCCCCCAGCTCGGGCATGTCGTCGTTGCACCAGCCGATGGGCGCAATGCCCAGCTTGACAGTCTTGGGATCAAACATATCGGAACCCTCCCTTAAATCCGGGCTACGCCGGAGGCTCTGGCGGCCTCGGCCACGGCCTTGGCCACCGCGGGGCCCACCCGCTTGTCGAACGCCTTGGGGATGATGTAGTCCGCGCTCAACTCCTCATCAGAAATCAGCTCCGCCAGGGCGCGGGCGGCGGCAACCTTCATCTCCTCGTTGATGTCGCTGGCCCGCACGTCGAAGGTGCCCCGGAAGATGCCCGGGAAGGCCAGCACGTTGTTGATCTGGTTGGGGAAGTCGCTGCGGCCCGTGGCAATCACCGCCGCGCCGCCGGCCTTGGCGTCCTCGGGGAAGATCTCCGGGGTGGGGTTGGCGCAGGCGAAGATAACGGCGTCCTTATTCATGGTCTTCACCATGTCCGTGGTCACGGTGCCGGGGGCGGAGACGCCGATGAACACGTCCGCGCCCACCAGCATGTCGGCCAGGGTCCCGGCCTTCTTCTCCAGGTTGGTGACCTCCGCCATCTCCTCCTTGATCCAGTTCAGGCCCTCCCGGCCCGCGTAGATGGCGCCCTTCCGGTCGCACATGGTCACGTGCTTAAATCCGGCGGAGAGGAGCAGCTTCACGATGGACACCGCCGCCGCGCCCGCGCCGGAGGTGACGATCTTCACGTCCTCCTTCTTCTTGCCCACCACCTTCAGTGCGTTGGTCAGGCCCGCCAGGGTGATGACGGCGGTGCCGTGCTGGTCGTCGTGGAAGATGGGGATGTCGCACTTCTCCTTCAGCTTCCGCTCGATCTCAAAGCACCGGGGGGCGGCGATGTCCTCCAGGTTGATGCCGCCGAAGCTGCCGGACATGAGGTACACCGCGTTGACGAACTCGTCCACGTCGTGGGTCTTCACGCACAGAGGGAAGGCGTCCACGCCGCCGAAGGACTTGAACAGTACGCACTTGCCCTCCATCACGGGCATTCCGGCCTCGGGGCCGATGTCCCCCAGGCCCAGCACCGCAGAGCCGTCGGTAATCACGGCGCACAGGTTGTGGCGGCGGGTCAGCTCGTAGCTCTTATTAAGGTCCTTCTGGATCTCCAGACAGGGTTGGGCCACGCCGGGGGTGTAGGCCAGGGACAGGTCGTCCTTGCTCTCCACCGGCACAGTGGCGATGACTTCGATCTTCCCCTTCCACTCCTCGTGGAGGCGGAGGGATTCCTTTGCGTAATCCATAATGGTTGTTCTCCTTTTTGCAATCATGCGGTTCAACGAAAATCTATGGTAGGGGCGCACATCGTGCGCCCGTTTCTAACGGAAGATGCAGGGTATCGTGCGGGCGCACAATGTGCGCCCCTACGGGTTCAGCCAACGATCCTCGGCAGCGTGGACCCGCCGTAGGGCATGGCCAGCACCGTTGCATCCGGCCCCAGCTTCTCAAAAGCCTTATTCAGCGCATCCTGGACGGAGGGTTGGGGCGTGAGGAAGATGGAGCGGACGAACTCCGGTTCCAGATCGCTCACCAGATAGATGTCCGCCTTCTCCAGGGTCATGGCGATGGCGGCGGCCTTGTGGCCCCCCAGCTGGAAGTCCCGGCCGATACGCTCGATCATGGCCCGGGGGGACTCGGATCCAGTCATCCACTCCTCAAAGACCCGCTCCCCCAGCCCCTCCTTGCACGAGCCGATGAGGACGATCACCCCGCCGGGGTTCACCGCGTGGCGGGCGTTGTCCAGGGCCTTCTGGGTCTGGTACAGGTTCAAGTCCTTGGGCGCGCCCCCCTGGCTCACCAGGACGATGTCCGCGCCCTCGGACAGCTTTTTGAGGTACAGCGTATCCAGGAACGCGCACCCCGCCCGGTGGGCCTTGACGGGGTGGCCCGCCACGGCCCGGATGATCTCCTTGTGCTCGCTGAGGACCACGTTGAGGAGGAAGTCGATGCCGCAGATGGCCCCGGCCTCCTCAATGTCCATCCGCAGGGGGTTGGTCTCCAGCGCCCCGGCGCAGGCTTCCGGCCGGACCATCATGGAGTGGTTGGACTGGATGGCGTCCCGGGTGGACACGCCGGGCATGATGGCCTTGGCCCCGCCGGAGTACCCGGCGAAGTAGTGGTACTCGATGTTCCCCAGGCAGATCCGCCGGTCGGCCTCCGCCACGGCGCGGGTGATGTCCACCGGGGTCCCGGCGGCGGTGACGCCCAGGAGCACACAGTCGGCGGGGTCGCTGTCCACGCAGGCGATCTCGCTCCAGGCCCGCTCCCCGGCCAGGCGCTTCCGCTCCTCGTCCGTGTGCTTCCGGTGGCTGCCCAGGGCGAAGACCAGTGTAATGTCCTCCGCCTTTACACCCGCCGCATACAGCTCATCCAACAGGGCGGGCATGACCTTGTAGGTGGGCATGGGGCGGGTGATGTCGCTGGTGACGATGGCGATCTTCTCCCCGGGCTTCACGATCTCCCCCAGGCGGGGGGACCCGATGGGGTCCGCCAGCGCCCGCCGGACCTCTGCCTCGCCGGTGAGGCCCAATTCCACCTCGTTGGCGTGGAGGACGCCTAGGAGGTTTTTCTCCGGGACCTCCGCCTCCTGGGTCCCCGCGCCGAATCCGAAACTCAGCTTCATGACATCAGCCCTTTCTGGCCAGAACCGTTTTCACCTGCTCCACGATGTGGGCGGCGGTGAGGCCGAAGCGCTCCTGGAGGTAGCCCTGGGGGCCCACCTCGCCGAACTCGTCCTCCACGGCCACGCAGTCGGCGGGGACGGGACACCTCTTGGCCAGGACCTCGGACACAGCGGACCAGAGGCCGCCGTACTGGTTGTGGTTCTCCGCCACGACCACCGCGCCGCACTTCTTCGTCCAGGTCTCCACGGCCTCCTCGTCCAGTGGCTTAATAGTGAACATGTCGATCACCGCCGCGCCGACGCCCTCGCTCTCCAGGGCCTTGGCGGCCTGCATGGCCTCGTGGATCATGATGCCGGAGGCGAAGATGGCGATGTCGGAGCCCTCGTGGAGGGTGACAGCCTTGCCGATGGGAAGCTCGCTGCCCTCCTCGTAGACCTTGGCGTACTGCTTCCGGCCCACCCGGATGAACTTCACGCCCGGGCGGTCCACGCACTGGCCCAGGACGCTGACCAGCAGGGTGGGGTCCGTGACGTCGATCACCGTGGACCCCGGCAGGGCGCGGTAGAGGGCCACGTCCTCAAAGGGCATGTGGGTGCCGCCGTTCATGGTGGCGGTGACGCCGGGGTCGGTGCCGATGATAGTGACGTCGTTCCTGGCGTATCCGCCGCTGAGGAACGCCTGGTCGTAGCACCGGCGGGAGGCGAAGGGGCCGAAGGTGTGGACGATGGGCTTGAACCCGGCGGAGGCCAGGCCGCAGGCCACGCCCACCATATTGGCCTCCGCGATGCCGCAGTTGACGGCCCGGTCCGGGTGGGCCTTGGCCCACTTGGCGGTGCCGATGCAGCTCATGAGGTCCGCGTCCAGATAGATGACGTCCGGGTCCCTCTCAGCCAGGGCGGGGATGGTCTCCCCGAGGACGCTCTTGCACAGGCGGGGATCCATTTCTCCTGTATAAACGATCTTCACCATCTCTCAGCCCTCCAGTTCTGCCAGCTGGGCCTTCAGCTGGGCGGTCCATCTCTCAAATTGCTCATCGCTGACGGTGAGGCTGTGGTTCATTTCGGTGTCCTCTACCTCCTGAATCCCGGCGCCCTTCACCGTGTCCAGGATGACGGCGTGGGGTCTGCCGCCGCCCGGACGGATGTTGGCGAGCGCTTCCGCCACCTCCTCCACGTTGTTGCCGTCCACCTTCACGGTGTCGAAGCCGAACGCCTCGAACTTGGCCACGTAGTCCCCCATGGGGTAGATGTCCTCGGTCCAGCCGTCCAGCTGCCGCTTGTTCCAGTCCAGCAGGACCACCAGATTATCCAGCTTCTTGGCGCTGGCGAAGGCCATGGCCTCCCAGACCTGGCCCTCGTTGCTCTCGCCGTCGCCCACGATCAGAAACACCCGGGAATCCCGGCCCTTGAGCTTGTCGCCCAGGGCCATGCCGCAGGCCAGGGACGTGCCCTGCCCCAGGGAACCGGTGGTCATGTCCACGCCGGGGGTCTTGTTCCGGTCGCAGTGGCTGGGCAGCCGGGTGCCGGGGCGGTTCAGGGTCTTCAGCTCCTCATAGGGGAAATAGCCCTTCACCGCCAGGGTGCCGTATACCGCCGGACCGGCGTGGCCCTTGGAGCAGACCAGTTTGTCCCGCTCGGGCCACTTGGGGTCGTCCACCCGAATGCGCATTTCGCCGCCGTACAGCGCCGCCAGCACGTCGCAGATGCTCATGGCCCCGCCCAGGTGGCCGGAACCCAGGGAGTGGATGGCCTCCAGCGCCGCCATGCGGATGCGGACGGCCAGCGCCTGCAATTCCTTTTTCTTTGCCGCTTCCATATGCAGTCACCTCTCAATTCTCACACAGGCCCGCGCCGTGGCGCAGCGCCTTGACTACCGGCAGCTCCTCGCCGGTCAAAAACCGGATCAGGGCTCCGCCGCCGGTGCAGATGTAGCCCATTTTGTCCGTCAGTCCGTACTTCTCCGTGGCGGTGATGCTGTCGCCGCCGCCCAGGACGGTGTGGGCCCGAGTATCCGCCAGGGCCTGCCAGACGGCGCGGGTCCCCGCCTCGCTGGGGGCCTGCTCGAAGACGCCCATAGGGCCGTTGACGAACACGGTCTTGGCGTTCAGAATGGCCTCCCGGTAGAGCCTGGCGGTCTCGCCGCCCACGTCTACGGCGGCGATGTCCGCCGGAACGCTCCCCAGCGCGGCCTCCTGCCGCTCGCCGCTTGTCACCCAGGCCAGGTCTGCCGGGAGGATGATCTTCCCGCCGTACTGGGCATAGAGCTCCTTTGCCTTTTCAATGTACTCTCCGTAGTTGGACTTCATGATAAAGTCCACGCTGCCCTGCCCGATCTCCTTCCCCAGGGCGGTGAGGAAGATATTTCCCACCAGTCCGCCCGTGAGGATCTGATCCGCCACGCCCCGCTCCAGAACGGTCTTCATCATCAGGAAGGCGTCGGAGATTTTTGCCCCGCCCAGCACGAACACGCAGGGCCTGACCGGCTCCTCCATGACCTGGGAGACGGTACAGAACTCCTTTTCAAAGAGCCGCCCCATATAGGAGGGGAGCACCTGCTCAAAGCCGCAGAGGCTGGGCTGATCCCGGTGGGCAGCGGCGAAGGCGTCGCAGACGTAGAGGTCCGCCAGGGGGGCCAGCTTCTCCACCAGGAGGGTCTTTGCCTGCTGGGCATGGGTGAGGCGGAGTTTCATCTCGAAGAGGGTCTGCTCCTCCGCTACGAAGCGGACGTTGTCCAGGAGCAGAATTTCTCCATTCTGCAAATTCTGGATCGCCGCCCGGGCGGCGGGGCCGCACACGTCGTCGATCCATTTTACTTCTTTGCCCAGCAGGCGGGTCAATACCTCCGCGTGGGGTTTCGTCGTATAATAATTTTTATATTCAATGTCGCTGCCCTGGTGGGCCAGGAGGACCACTTTTGCTCCTTTTTCCGAGAGCTCCTTTATGGTGGGAACACATGCTTCAATGCGGTTGATGCTTTTCAGCGTTCCTTTTTCCCGGTCCACGGGCTGGTTGATGTCTACCCGGCAGAGGACGGTTTTGCCGCCCACCTGGGCGTCGTCGAGGGTCTTTATTCCAAATCGCATACTGTCTCCTTTGCCGCCGCTGCGCGGCGGCTCCAGCATAAATCTTGTTTTAG
Source organism: uncultured Oscillospiraceae bacterium (assembly GCA_910588045.1). Lineage (GTDB taxonomy): Bacteria > Bacillota > Clostridia > Oscillospirales > Oscillospiraceae > Pelethomonas. Next base: position 170 of record CAJUPS010000108.1, on the reverse strand, counting down.
ATTCGCCCCTGCCGGGGCAGGGCTTACTTTTCGCGCACGCGAAAAGTAACAAAAGCGTGCTCAAGGGGGCTACGCCGCCCTTGAGAATCCCCTGACTACGGGGGTTATTAGTTATGCTACGACCTGGCAGACTGGCTTTTCTGCGGAGTGCTCTGGGCCGTCAGAGGGCG
>CAJUPS010000107.1 GCA_910588045.1 uncultured Oscillospiraceae bacterium | reverse complement strand
CGCAGAAGTAAGCACCGGCATCGGCCCACGGCACCGGAGATAGACTGGAAATCTAAAGGTCGTAGCGTAAATAAACTCCCCCGTAGTCAGGGGATTCTCAAGGGCGGCGTAGCCCCCTTGAGCACGCTTTTGTTACTTTTCGCGTGCGCGAAAAGTAAGCCCCCGCCCGGCAGGGCGAATCTAACAAAAAGAAAAAAGCGGTCGCCGCCCGCAGGGCGGCAGATAAAAGAGCGGAGCGGCGCGCAGCGCCGCTCGAAAGGAGGCCCCCATGTCCGATATATCTCTCTGCTATACCAAGCAGGGCGGCGGCCCGCCGCTCATCCTCCTCCATGGCAATGGGCAGGATGGGAACTATTTTACCCATCAGATGGAGTATTTCTCCCCCCGCTATACCGTCTACGCCGTGGACACCCGGGGCCACGGCCGCTCCCCCCGGGGAGAGGCCCCCTTTACCATTACCCAGTTTGCCCAGGACCTCTCGGACTTCATGAACGAGCACGACATCCTCAGGGCCCCGATCCTGGGGTTCAGCGACGGGGGCAACATCGCGCTGACCTTCGCCCTGGCCCACCCGGGACGGGTGAGCCGCCTGATCCTCAACGGCGCCAACCTGGACCCCTCCGGGGTCAAGGCCCGGGTGCAGATCCCCATCGTGCTGGGGTACAAATTCGCCTCCCTCTTCGCCGGGAAGAGCGAAAAGGCCAGAGCGCACGCGGAAATGCTGGGCCTCATGGTCAACGAGCCCCATATCGACCCGCAGGCGCTCCAGTCCCTGCGGACCAGGACATTGGTGATCGTGGGCACCAAGGACATGATCAAGGATGAACATACCCTCCTGATCGCCCACAGCCTGCCCCGGGGCAGGCTGGAGGTCATCGCGGGGGATCACTTCATTGCTGCAAAAAATCCCCGGGCCTTCAACGAGGCCGTAGACCAATTTTTATCGGAAGGAAGGGACCTCCTCCTATGAGAGTATTTTTCGCCATCCTTGTCTGCAAGCTGCTGCGCTTCATCGGAAAACTGGTGGGAAAGGGCAGCTCCCTGCCGGGCAAATATGCCCTGAAGATTTGCCCCGATGTATTGGGCCGGGTGAAGCTCCCCCCCTGCATCATCGCCGTCACCGGCAGCAACGGCAAGACCTCCACCGTGGAGATGATTGCCGCCATCCTCCGCGCGGGGGGGAAGACAGTGGTCTATAACGAGGAGGGCTCCAACCAGATCGAGGGCGTCACCACCCTGATCCTGGGCAGCAGCACCCTGGGCGGCAAAATGCGGGCCGACGTGCTGCTGCTGGAGAGCGACGAGCGCTATGCCCGCCGGTCCTTCCAGTGGTTCCACCCCACCCACTTCGTCATCACCAACCTCTATCGGGACCAGCTGACCCGGAACGGACACCCGGAGTGGGTCTACAATGCCATCCTGCCCGCGATCCATCCTGAGACCACCCTGGTGCTCAACGCCGACGACCCGCTGGTATCCTGCTTTGCGGAGAATCACGAGAAGGTGAAGTGGTTCGGCCTGGACCGGTGCTCCATCAGCAGCGCGGAGCACCGCGGTGTCTACCACGACGGCGCCCGGTGCCCGGTGTGCTGCGGCAGAATGGAGTACGACTGGTATCACTACGAGCACATCGGCCAGTACCACTGCGCGGACTGCGGCCACCACCGGCACGAGACGGATTTTGCCGTCACGGCCCTGGACCTGGAGGCGGGAAAGCTGACGCTGGACGGGGAGACGGAGATTTCCCTGGCGTTCAAGAGCATTTATAATGTATACAACATCCTGGCGGCCTGGTCCGTGTGCGCCCTGGCGGGGGTGGACAGGGGGACCATGGCCTCGGTCATCAACAACTATATCCTGAAAAATGGCCGGATGGTGCAATTCACGTTGGGGCATCATCACGGAACCCTGCTGACCAGCAAGCACGAGAACTCCGTGGCCTACGACACCAACCTGGGGTATATCCGCAATACGAAAGAGCCTTGCGAGGTGCTGATGATCGTGGACGCCATCAGCCGAAAGTATTTTACCGGCGAGACCAGCTGGCTGTGGGACATCGACTTCGACCTGCTGGACTGTGAGCAGGTGAAAAAAATCGTCCTGTGCGGGAAGTACGTCAACGATTTGGCCATGCGGTTTGACTACACCCGGATCCCGGCGGAGCGGATCGCCTGCTATGACACCGTCCCCCAGGCCGCCCAGGCGCTGGCGGAGGAGGCGGGTGACGAGGCCCTGTACGTGGTGACCTGCTTCTCCGACCGGGACAAGCTGCTGGATCTGGTAGAAAAGGAGGCGGTCTGAGATGGAACTGACCATGGTACACCTGTATCCGGACAGCATGTCCCTGTACGGCGAGTACGCCAACGTCCTGGTCCTCCGCCGCCATCTGGAGGCCATGGGGGTGGAGGTCACGGTCCGTAATTTTACCTGTGAAGATACCCTGGACTTCTCCGATGCGGACTTCATCTATATGGGTGCGGGCACGGAGAAGCGGCAGAAGAGCGTCCTCATTGCCGCCCCCTATTACGCCCCGGCGCTGAAAGCCGCCGCAGAGCGCGGCGCGGTCCTCCTCTTCACGGGGAACGCCATGGAGACCCTGGGGACCTCCGTCACCGACGCCGAGGGCAAGGTCTGGCCGGGCTTCGCCCTGGCGGACTTCACCACCGTGGAGACGGAGAAGCGGGACCCCGGCGACGTGGTCGCCACCCCCGCTCTCTGGGATGCCCCGGCGGTGGGCTTCATGAACAAGTGCAGCGTAACCCGCGGGATCACCACGCCCCTGTTTCCGTCCCTGCTGCTGGGCTTTGGCAACGAGGCGGAACACGGGGCGGAGGGCTATGTCTCCGGCAATGTCTTCGCCACCCACCTCACCGGTCCGGCGCTGGTGAAGAACCCGGACTTCCTGGACCTCCTTCTCCGGCGGCTGTTCGCCCGGAAGGGGTGGGAACTCCCGGAGGTCCTCCCCGTCCTGCCCCATGAGCGGGAGGCCTATGATGTCACCCTGCGGGAGCTCCGGGCGAGGATAAAGTGATAAAAAAACCCCCACCCGCAGGTGCGGGTGGGGGTTTTAACGAGCAGCTTACTCGGTCACGTAGGGCAGCAGGGCGATCTGACGGGCGCGCTTGATGGCCTCCGTCAGCTGGCGCTGATGCATGGCGCAGGTGCCAGTGGTCCGGCGGGGCAGGATCTTGGAGCGCTCAGAGATGAAACGGCGCAGCTTGGCGGCGTCCTTATAGTCGATATGCTCGCACTTGTCCACGCAGAACTGGCAGACCTTTCTCCGCTTCCGGGGAGCGCCGGGGCGGGCGGGCCGATTCTCACGATCCATAGGCATGGTCACGTATTCCTCCTTATCAGAATATCCACACCGCCGGGCGGTGCGGAAGAGCTTGTGTTCATCCCTCCGCCGGGCCTTCGGGCCGCCGGTGGAGAGGCGCGGTTCTCAATCAGAAGGGCAGGTCCCCGTCCTGATCGTCGATCTCCGAGAACCCGGAGGGCTCGGAGGCGGGAGCGCCGTAGCCGCCGTTTCCTCCGCCATAGCCGGAGGGCGCGGGAGCCCCGTAGGGGGGCGGACCGCCGTAGCTGTCGCCGCTATCCCGCTTGCTGTCGCCGAAGTAGATGTTGTCGGCGACCACTTCCGCGCTGCGGCGGTTGTTGCCGTCCTTGTCCTTCCACTCGCGGATCTGGAGACGGCCCTCCGCTACGGCCATACGGCCCTTCGAGAAATATTTGCAGACGAACTCCGCCGTCTGCCGCCAGGCCACCACGTCGATGAAATCCGTGTTCTTCTCCCCGGAATCCCGGTTCTTGAAGTCCCGGTCCACCGCCAGGGTAAAGCTGGTGACCGAGATGCCCGACTGCGTGGTCCGCAGCTCCGGGTCCCGCACCAGGCGGCCCATGATGATGATACGGTTCAGCATGTGTTGGATTCCCCTCTCTTACTCGTCCTTGCAGACGATCATGGAGCGCAGGATTCCGTCGGTAATGCCCAGCACACGGTCCAGCTCCTTGGGGAACTCGGGATCGCTGGTGAAGCTCATCAGCACATAGTGACCCTCCGTCTTGTAGTCGATGGCGTAGGCCAGCTTCCGCTTGCCCCACTCCTCGACCTCCACGACAGAGCTGTGCTTCTCCGCCAGCGCCTTGAACTTCTCAACGGTGGCGGCGATGGCCTCCTCCCCCTGAGCGGGATCGATAATGTACACGACCTCGTAGCTGCCATTGATTTTTGCCATGGTTGCACCTCCTTTTGGACGAATGGCCCCCGGTCCACGCCGGGAGCAAGGATAGCCCGCATTCTGCGAGCTTTCCTATTATACCGGAATCAGGAAAAAAGTCAAGTTGTTTTCCCTGTTTTTTCGGAAAAATTTTCAGAATCGGGTCCCGGTGGACAATTTGTCGAATATTACATCTGTGTAACATTCCGTTTTTTCTCTTTACAGCGGCGGAAAAATCGAGTATACTATGAAGGAATACTATGAGGGAGGGTGGTGCAGGAGTGGACGATTTTACCCGAAAATTTGATTTTGTCATTGATCAGGATGCAGAGATCCATCGAATCATGCTGACGGTGTATCAGGCTCTGGAGGAGAAAGGGTACAACCCCATCAACCAAATTGTGGGCTATATTCTCTCCGAGGACCCCACCTATATCACCAACCACAACCAAGCCCGTACCCTGATCCGCAAAGTGGACCGGGACGAGCTGCTACAGATTCTGGTGAGAAACTACCTGGCCAACTGACGAGTGCACGAATGGCCCGCGCTGGATATTCCGGCGCGGGCCATTTTTTATCTGTCAGGCACCCGGGGCTATGCCAGCGGAAACTCCGGGAACCCGGCCGCTCCGGCGGCGATGGCGTAGCGGGGGAACACCGCCACGGGCACGCCGTCCTCCCGGATGTAGAAGGCGGTGTCCTCGTCCACCGTGGTGAAGCCTCCCTCCTCCGGGGCAAAGAAGTAGGTGAAGCCGTCCTCGTCCCTGCTCTCCTCGATCTGTCGGCGGATGGCGTCGTTGCTGATCCTGACCCAGTCCTCGCCCAGCAGGTCCTGGAGGGTGATGGGCCGGTCCTCCGTCAGATCCAGATTGTAGCAGTACCTCTCCTCGAAGGAGGTCACCCAGCCCTCCGTCATGGTCACGACGAAGGACACCTGGGTATCCGACTGGCTCTTGATCTCGTAGTCCACGGAGAGGTCCATGGTCCGGTCGGCCCACGCCTCCTCCGTGCCGCCGGTGGCAAAGAAGGCGTCCCGGTAATCCTGCCAGTCCTGCCGGGCCTTTTCCATATGCTGGTCCACGCGGGATTGGATGACCTCGTTGACGGTCTGGGCCAGCGTCCCTTCCGCCTCCACGGCGGGCACGTCCACGGAGTAGTTCACCCCGTCCTCCGACTTGTCGAAGCTGACCACCGTCAGCACCTGGAACAGGGGCCCCAGCACGGGAACGCGGGCGGCGGCGTGGGCGACCGCGGGGGACAGATTGAGTCCGGCCAGCAGCAGTGCAAAGCAGGCGGCCAGGCCGGTCCACCGCTGGATTTGGCGGCGGCGCCGCCGGGTCCGGGCCTCCCGGCCCTGCCGGATGCCCTCCCGGACCCGGTCCTCCAGGCCGTCGGGGATGGGGACGCTCTCATAGGCCCCGCGGGCCCGCTGGAAATACTGGAATTTGTTCATAGGATGTTCTCTCCTTCCATTGCGATCCGAAGCTTCTTGAGTCCGGCGTAGAGCCGACTCTTCACGGTGTTGACATTGGTCCCTGTTGCGGCGGCGATCTCCTTGAGGGACAGCTCCTCGAAGAAGCGGAGCCGGATGACGGTGGCCACCGCCGTCGGCAGTTCGTCGATCTGCCGGAGGAGGGCTTCGTCCTCCGGCGGCGGGTCCTCCTGCCCGATCTCCTCCCACTCCGAAAGGGGCAGGGTCCGTCCCCGCTGGCGCAGGACGTCCAGGCAGGTGTTGACCAGGATGTGGTAGAACCAGGAGCGGAGAGCGCCGGGATTCCGCAGACTGCCCTGCCGCTCCACGGCCCGGCAGACGGCGGTCTGGACCGCGTCCATGGCGTCCTCCGGGTGCTTGAGGTAGCTGTAGGCCAGCCGGTAGAACCGGGTCTGGTTTTCTATGAGGAAGCTCTCCAGGGAATGGTCGGTGGTAGTCGGCATAGGCGCAGATGTCCTTTCTGAGCAAGCTTGCTGGCGCGATTTTCGACGTCTGTCAGTTAGACGGGGCGGGGCGGGAAAAAGTTTGGATGGGAGGAAAAATTTTTACAGACCAGGCGGCACCCTCTGCCGCGCGTGTTTCGCTCGCGCCAGAGGGTGCCGCCTGGGGGTTGGACATAATCAGCGGTTTTGACGGTATAGCATCTCTGTCAGATTATCTATCTCCCGGATATACGGGAAGACATCCTCGGCCCTGTGGCCCTCCCGGCACAGCCGGGCGATCTCCCGGTGGAGAGGGGCGTCCCCGTCGTAGCCCGGGATCCCCAGCTTCTCCAGCACGTGGGCGGAGATGCTGGTGGGGCGCATATACCCCCGTACACACCGGGCCACGGCGGTGGAGGACAGCACCCCGCACAGGTAGTACGCCTCCTCCTCGCACGCCGTCGCCACGTACATGACCTTCTCATTGGGCAGCAGCAGTCGCTCCCCCAGCCAGGGGTCGTGCACCGTGCCCACGACGGCGCAGACGAACTCCGTGGCGATATACTTCCACACCACCTTCCAAGGGGCGAAGGTGTAAGCGCCCACCCGCAGCACCGCGTGAAACGCCTGCCGCTGGATGGCCCGCTCCCACCCCGCGAACCCCTTCCGCCGGTCCAGCACCTCCCGGAAGGAGGCTAGATAGTCCGCCGTCCGGGGGCAGTCCCGCCGGAGCGTCTCCCAGGGGATGGGGAACTGCCTGGTCCGGGCGGTGTGGGGACAGAGGAGATAGGCGTCGTACCCCGTCCGCCAGCGGCGGATGTTCCCGCCCTTCAGCATGGGATAGAGGCAGTCGGGCTCCAGTTCCGCCTCCACCCGCGCCGTCTTCCGCTTGGCCCGGTCCACGAGGTTGGACACCCGGACCAGCCCGTCTGCCGCGGAGTGGACGGACAGCCAGTAGACCGCGTTGGCCCCGCCGGTAAACACCCCGGTCCGGGCCCGGTAGGGGTTGCTCCCCAGCAGCTGTCCCAGCCCCGACAGCTCCTCTGCCGGGGCGGTGAGCCAGGGGGAGGTGGGGTCCTCCGCCGAGGCGGGCACCGCCTGCTGCTCCACGATCTTCACGCGCTCCATGGCGCGGGACAGGGGGACGAAGGCGTCGATGGGCCCCCGGCCCACCTTCTCCCACACCGCGTAGGGCACGGGGTAGACCGTATCCTCCCCCTTCCGGGCGAAGAACAGGGCCGTCGGCCCCGTGGCCCCGGGGAACGCCTTGAGCGCCGACAGATCCTCCACCCGCAGCACCCGCAGCCCGCAGCCGTCCGGCATCCGGAAGCGCCGGAAGCCCGCCCCGTTCCGGGCGGACTTGAACACCCCCTGCCGCAGGACCAGGGCCAGAGCGCCCCCCTCTGCCAAGAGGCGGTCCGCCGCCACGCAGGTCATCAGCACGGAGATGTCCTCCTTGAGGAAGCTCAGGGCCGGTCCCCTGGCGCTGACCAGGCCGTACCGGTCCCACAGCGCCTGACTCCTCTCCCGGTAGGCCGGGGGCAGGTACTCCCAGTTGACCCATGGCGGGTTGCCCACCACCAGGTCCGCCCGGGGAGCGTCTTCCGCCGGGTCCAGCGCGTCCGCCAGGTCCACGGGCAGCGCCGCCGCCTCCGCCCCCAGCAGGTCCCGGACCGCCAGCAGGCAGTTACTCCGCGCCGTCAGCACGGCCAGGGGGTTGATGTCGCCCCCCCGGACGGTGTTCAGAATCTCCGTCAGGCCACAGCCCGCCCGCCGCTTCCGGGCAATGAGCCGCAGCAGGAAGGTGCCCGAGCCGCAGGCGGGGTCCACGCACCGCAGCGCCCGGACGTCCCGCCCCTCCAGTCCCCTCTCCAGCGTGTACTCCGCCAGCCAGTCCGGGGTGTAATACTCCCCCAGGGCGTGGCGGAGTTGGGCGGGGATCAGGGCCTCGTAGAGCCGCTTCAGGTCGTCCCGCTCCGCCCGGACGTCCTCTCCCGGCGTCACGTACCGGGCGACCAGCTCCGCCGCGGCCTCCCGCACCCGGTCTATGGCCCGCTCCGCCTCCGGCCAGAGGAAGCGGTCCCCATCGCAGTAGTTGGTGACGCCCCGCCGCCGGGCGGGCGCTCCCCGGATGATCCCCTCCAGGTCCTGGAGGTCATCCCCCAGGGCGGCGGCCACGGCGGTCTTCACCAGCAGGCTGTAGCAGGTCTGGATGGCGAAAACCAGCCTCTGCATCCGCTCCTCCCGCTCCGCCTCCGGCCCGGGGTCCAGGCCGTAGGCGCACAGCAGGGCCTGGGGGTCCAGCCGCTTGTGGGCGGAGAGGGAGACCTCCCCGTAGATCACCCGGAAGCCCTCCCGCCAGAGCGCCAGCGTCTCCGCCGTCCCCGGGGACGGCCGCTCCAGGCAGGCGGCGGTACGCCCGATCAGGTCCTCCGCCTCCCGGCGGAGGGGGCCCTTCGGGTCGCTCATATCCCGGCAGAGCCGGTGCAGGTCCAGCATACTGTTTCTCCTCTAACCGTCGTTTTCGAGCTTTTCGATGGATACCGGCCCCACAATTTCAGCAGGCGAGGTGGTCAAAACAGGCCCGCGATAGGTGACCCGTACCGAATCCCCCTCCGCCAGCTCCGGCAGGGTCAGGCCGGTGGTGGGGACGATGAGCTGCTCGTCCCCGCTCTCCACCAGAAGGGAGTCCTCGCGGATTTCCAGCACCACGGCAAGGAACTCCTGTTCCTCCGTCTGCCCATAGCCGTTCTCCGGCTCCTCGGCGGGCGCACCCGGCTCCTCGGGCTCCGGCATGGGCTCGCCGGAAACCTCGCCGTCCATCGGCGTATCGGCGGGGGCGCAGCTGTCCGCCGCCTGGGGCGGCGCACTATTGCCGCCGCTGCTCCCGCACCCTCTCGGGAGCATCAGCAGGCTGAGGGACGCGATGAGGCACAGGCAGGCGGCCAGACTTCCGACCTTTTTCCAGGCGGAGGATTTCCTCCGGAACCGGAAGTTCTGCGCCTCCTCCACCACATCCTCCGGCAGGAGGGTTATCGCGTCAAAGAAGATGTCCGCTTTCGGATTCATACGCTGACCCCCTCTCGCTCCAGTTGGCGCCTCAGATTTTCCCGCAGACGGAGGAGGCGCTTTGTCAGGGCGTTGGGCCGCAGGCCCAGCTCCCCCGCCAGCAGTTTGACGCTGTCGCCGTTCCAGTACCGCCGGACGAAGAGGGCCCGGTCCTCCCTCTCCAGGGTTTTCAGCCATGCGCCGATCAGCTCTGCCAGCTCCCCGGCCTCCACGGTGCGGTGGACATTTTCCGGCGCGGGGATGCAGTCCTCCAGCTCGCTGAGGAGCAGTTCGGCTCCGCCGAAGCGCTTCTGGGCGTGTTCCGCGCGGTAGCGGGAGATGGAGAGGTTTCGGAGGATCGCCCCCAGGTAGGCCCGGAGGCTCATAGGCCGCTGGGGAGGCATCGTATCCCAGCAGCGGGAGTAGGCGTCGTTGACACATTCTTCACTATCCCACGGATTATGGAGAATGTTGTTTGAAATACGGCGGCAGAAGCCGCCGTATTTCGTGTCCGTCTCGGTAATGGCAGTTTCGTTTCTCTGCCAGTAGAGATCAATAATCTGGAAATCTTCCATAGGGGCACCTTCTTTCTCTGCCGCCCCTACGGGGCGGCAAGTGGGACATTCTTCTCGAATCGGCCCGGGACCTGCGCGGCCCCGGACTCCGCGCCTACTTTTGCCGCGCGGCAAAAGTAGGCAAAAACG
>CAJUPS010000106.1 GCA_910588045.1 uncultured Oscillospiraceae bacterium | reverse complement strand
AATCATCACCTCCCGCCTCTGGACACGGTGTCCAGAGGGCTACCGCTCCTCCCGGCCTGTTTCCGGGTGCTTGCGCTCCGCCTCCAAAGAGGAGCGGTCTATGATCTCCTGATAGGCGGCCATTTGCTCCCGAATAGGTAGTTTGGGCATAGAGAATACCCGCTGCCCAGTGGGAATGTCCTCGATACCGTGGTAGTGTTCTACAAAAGAACCCTGATTGCACATGACATAGCCGCCAGGGGCGAAGTGGCCGCCCTCATTGATCCGCACGTCCCGCCCGTATGCCTCATAGTCAATGTAGTCGATCAGGTGCTCCGGCACAGGGATGGCGTCGAGCTCCTGGATATACAGCCGTCCCAGCGCCTCCTCGCTGTCAATGTCAGGATAAAAGTCGTAGTTGTCCAGATTTTGGGCAAGATTGATTAAATCTTTCACGCTGCCGGTGTACTCCCCGCTGTCCATGACGGCCTCAAATACTGCCAGCTCGTCCTGGGACAGCTCCGACAACAGACAGGCCAGATGGTTCAGCTCGTCAATGTTTTCATACTCGCCCAGGTGGTCGTAGAGGCCCAGCACGTCGCTCTCAAATTCCGTGATAAAAATTTCCTCATACCGTGCCCCGTCTATGCCGATCCGCTTCAAAAGGTCCTGGACGGCCTCGGTGGTGGTGGGGAATTTCAGCGGAGCGCCTACAAGCTGGCCCTCGTTGTACTTGCCCAGGTTCGTCACATAGGCTTCAATGATCGCTATCTTTGTTCCCTCCCTCCAATTCCTCTTTTACTCCCGCCATGATGTACTCCGCGCAGGGCAGGGCGATGGAGTTTCCCAGGGCCTTTTGACGGGCGCGGGCGGAGACGGGCCGCCCGTCGTGGCCGAACGCCGTCCAGCCGTCAGGCAGGCCCATGGCCCGCTCCCCCTCCGTGGGGGTCAGCCATGTAATCACCCCATCCGCCTCCCGGCCCTCCCGCCACAGGGCAAACACCGTCAGCCCTCCGGCAAGCAGAGTGGGAAAAGGGTCAGTTGGCTTTCCGAAGCTCCCCAGGAAGTTCCCGATGTCCCCCGCCTTGGCCGCGCCCCGCATACGGTAGCCTTGAAAGGGGTGGACGACTGGTAACGGCCCCCCTGTTTCAGAAGCAGATATTCGATCCGCTCCGGCGGGGGGCAGCCCAAAGTCTCCGCAAGGCGCAGGTATCGGGAACAGGCGGCGGGACTTAAACAGGACCGCTCCGGCACGTCGGCCTCTAAGATCGGCCACGACGAACACCCGCTGACGGCGGGCCAGCCGGGGGTCTGCCCAATGCTGGGCGTCCAGCAGACGCCAGCACACGTCACGGCCTCCGCCTCGCACCATTCCGGCATTGGCCCAGCGCCCGGAAGCAGGCATTGGAATTTCGGTGTTTGTGAGAGATTGCAGGACGGCTCTAAAATCCAGCCGGTTTCCTGATAGCAGAGCTCCCATGACGTTTTCCCAAATAACGATTGTTGGAAATTGACCTCCAGTGGCATCCCTCATTTCCTCTATGATACGCACCGCCTGGAAGAACAGGCTGGACTTTGCCCCGCCCAGCCCCTCACGGCGGCCCGCGCTGGAGAGATTTTGACAGGGGGACCCGAATGTGATGATGTCCACGGGCGGGACCTCGCCGCCGTGGAGCCGGGTAATGTCCCCCAGGTGCTCCATATCCGGGAAGTGGCGTTTTGTAATGGAAATAGTGGCCTTTTCAATCTCGCTGGCCCACAGGGGGACGATCCCCTGACGCCGGGCGGCCAGGGGGAACACGCCGATCCCGTCAAAGAGGCTGCCCAGGGTCAGCAGCGGCCCTGCCCCTTTACCGTCAGAATACCCTCCAGGGTGGTGGCCGTGATCTTGAGCCGCTGGGCCACGGCGATGTCGTTTTTCACCGCCTCGGTGACAGCGTGGCCGCACACCACCAGCACACGGGAGCGGCGCAGCAGGTCCCGGCTCATATCAATGCTGCTCTTGTGCTCCTCCGGCACAGCGTCGTTCAGAAACAGGGGGAGATACAGCGTGAGGCAGATAGGGGAGAACCCCGCCTCGTAGACGGCCCGGCAGTAGCGGACGGCCTGCTCCGTGGCCTCCACAGGGTCCGCGCTCCAGGCGGCGGTGACATACGCCAGGGGCATTTTCATGTTCAAAACCTCCGTTCAGATGTAGATAGAATTGTTTGGAGAGGGAGACGGTCAGCCCCTTTTCCCCCCGCCCCTTTCCCCATTCTTGGGGAAAGGGGGGCGGCTCTGGAGGATATATCCCCCGTCGCGCCTTGGGAGTAGCACAGCCGGGACTGCCTGTCAAGGGTGCGGAGCACCGCCGCGCAGCGGCGGCTTTGCCCTTGACAGGCTGCCCCGGCTGTGCTATGGGTGGCGCGGCGACGGGGGATATTCCACAAGAGCCATTTTCACGGGGGACGGGAAAAGCTCTGGACACCGTGTCCAGAGCCTCCGCTTACTTCTCCCTATCCGCCTTTTTCTTGTCCCGGCCCAACTCCGGGGGCTGCTTGTCCTTCCACTCCCCCAGCAGAGCCATGATCTGATCCTTCATTTCACGGGGCGTTTTGTCCTTGCCGAAAAACTGGGCCAATTCCGCAGAGCTGATGATCACGTCGAAATCCTCCTTTTTCTTCTCCTGGCTCAACACCGCGTCGATCACGTCCGGGTTGAGCTGGTTTTTTTCGTCCATTTCCCGCAGCTTCTTCGCCTGGGCCTTGGAGGGGGACGACTGCTGCCCCTCAATGGACACGGCGATATACTTCTGATGGTCCGGCCTGATACGGGAAATCTCCACGGCGGGAGTGAACGACAGCTTGCCGCCGTCCATGAACTGTTTCAGCTCCGGCACAAGGTCATTCAGATAAATGTACCGCTGCACCGTCTTTCCGCTCATGCCGTTGCGCTCGCCCACTTTGTCCAGAGACAGCTTGCCCAGGTCCGCGCCGTCGCCCCGCGTCCCCTGGTGCTTGATGGCCTCATACTGCTGCTTCAAGGCCGCCGCCTTTTCGCTTGGCAAAATCGTTTCCCGGTGGCGCAGGTTGTCGTCCGTCATAGCAAGGACGGCTTCATCATCCGTCATGTTGCGGACGATACAGGGCATATTTTTGTAGCCCGCCAGCTCGCTTGCCCGCTGCCGCCGATGGCCCGCTATGATCTCATAGCCCCCGCCCTCACGGGGACGCACCAGGGCGGGCTGGTGGACGCCGCCCGCCTGCACAGACGACACCAGCCCTTTCATTTCCATATCGTCCCGAACGCCGAACGGGTGGTTCTGGAACGGGTGGAGCTGGTCGAGGTCCAGATAGACGATCTCCTCTTTTTCAGCGCGGGAGGCGTCCTTGGGCTGGGGCGGCTGCTCCGGCGCGGGCGCAGGCGGCGGCGGGGCCTCCTCCTTGGCCGGGCCGGACTTCCCGGCGGCCTTGCCCTGTTTGGGGGCCTTGGCCGCCTTGCCAGCGCCGCCCCCGCCGGGGGCCTGTTTCTCCGCCTTGGGCGGGCGGCCCTTGCGCTTGGGCTTCTCCTCCTGGGCCGGGGCCTCCTTGGTCCTGGGGCGGCGGCCACGGCGGGGAGGCTCCGGCTGCTCCTGGGGCTTCTCCCACTCCTGCCCGCCCTCCGGGGCCGGGCCCGTCTGCTCCTGCCCAGCACCCGCCCGGACGGACGACAGGTCGATCACCTTGTTCTCCGGGGGCGGGGGGCCCTCCATGCCGGGGATCACCCCCTGGGTTCCCGGCTCCGGGGCGGGCGGGGCCTCCGGCGCTCCAGGCGCGGGGGGCTCCAGCGTTTGCCCCTCCTGGGCTGGGGTCGTTTTCTTTTCTTCTGCCATTCGCTTGACCTCCTTACTTTTTCAAATACAAACGGGGCCAAAACCTTATTTTGGCCCCGTCTCCTTATACGTTTTCCTCCTTTCCCTGTCACGCAAAAACGCCGCCCTTTTTACAGCCGGGCGGCGTTTTCGGTAAGGTTGACAGTCCATTTTGTTGTTGTTTATCATGTTTCCCTTTGTCAAGCGTTGCAAGTAGTGCAGTTGGTATACCAGGCAGCATCCCCTGAGAGATCGGCCAAAGACCCGTGAATACCCCATTGGTTCTCCAACTGTTTCGCAATGACGTTGGGCTTTTTGTTCCAGTAGTATGGGGAACGAATAAGCCGCAGCACGGCAGATATTTGTATATCATTGGCTAATATGACTCTTCCAATCGAGGGCAGGACAGCGGAAAGGAATGCCTTGCTCGATGGCCATGTTAAATTATTATGTGAATAGATTAATCCAACACAAAGGCTGGCGCCAGAAACCGAGGAAATCCGTTTTACTTCTTCCAGCAATCCGTTCTCGGCCAGCCACTTAAAAAGGCCCAGGTGGAAAATCGTGGCCCGGATACCTCCACCAGATAGTGCGATGCCAATATTATGTAGTTCCATACTGCGTCCCTTCAAAGCATGATTCCTGAGTCAATCTTAAATGTCACAGCAATATCCTATTTCGAACATTTTGGGAATATAGAGCAGATATCCCTTGAATATGGAAATAACTATACGTCTTGCAAAAAGTGAGAAGGGTAGCCCCAAACTATTTAGCACTCGCTATTCGAGAGTGCTAAATGCAGTATACCTGATATTAGCTCTCCTGTCAAGTTATATCTATTGCACATGGCCTATTGAATTTTATAATTGCCTGCGTCCATATTATAAAATTGAATATCATTTCAGGTAAAGGAGAAGGCACTGTGTTGCAAAGTATCGCACTAATGCGTGTGATGTCAGTAGGGGCTCGAATCCCATCATTTACACGTTTTGTACTCAAATTTTGAACTGTTTGCATACGCTTCTTTTCATTTCAAGAACAGAAGATGGATACTTAGCCTCATTTCTCGTTGATAGAAGGGGACCGATACCTGACTGCCTTTCTGGGATGCCCGGCTTTGTCATAATCAATATTGCATCGCCGATTTCTTTCAAACTGAGTATCCATATATGTTTCTATACCGACGATGGGGATGTATTTTGCATTCGACAGGAGCTTATCTACCGCAGCTCTAGTCCATTTGAGATTTCCTCTCGGAGAGTGGACACCTTTTGCAAAGAGCATGTCAACAATTTTCCCCAAACTAGCTCCGGCAAGATAGTATTTAAATATGCTGCGGACAGCACCAACCCTTTCCTCGTGAATAGCAATCTCATCATCATTCAAAACATAACCATACGGAAGTTTCATAGTTGCCTCACTTTCTAAAACATAAATAAAAGCAGGTTGAGTGAGAACCTAGCTCCTCAAATCTGCGTGCCGACACCTGCACTATGCAATTATAGCTAATTTTGACCTTCTGTTTTGGTGCAATTTAAACTAGAAACAACAAAACCTGCGTATAACTATCGTTACACGCAGGTTTTGTCTACAATGGCACGCTGTGAGGGATTCGAACCCCCGGCCTTCTGGTCCGTAGCTGCTCTCAAACATGGAAAGTAGACGTTTCCGGCGCTTTCCAGTGTGGTTCTGTCCGGAAGCATATCCTTTCTGACCTGTTTTTGTCCACTGGTTCCACTAGATTTTTTCCCATTCTGGGTCAGATTATGGGTCAAAGGCGAGTCTGAGTCCTCAAGCGTACTTCAAACGGCCTCGTGGCACAGGCAACGGACGCCCCAGCTCCTGGGCTGTCTCAATCCACTCCTGGGCAATCATTTCCACATTCCGCAGAGCATCTCCCGCCGTAGGGCCATCAGCCATACAGCCTGCCAACTCTGGTACCTCGGCAATATAAGAATTGTCATCTTCACTCCAGTACAAAATGATTTCATATTTCATGAACGCTACCTCCCAACTGATACTTCAAAATGATTCCCCGCACCTGCTTGACCTGATATGGTTTTGCCATATTGCCTACAGGCTGGATATTAATTATTTCTTCCACACCAGCCTTTGTGTAAATGAAATGATCCCCTTTTATGCGGCACTGGAAGCCCAGTCGATCCAAAACGGCCTGCAAGTCGGAAAATAGCAGATTTTTGTCTCGCGTACCGCTAAGGATGGATAGCAGCAATTTTTCGTATTGGCTCATAGTATCTCCTCATAGGCAAATGATATAATACCTTTTGCAGATGGATATAGTATACCACAAGTGCAGAGAAAAGAAAAGTGGTTTCTTCGCGACTCAGAAATTGCACCAGTGTAAACAAAGAGAGAGGAGGAAGAAGAAAGCCCCTGTCAGCCCCTGTGAAGCCCTGCGTGGTGGTTTTTGGAATAAGACAGTCCCCAACCCCTGCCAGCGGCTAAAGCCGCTGTGTAGGGCTTGTGTGGGCGGATTTCAACAGGATGACGTTTCGGCAAAACGCCAGGAGAGGGGCTGTAGCTGGATGAAGAAAAAGGTGCGGGATAAAGAGCGGGGGTCGCGCAGCGCCCCCCGCTCGTACCACACCGTCCCGCAATGCGGGTCGGGGAAGCGGTTTGCGGGGATTTAGTCCGGGGGTCAACGTGGGGGTACGTTTTCAGCATCGGGGGTCAAGTTTGCCCCCGCGTGGCCGGAACTGCCCATTGTTCCAGGTTTTTTCGGGGTTCCAGGCGGGGATACAGCCTATTTGCAGTATGATCGCCCTTTCTGTAAGGCAGGGGAAATGTATAAATAAAGAGCGGTTCTCACCCCAGAGAAAAATAAAAATTTTCTGATAACTCTCCCGCCGCCCGGTAGCTATTCCCGCCAGAATGTGGTAGTGTGTGTAGTCCAAAAGGAGGTGCCGCACATGGCAAAACGACGAGCAAATGGAGAAGGCAATATCCGCAAGCGAAAAGATGGCCGCTGGGAGGGCCGCTACACTGCAGGCCGTGATCCAGACACCGGGAAAGCCATCTACAAAAATGTCCTGGGTAGGACCCAGGCGGAGGTCAAGGAAAAACTCAAGAAGGCAATCGGGGAAGGTGCTGTCCTGGACCCAACCAAAGCCGGACAGTACACCGTAGGCCAGTGGCTGGATACCTGGCTGGAAGACTATGCCAAGCTGAGCATCCGGCCATCCTCCCACAAGACCTACCGTGGTTTTATCGAGAACCACATCAAGCCGACAGTCGGAAATATCCCGTTGGAGAAGCTGACCTCCATGAATCTGCAAAAACTCTACAAAACTCTACAAACCTCACGCGAGCTACATCCCGCGCCACGAAGGATGAAAAGGCAGGCGGGATGTGGTAGAATGAGGGAACACGGCGCCAGACCGATTTTCTTTGCCGCAGAGAGCGCGATCTACAAACTGGTATCAGGCCCTCCCGTTGAACCACAAATTGTTCCAGCCCAGATTCGGGTTAAGGAGCAGAAAAACATGAGGACTATCTATCGGTGTTGTTGTGGGATTGATGTGCATAAGAAGCTAATCGTGGCCTGTCTGAAAAAAGGCGGCAGACAGGAAGTACGGGAGTTTGGCACAATGACAGGCGAAATCAGGGACCTGGGCAAATGGCTGAAAGAGTCCGGCTGTGAGATGGCAGCGATGGAGAGCACAGGGGTGTACTGGAAGCCGCTATACAACCTGTTCGAGCTGATGGAGCTGGATGTGATGGTGGTGAATGCGGCACACATGAAAGCAGTGCCCGGGCGGAAGACGGATGTGAAGGATGCGGAATGGATCGCAGAACTGCTGCAGCACGGTCTGTTGAAGGCCAGCTTCATCCCCAGCCGGGAACAGCGGGAATTGCGGGAACTGACGCGATACCGCAAGAGCCTGACGGAAGAATGCAGCCGGGAGCTGAGCCGACTGCAGAAGGTGCTGGAGGGAGCAAATGTGAAGCTGGCATCGGTGGTGGGGGATATCCAGGGCAAGAGTGCCCGGAAGCTGCTGGACAAGCTGGCGGCAGGGGAGCCTCTTGACCGGGAGGATGTACTGCCGCTTCTCCACAAAACCATGCAGTCTAAACTGGACAATATCACCTCGTCTCTGGAGAGCATCACCACGCCGCTGCAGCGGGCGCTGCTGCGGCAAATTCTGGACCACATCGATGATCTGAACCGGCGTGTGGCCGTACTGGACGGGATGGTGGAGCAATATATGGCGGAGTATGCTCAGGCACTGGAAGCCCTTGACGCGATCCCCGGCATCGCCAAGCGCAGCGCCCAGGTGATTCTGGCGGAGATCGGGCTGGATATGGACCGTTTTCCCAGCGCCGCCCATCTGTGTTCCTGGGCTGGGGTTTCTCCGGGCAACCATCAAAGTGCGGGAAAACGGAAGCATGGAAGGACAAACAAGGGCAATAAAACCCTTAAGTCCATGCTGGCCCAATGCGCGAAAGCGGCTGCAAAAGTGAAAAATTCATATTTTCACGCACAGTATCAACGCATTTCCGCCCGGCGGGGCAAAAATCGTGCCACCATCGCTGTAGCCCATTCCATCCTCACAGTGATCTGGCATATGCTCAAGCACAACGTCCCATACCGCGACCTGGGGGCCGACTATTACGACGGCTTCCACCGCGAGCATAAGATCCGGGCATATTTGAAACGTCTCCAAGCCTTGGGCTGGGAACCCAAACTGACCTCTGTTTCCGCCTGATATTCTGTTTCTTTGGACTCCCCGATGTACCTGAGTGCGCCCTCCTCTGCGGGAGCTTTTCATAGCAAAGGTAAGGTCTGCCATCTCACAGCCCCTCCAATTTTTGCTTCAATTCCTCATCCGTCAGCTCCCCGCGACCGGACTGCGCCACCAACTCCTGCGCCTTCGCCACAGCAGCGTTCCACTCATCCATGCTGATTTTCTTCCTCTGCTTTCGGACCTTCAATCGGTTATAGGTCCGATCATATTCCACCCGAGCCGGGGTGCGATTTGCCTTCTCCCGCATCTCCTTGCGGTGCGCGCCCACCTTCCGGCAGGTGCGCATGGTTTCGCCGGGCGCAATGTTGTTGCAGTAACAGGTATCATACCCTTTCGTCAGCAAAAAGTACCGCCCACAGTTATGGCAGCAACGCGGCGCATTGCCTCTGGCAAGCCCTCGGTAAAACTCCGTCCGCAAAAAGTCCGTCAGGCTGTTGAAAGTCGCTTTCTCCGCGATAAAAAACCTGCCCTCTTCGTTGGGATACATCATGGGGACAAAGTCGACCTGCATAGGAAAGCTCTGATCAAAATCTTCGCCCCAAAGCTGTACACCAACACAAATCATATCAGCATAAAAACAGGAGTATGCATCGGCGTAAGCGTCACTGTTCCTTCGCTTTAACGGTTCAAAATATCTCTCCGTCATTCCCCTGATTTGCTTCCGGAACCTCCGAAGATTGTCTACAAACAGATCAGACTCGCCATCATCCCCTGATATATTGCGTATCCCTCTGAATTCTGGTCCTGCACCTGCTCCCACTTTTCTTTATCGGCCATTAGCCTCTGGAATGTGTGGTAATTACACTCCTCATCCATTTTCAAATCCCGGTAAACCGGCAGGGAAAACACGATATCCCAGACAGCGTTCAGTCTCTCCTGCGCGAGGGCTGCAGCGCTGTCTGTTTTTTCTTCGAGCAACGCCAGCGCTGTGGGAATGAATGCATTAACTCTCTGGTCGATCTCGTCCAAAGCCGCTTCTTCAAGATTTACCACATCCACGCAGCACTGACCGATAGGATATTTCTTTCCACCAATGAAAACATTACCCTCGAAGAAGAAGACCGTAAACTGGTCGTAGGTGTATGTGTAAGTCCTTTCGATGCGCACTAAATCTTCCGCCACAGCCATCACCTTCTTGTAACCGATAGAGATTTGGGATTTGCCTATCCTGGCCCAAATCTATTGAATCGGTTTTCTGCCTGTGCTATCCTACCGTCACTGAGGCCAGTGTATCAGATAGAAAATTGGAAGTCAATAATCAGTGGAAGCCAATGCTTCATAAGCCAGACTGCACCTCGACAACCGAATCTCCACCGTCATTACTGCAATTCTCCTTGGGCGAAGTATCGCCAAGACCTCCACGAAAA
>CAJUPS010000105.1 GCA_910588045.1 uncultured Oscillospiraceae bacterium | reverse complement strand
CTGGGCCTGCGCCAGCGGGAGGTGGTGGTGGACAGCGTCAGCTATGACCGGCTGGGGGGCTTCGTGCCCTTCATGAAGCTGGTGCTGCTGGGGACGCTGCTGACCGAGGGGCTGGGGGCGGCGCTGCTGTCCATCCGGTTCGTGCCCCAGTTCGGCTGGGGGCGGGGGATCTACTACGGCGTGTGGCACAGTATCTCCGCCTTCTGCAACGCGGGCTTTGACCTCATGGGCCCCTACAGCGGGGAATACTCCTCCTTTACCGCCTACGCCGGGGACCCGCTGGTGATGCTCACCGTCTGCGCGCTGATCCTCATCGGCGGTACGGGCTTTCTGGTGTGGGAGGATCTGGTGCGGAACAAGCACCGCTGGCGGCGCTATCGACTCCAGACCAAGGTGGTGCTCACCATGAACCTGCTGCTGACCGTGGGCGGCGGGGCGCTGTTCTTCCTGCTGGAGCGGAACAACCTGGGGGCGGGACGGCCCCTGGGGGAGCAGGTCCTCTCCGCCCTCTTTGACGCCGTGACCCCCCGGACGGCGGGCTTCAACTCCACCGACACCGGCGGGCTGACCAGCGGCAGCCTCCTGCTGACCATCATTTTTATGTTCGTCGGGGGCAGCCCCGGCTCCACCGCCGGCGGCGTCAAGACGACCACGGTGTTCGTGATCCTGCTCCACGCTCTCTCCGGCGTCCGCAGGGA
This sequence comes from uncultured Oscillospiraceae bacterium, assembly GCA_910588045.1. Classification (GTDB taxonomy): domain Bacteria; phylum Bacillota; class Clostridia; order Oscillospirales; family Oscillospiraceae; genus Pelethomonas. Next base: position 9,753 of record CAJUPS010000105.1, on the reverse strand, counting down.
GCGTAGCGCCAACGCCTTTGGCCGCAGCATCGGCGACGACGCGCTGAAAAAGGCCACGGCGGTGCTGTATACCAACCTGCTGCTGGCGCTCATAGGCGCTCTGGCGATCTGCGCCATCCAGCCGATGGCCCTCACGGAGGTCCTCTTTGAGACCTTTTCCGCCATCGGCACCGCCGGTATGACCATGGGGATCACCAGGGACCTCCTCCCCTGGAGCAGGCTTGTGGTGGTCTTTCTCATGTACTGCGGGCGGGTGGGGAGCATCTCCTTTGCGGTGGCCCTGCTGGAGAAGCGGGCCCTCCCGCCCGTCACCCTGCCCCGGGAGGACATCACGATCGGGTAACGCCGCCCACGTGCGCGGGGAGATGTTAAACAGGCTCTAATATTGTACCTGGCGGCCCGGGGGCCGCCAAGAAAGAGGAATCGACATGAAATCTTTTCTTTTGATCGGCATGGGATCCTTTGGGCACCACCTCTGCCGGGCCTTGGCGGAGCAGAAGTGCGAAATCATGGCCGTGGACCGGAACGGGGAGACCCTGGAAGACGTGCTCTCCCTGGTGGTCAGCGCCAAGGTGGGCGACTGCACCAACGAGGAGGTCCTGCGCTCCTTCAGCGTGGAGAGCTTCGACGCCTGCTTTGTCTGCCTGGGGGACAGCGACGTCCTGGGCAGTCTCCAGATCACCAGTCTCCTCAAGGAGCTGGGCGCGAAGAAGGTATTCAGCAAGGCCGACGACGACATGCAGGCAAAATTCCTTCTCCGCAACGGCGCGGACCACGTCATCTACCCCGAGCGTGAGGCCGCCATCCGGCTGGCCGTCAGCGAAAGCTCAGACAGCATTTTCGACTGCATCCCCCTCACCTCCGACCACTCCATCTACGAGCTGGAGCCCATGGACCGCTGGGTGGGCAAGAGCCTGAAGGAGCTGAACTTCCGCGTCAAGTACCACCTCACCGTCATCGCCGTCAAGCGCGGAGAGGTCATCGTCCCCAACCTCAGCCCCGACTACGCCTTCCGCAAGGAGGAGCATCTGCTGGTCCTCGGCCGCATCGAGGACATCCGCAAAGTCATCCGCTGAGCAACTTTTTCTTGAAAGAAAAAGTTGTCAAAAAGAACTTTAACGCGCTCTTTTGTGCCCTTTTATACCGACATTCCCGCACGGTAACGACAGTGTGTTCTCAATGGAGGAATCATAAACTGTGGAGGGGATCCTATGGAGACGAAGAAATGGGAGGCCGTGCTGACGGCGGCGGAGCTGGGGAGTTTTACCCGGGCCGCAGCGCGGCTCGGTCTGACGCAGTCCGGACTGACCCATATGATGAACGCCCTGGAGCGGGAGACCGGTTTCCCGCTGCTGGTCCGGAGCCGGTCCGGGGTGCGGCTCACCGCCGCCGGGGAGCGGCTTTTGCCCGCCGTCCACGAGCTGATGCAGGCGGCCGCCCGCCTGGAGGAGCAGATCGCCGCCCAGTCGGGACAGCGCCGGGCCAGCATCCGCGTGGCCGCCTACTCCAGCGTCTGTATGCACTGGCTTCCCACGATCGTGCAGCAATTCCGCTGGGCCCGCCCCGATGTGTCCGTGGACATCCGCATGGGCAGCGTGGAGGAAATTTACCGCTGGCTCCAGGAGGGCACGGTGGACCTCAGCTTTGCCAGCCGCCAAGACCGCTGGCGCTTCGACTGGGAACCCCTGTGGGACGACCCGCTGCTGGCCGTTCTGCCGCCGGACTACCCCACGGCGGGGCGGGAGCGGTTTCCCGTGTCGGAGTTCGGGCGGAAGGAATTTCTGATGCCCTCCCTGGGGTTCGACCTGGACATTCTGGGCGTGTTTGAGACCCAGGGCGTCCAGCCGGACATCCGCAGCAACACCGCCGTGGAGGACGCCGCGATCCTCTCCATGGTGGAGCACGGTCTGGGCGTCAGCATTCTCTCCCAGCTGGTGCTCCAGGGGCGGCAGGACAATGTCCGGACCCTGCCGCTGGACCCGCCAGCCTGTCGGCACATGGGGATCGCCATCCGCTCTCTGAAGGAGGCCCCGCCGGTGATCCGGACGTTTATCGACTACTCCAGGCGGATTGTGGGGGCGCTGCACAGGGGGCCTTGACTTGTTTATGGAAATGGAGGAAAAAGCGCGATATGCCGACGGAAAAAGCCGCCAGAAATAAAACGATTGATACGCCCTTGTCGGAGGGCATGGAATATCTGAAGCGATGCATTACGGTCAATCAGCCGCAACCCCATATTGCACCGCTTTTAGGAAAGACGATATTAGGGGACATGACGCGTGTTTGTACACTTCTTCCGCCTAAAAGCGTGGATTTGATTATTGCAGATCCGCCGTATAATCTTAGGAAATCGTTTAATGGAACCGTTTTTTCCAGGAAGACGCCATCGGATTATGAAAAGTATACGCGGCAATGGCTAGAAATTGTCAAGCCGCTGCTAAAGGACACCGGTTCTATTTATATCTGCTGCGATTGGGAAACCAGTCTGATCATAGGGGGGGTTCTAGGCGAATTTTTCCATGTCAGAAATAGGATAACCTGGCAACGCGAAAAGGGGCGCGGAGCAAAAGCAAATTGGAAAAATGGGATGGAAGATATTTGGTTTGCCACGAACAGCGAAAAATACACGTTTCATCTGGATGCCGTAAAAATCAGAAAAAAGGTCCTTGCACCGTATCGGGTAGACCACAAGCCCAAGGATTGGACCGAGTCCGAAAGCGGCAATTATCGTGACACCTGCCCCTCGAATTTTTGGGACGATATTACCATTCCTTTTTGGTCAATGCCGGAAAACACCGCCCATCCGACCCAAAAATCAGAAAAATTGATTGCAAAAATAATGCTGGCTAGCTCCTCTGAAAATGACATCGTATTGGACCCGTTTCTGGGCTCTGGGACAACAAGCGTTGTTGCCCAGAAGCTCGGCAGACGTTTCATAGGGATTGAAATAGAACCGCAATATTGCGTCTGGGCTGAACAGAGGCTCGCGATGGCCTTGGAGGACACGGCAATTCAAGGCTATACAGACGGCGTCTTCTGGGAAAGAAATACTCTGGCGGAGCAGAAGGCAAGTCAGACAGAACCGCGTCGGCCCAAACAGTGGGGCCAACCCCAGGGCACTGCCAAAGCTGTACTGGTGCAAGAAAACTTTTTTTGTGACGGGGGCGGTCAGAACGATGTATAACAGAGATGTGATCGAAGATTTGGTAAAATTTGTGACATCCCGAAACGGTGTTGCAGATAAGCGTAAACTGGCTGCTGAAATTCAAAAGAGATATGACCTTATTAGGGTGCGCAGCGTCTTTTACGGGAAATGGTTTGCAATAAGATTTTGTTCTGCTTCGTCCATAAGGTTCAGTAACACGGTGCTGGCGCTGTCGGTATTGCATCAATATGATACGCTTCCGTTTCTTGTTTGTCTTGTCACCCCGGAGACAAACTATATGCTGCTCGCTAATGCGACATTTCTAAAAAGGATCAGTCATTCCTCCCAGGACCTCAGAGTGAACAATATCAGGGGAAGCTTTAACGGCCATGATATTATGCGAGAATTTGAGGGAATCGAGAATATCCCCCCAAATTTTGAATTTTTGTTTACCTCACACGAAAATTATACCTTTGAGGAAAATCTCGAGAGACTGGTAGAGGCAACAAATCAGATTTCTCCCACAGGAAGCCGTTTTGTACCTACCGCGTTGCAGACCGAAACGATCCGCCGCTCAATTAGTCGTGCGGCCTCATTTTTGGAATCGGAGGAGTATCGCATCCTGAATCAGGATTTGTACACACGTGTACAGTCGGTTGCATCCGAAATTGCAATAGCGGCCTTTATTGATAACATAAATTTGAGGGGGCGTATCATTGAGTACCTCATTACCTCTTCCGATCGCCTGAAAGCAGATTTGATTCATTGCCTGCACGCGAGGAAACCTCTGCCTGAAGTCTATACCGCGGATAAATTAGGGGACTATGAGCGGGCATTCGATCGGTATATCACGGAGACAGATATAAAAACAAAAATTTTGTTTTTATCCAGCAACCCCAAGGGATATAACATTGATAAATTGCTGTCGTTCCTGGCTGTGGAAAAGAGTGTATACATGATTTATATTGTGGCTATTGATTCCAATAAGAATATTCGTACCCGCCTGTGTTCTATGTACAACAAGCAGATCCTCTCCGGCACAAGAATCATTAAGCATTGGGCAGGGCGAAATTCCCGAGGGGTTACACAATATGACGGGAAGTCTTTGGAGGAACTGGTTGATCATTTTGATGCTGATATTGATGTCGAAGCGGCCAGTAATTTTTTGGATCGCTGCTTAGAAAACTAGAGGGCTTGTTTGACCCGTGGAGAATTGTCCGACGGAAAGAGCTTTTTCACGGACAAGACAAAATTTTGCAGAAATCTTCTCGGGTTTCACGCCCTAGAGAAGGAGGAAAACCATGGACCGAGCAATTTTCCGCCGCAGGGCGGAGCAGCTGGTGGCGCAGATGACGGTGGAGGAGGCCGCTTCCCAGCTCCTCCACAGCGCCCCGGCCATCGAGCGGCTGGGCGTACCGGCCTACAACTGGTGGAGCGAGGCGCTCCACGGCGTGGCCCGGGCGGGGACCGCCACGGTGTTCCCCCAGTCCATTGCCATGGCCGCGGCTTTTGACCCGGCGTTCTTGCAGGAGGAGGCCGGGATCATCGCCGAGGAGGCCCGGGCGAAGTACAACGCCGCCCAGGCGGAGGAGGACCGGGACATCTATAAGGGGCTGACCATGTGGTCCCCCAACATCAACATCTTCCGGGACCCCCGGTGGGGCCGGGGACACGAGACCTACGGCGAGGACCCCACGCTGACCGGACGCCTGGGCAGGGCCTTTATCGAGGGGCTCCAGGGCGATGCGGCGTATCTGAAGGCCGCCGCCTGCGCCAAGCACTTTGCGGTCCACTCCGGGCCGGAGGTCCTGCGGCACGAATTTGACGCCCGGGTGACGGAGAAGGACTTGCGGGAGACCTACCTCCCCGCCTTCGAGACTGCTGTCCGGGAGGCGAAGGTGGAGGCGGTCATGGGCGCCTACAACCGGGTAAACGGGGAGCCCGCCTGCGGCCACGAGCGGCTGCTGACGAAAATTCTCCGGGAGGAGTGGGGCTTTGCGGGCCACGTGGTGTCCGACTGCGGGGCGGTGCGGGACTTCCACGAGGGCCACGGCTACACCCGCCGCCCGGAGGAATCCGCCAGCCTCGCCGTGCGCATGGGATGCGATCTGAACTGCGGGTGCACCTACGAGTATCTCCTGGCCGGACTGCGGGAGGGACTGGTTACGGAGGAGGAGATCCGCCGCTCCGCCGTCCGGGTGTTCACCACCCGGTATGCCCTGGGGATGTTCGATGCGGACTGCCCGTTCCACCGGATCCCCTATACGGCGCTCTGTCGGCCGGAGCACCGGAAAGCGGCCCTGCGGGCGGCGGAAAAGAGCATGGTCCTGCTCAAGAACGACGGCATTCTCCCCCTGGACCGGCGGGCGATCAAGCATCTGGCCGTGATCGGGCCCAACGCCGCCAGCATAAAGGTCCTCCACGCCAACTACCACGGCGACGCCGACGAGTATGTGACCATTCTGGACGGCATCCGTCAGGCCGCAGGCGATGAGATGCGGATCTTCTACAGCCAGGGCTGCGACCTGTTCCGCCCGGTGGACGACCCCCTCTGCCGTCCCGGCCGCCTGCTGGGCGAGGCGGTGAGCGCCGCCAAATGCGCCGACGCGGTGCTCCTCTGCGTCGGCCTGGACGAGACGTTGGAGGGGGAGCAGGGCGACGCGGGCAACTCCTTTGCCTCCGGGGACAAGGAGACCCTCCTGCTGCCCGGACCCCAGCAGATGCTGGTGGAGCGGGTGCTGGCGGTGGGCAAGCCGGTGATCCTGGTGATTTGCAGCGGGAGCGCGCTGGACCTGAGCGCCTATACATCCGGCGTTTCTGCCATCGTGCAGGCGTGGTATCCCGGGCAGTACGGGGGCCGGGCGCTGGCGCGGCTGCTGTTCGGGCACACGGATTTCTCCGGCCGACTGCCGCTGACCTTCTACTACGACAGGCAGCCCCTGCCTGCGTTCACCGATTACCGCATGGTCGGCAGGACCTACAAATTCATAACGGCCGCGCCCTGGTATCCCTTTGGCTATGGGCTCTCCTACGGAACGGGCGTCTATACGGACCTGTCCGTGGAGGCGTGCGGGGAGAGCCTGTCGGTCCGGGTACGGCTGGAGAACCGGAGCGGTCTGGACCGGGAGCAGGTGACCCAGTGCTACGCGCGGTATGAGGGGGAGGCCTTTGAAAAGCCCCACCACCATCTGGTTGCCTTTCAGAGAGATGCGCTGGCCGCGCACCAGTGCGCCGCCGTGTGCCTGACGGTCCCGCTGCGGGCGCTTTCCAGCGTGCTGGAGGACGGCAGCGCCGTCCTGCTGGACGGGGCCTACACGCTGTTCGTCGGCGGCTGTCAGCCGGACGAGCGCAGCGTCCGCCTGACCGGGGAACCGCCGCTGGCAGTCCGGATGCACGTCTCGGGCGGGCGCGTCTCGGTGGAGGGCCCCGTCCCCTGCGAGCCCTACCGCTACCCGGACCAGACGGACTATGCCGCCCAATCCAAGTAGGGCCGCCCCGTCAAAATTTTTCCTAACCGGCGTTTTCTCCCTTTACACCGCGCCGCCGGAATGGTAATATGGAGGACACAGATATTTCCCCTCTCTCCTCAAAACCAAAACAGAAAGAGTGATTGTTATGGACCGCAGCAGCGGCATTCTCCTCCCGATCTCTGCCCTGCCCTCCCGCTACGGGATCGGGACCATGGGCCGGGAGGCTTACGCCTTCGCGGACTTCCTCCGCGCCGCCGGGCAGAAGTATTGGCAGCTCCTGCCCCTGGGCCCCACCAGCTATGGCGACAGCCCCTATCAGAGCTTTTCCACCTTCGCGGGCAACCCCTATTTCATCGACCTGGAGATGCTGGCGGAGGACGGGCTGCTGGACCCGGCGGACCTGGAGCAGGCCGATTGGGGCGACGACCCCCGCTATGTGGACTACGGAAAGATCTACGCCTCCCGCTTTCAGGTGCTGCGCAAGGCGTTTCAGAAGGGCTATCCCCGGGACCGCGAAGCGGTGGAGGCCTTCCGGAGCGCCAACCCCTGGCTGGACAACTACGCCCTCTACATGGCGGTCAAGAGCAGCTTCGGGATGAAGAGCTGGCTGGAGTGGCCGGACGAGGACATCCGCCTGCGCAGAAGCGGGGCCGTGGAGCGCTGCCGCCGGGAGCTGGCGGAGGACGTCGCCTTTTACTCCTACCTGCAATACCTGTTCTACCGGCAGTGGGACGCCCTGCGGGACTACATCCACTCCCTGGGCATCCGGATCATCGGCGACATGCCCATCTATGTGGCCATGGACTCCGCCGACGTGTGGGCGGAGCCGGAGTTCTTCCAGCTGGGCGAGGGCCTGGTGCCCACCGAGGTCTCCGGCGTACCGCCGGACTATTTTACCGCCGACGGACAGCTCTGGGGCAACCCCCTCTACGACTATGAGCGCATGAAGAAGGACGGCTACGACTGGTGGATCCGCCGGGTGGCAGGGGCGGGCCGCCTGTTCGACATCATCCGGATCGACCACTTCCGGGGTCTGGAGAGCTACTGGGCGGTGCCCTACGGCGAGACCACCGCGAAAAACGGCCGCTGGCGGAAGGGGCCGGGGATGGACCTGGTGGGCGTGCTGACCCGGTGGTTCCACGACTTGCAGTTCATCGCCGAGGACCTGGGGTTCCTCACCCCCGCCGTCCACGAGCTGCTGGCGGAGTCCGGACTGCCCGGCATGAAGGTCCTGGAGTTCGCCTTCGACACCCGGGAACCCAGCAACTACCTCCCCCACACCTACGACCGGCACTGCGTCTGCTATGTGGGCACCCACGACAACGAGACCGTCATGCAGTGGCGGGAGCAGGCGGACCGCTCCAGCGTCACCATGGCCCGCAAGTACCTGGGACTGAGTGAGGCGGAGGGCTTCCACTGGGGCATGATCCGCGGCGGCATGTCCTCGGTGGCGGACACCTTCGTGGTGCAGATGCAGGACTGCCTGGGTCTGGGCGCGGAGGGCAGGATGAACACGCCCGGCATCCTGGGCGGCAACTGGCAGTGGCGGCTCCTGCCCGGCGAGGCCAGCCCCGCCCTCGCCAAGAAGCTCCTCCAGTACGCCCGGCTCTACGGCAGGATCTGAGGACAGGGCAAGTCCCCGGCAATTGACCGGACATGATACAGACTGCCGGGGCCCCGGCGGGAGGGAGAATGACGATGGAGAGCATGGATGTCAACTACGGAACCCTCAGGCGCTACGATACCACGCGCCCGCCTCTGCGGCAGAGGAAGGTCTTTACCGCCATTCTCCGGGCCCTGTGCGGCCTGAGCATGATGGGGCAGGAGTATAAAATTGAGAAAATCAACATGGAGGGCCTCGAGCCCCCCTATATCCTGCTGTCGAACCACATGTATTTTGTGGACTTCCACCTCTGCGCCATCGCCACCTGGCCCCACGCGGTGAACAACATCGCCACCATCGACGGCTATTACCGCCGTCCGTTTATCATGGAGTGGCTGGGGTGCCTGTGCAAGCGGAAGTTCACCACCGACATGACCCTTCTGCGCTCGGTGAAGAAGGTCCTGCGGGAGTACGGGGACATCCTGTGCATGTATCCCGAGGCCCGCTACACCCCCATCGGGACCACCGCCATTCTGCCCGACTCCCTGGAGAAGCTGGTCAAGAATCAGGGGGTCCCCGTCGTGGTCCTTCTCCACCACGGCAACTATCTCCACACCCCCTTCTGGAACTACCGTCAGCCCCGGAAGGTTCCCCTCTACACCACCATGACCCAGGTCCTGACGGCGGAGGAGGTGGCGGAGAAGTCCGCCTCCGAGATCGGCGCGGTCATCCGCCAGGCCATGGACTACGACGAGTACCGCTGGCAGCGGGAGCAGAACATCCGCATCACCGAGCCCTTCCGGGCGGAGGGGCTCCACAAGGTGCTCTACCAGTGTCCCCGCTGCCTGACCGAGTCCAGGATGGAGAGCCACGGGTCCACCCTGCGCTGCGGGGCCTGCGGCCGGGAGTGGGAGCTGGACGAGCTGGGGGTCCTCCACGCCAGGGAGGGGGAGACGGAGTTTGCCTATCCCCCGGACTGGTTCGAGTGGGAGCGCGCCCAGGTCCGGCGGCAGCTGGAGGAGGGGAGCTACCACTTTGAGGATGAGGTAGAGGTCTTCTCCCTGCCCAATGCCTGGCGCTTCCAGAAGCTGGGGAAGGCGCGGCTGATTCACGACATGGAGGAGGGCTTCATCGTAGAGGGCGTCCACAACGGGAAGCCCTACCGGATCCACCGTCCGCCCCTGGGGATGTATGGGCTTCATGTTGAATATGATTATTGCTACGTCCGCCCGGAGGACTGCGTGGATATTTCCACGGACAATGACAGTCTCTATTGTTATCCCTCCAAGCCCAATGTGGTTACGAAGCTCAGTTTTGCCACGGAGGAGCTTTATAAGCTCAAGCGGGCGCAGAGGAAATCCTCCTCCCGAGGGCGGAGGACAGAGGCAGTCTAAAACAAGAGCACACGGCAAGGCGAAGGCCTGCTGTGTGCTCTTATTTCGCGCCTCCGGCGCGAAGGGAACCATCTTTCTTGAATCGGCCCGGGAGCTGCGCGCCCCCGGACTCCGCGCCTACTTTTGCCACGCGGCAAAAGT
>CAJUPS010000104.1 GCA_910588045.1 uncultured Oscillospiraceae bacterium | reverse complement strand
AACTCCGCGCCGGGGAGGGGCTGGCCGGTCTGACTGTCCCGCTTCTGGATAATCATGGAGCCTTTCGGCTGATTCTTAAAAGCAAGGGTGACAGTACGGCCCTCCTTGATCTGTACGGTCTGGCTCTGGGTGTCGATGATAAAACCGGCAGGGGCGCGGGTTTCCGTAACTACCACGCTCTTGCCGGGTTTCAGGCCGGGGATGCGGATTTCGCCGTTTTCATCGGTGCGGTAAATGCCGTTGCTGTCCCCGATCAGACTACCGTCCGCGTACATGATTTTGAACTCGGCATCCTGGAGTGTAATGCTGGGGTTGACGGAGCATACCTTTCTGACAAGCAAAATCCCGTCCGGGGCGTTGTCAAAGCGGACGGTAATGACACTCTGCTCCCCGCTGTCGGCCAGAAACACCGTCTCGGAGGCATTGATGATGGAATACCCGTCAGCCGGGTCTACCTCCTCCACCACATAGGTTCCACTTTGCAGCCCCGTCCAGATGGCGGTGCCGTTCTTCCCGGTCACTTTCTGCCCGATGACAGTGCCGCCCGTGCCGGAAGTGCCGCCCAGATAGCGGAGCTGGAAGGTGCATCCCGGCAGAGCCTCGTGGGTCACGCTGTCGTACTTTTCCACAATAATTCCATTCAGCGGCTCATTCTGGAAGGTCAGGGTCTTACTCTCGCCGCCGTGGATAATGACCTTTTGCGTGGTGGGTTCCTTCATCTGAAAGCCGGGGGCGGGGGCCACCTCGGTCACGGTGTACTCGCCGGGGTACATCTTCTTCCCCTGTTCATGCACCTTGATTTCGCCCCTGGCATCGGTGAAAATATACCCGTAGTCGATGGAGCCGGGGGCCTCCGCCGCCTCGCCGTTGCTGGTGTAGGTGACGTGGAACTTGGCCCCCTCAATAGGAGCGCCCGCCACGCTGTCCTCCTTAAAAATGGTCAGCTCCGGGGCCTTGTGGTTGCGGAAAACCAGCGTCTTTTCATCGCCTGGGTGCAAGGAAATTGTCTGCACACGGTCTTTATCCTTATCCGGCAGATAATAGGGCGCGGGTACAGATTTCTCCGTCACCTCATATGTGCCGGGGGCAACCCGCAGGGTAGCCTTGCCGTCCTCGCCGGTAGTCCAATCGTCCTGATAGTCCCCGTTGATAGCTTTTACGGTGAACACAGTGCCGGGGACAGGCTTACCACTGTCAGCGTCAACCTTGGAGATCGTCAGCTCCGGCTTTTTAAGATTCTCAAAAATGACTTCCTTCTCATCGCCGCCATTCAAGCTGATGGTCTGGGTTGGCTTATCACTGATACAGTACGGCTCCGGGACAGACTTCTCCGTTACGCGATAACTGCCGGGAGCAACCCGCAGCTCCACGGAGCCGCTGGCCTCGGTGGTAACTTCGTGGCGGTAATCGCCGTCAATGGCTTCCAGCAGAAACACCGTACCGGGGATGGGATTGCCCGTACCCTTTTCAATTTTGGTAATTTTCAAAAGAGGCTGTTTGAAATTATCAAAAATCAGCTCCTTATTGTCACCAGCCTCCAGCCAAATGGTCTGCGTGGGTTCATCCCCCACCACATAGGGGGCGGGAACGGACTTCTCAACCACTTCATAGCTGTCCACGGGGATATTGGAGAGGACGGCCCTGCCGTCTGCGCCGGTAGTCACATCGTTGTGGTAGCCGTAGTGGATGCCCTTGATCTCAAAATGGGTATTGGGGATCACATCTCCAGTCTGCGCGTCCCGTTTCAGAATCGTCAGGTTGGGGAGCCGCTTGTCGGAGGCTGTCACGGTGACGGTGCCGCCGCCGTTGATAGTGGCCTGATCCACATGGGCGATGACCGGCTCTGTGAGGGTGGCGTAGGGAGCCGGGGCACTCACCTCCACAAAAGCGTACATTCCCTCGGTCACATCGGTGACGGTAATGGAGCCGTCCGCTTTGGTGGCCTCCGTGCCGACAATCTGGCCGTCCTTGATGATGTTGAACACCGCGCCGGGGAGGGGATTGTCGCTGTCATCCAGTTTGATAAGTTTTACCTTTACCTTGGCGTCATTTTCAAACACCAGGGCAATGTCGCTCTTGCCGTCCCAGCGGAAGGACTGCTTAGTCTTATTCACATCGGGGCTTTTGGTGTAGCCCTCCGGGGGTGTCACTTCCTCGGCGGTGTAGCTGCCAATGGGCATATCCTTCCAGGGAACGTCGGTCAGATAGCCGCCCTCGCCGGTGATGAAGGTTCCAGTAAAATCATTGTCCACGCCCTCAATTTTAATGACCGCCCCGGCGAGGCCCTTGGTGGGGTCATCCGCGTCCACCTTGCGGATACTGCCCTCGCCGGTGATTTCGGGGCTGTCGGCAAAGGTGACGGTTACGGTGTTATTGCCATTGCTGGGCAGGACCACATACTGCGGGCCAGCGTTGTCGATCTCATAGCCCTCCGGGGCCTCCAATTCAGTCACGGCGTAAGTGCCCGCTTCCAGGGCGGACAAGGTATAGGTTCCGCCGCTACCCGTTACGATCTCCTTGGAGTAGGTGCCGTTTTCAGAAGTCACCTTAAATCTCGCTCCGGGCAGGCCCTTGTTGGGATTGGTGCTGTCTACCTTCTTGACAGTGAGATCATACTTCTCACGGGTGATATTCAGTTCCCCAATCATAATGGCCTGTACGTCGCTGGCCGGATGATAGTTAGAGCCGGGGCCAGTGTAAGCGTACTCATAGACGGCGCAATCGCCCCATACGCCCTGCGCCCCCAGGTCGAGGATATACTGGGCGCGGTCACGGAACGATCTGCCGTCCATCGTATCGTCAATGCTGGTATAGCTGGTATGCTCCAGATTGTTATAGACGTACAGCAGTTCCTCGGCGCAAGCGGTCACGGGGTCTGCCAGCAGACCGGCCTTGTAGCGCCAGACAATCGCCTGCACCCAGGCGTTCATCGTCCATGTGTAGTCGCTGTCCCACACATCATCCACGTTCAGGGCGTGGGCTTGATCGGTAAATACGCCGGTAGAGTGGGCGTAGAAAAAGGCCATCATGGTCTTGACGGTGGGATCGGAAATGGACTGGGGATTACCCCACGTGTGGCCCTCCAGGGACCAGCCCATGCCCTTGCCTTTCTCGGCGCAGAAGCCCATGGTACTCTTTCCATTAAGCCCAAAGTGCATCTGGTGGAGATGGCAGGTGCCCAGAGCCGGGGATTCATATTTGACCCCGTTATGAGTACAGTCGTCCATCTTGATGGAGCTGGGGCTTGCCGCCAGCGCCGTGGCAGGCAGCAAGCCCAAGATACACACCAGCACCAACAGCATAGCCGTTATGCGGGTGAGGGAGAACCGGATTTTTTTCATATGTTAAAAAACTCCTTTCCATTTTGCGGTATAAGAAAAGGCCCTTCAGCATGGGGCTGAAAGACCTTTCCATATCCGTATTCAGTTATTCGTAGGGATTGTGGGTGTTCGGTCTGCCAACGATCATATAACAGTAGGTTGCGCCGCCGCTTTCAGTCACACCCACGCCAATACCGTCACAGTCTGGCTTTATCATGGTTTCAAAGTGTCCTGAAGAATTAAGCCAGTTTTCGTGGGCGTGTTGGGCTGCATCCTCTGCGGCAACACCAGTGAATACCGTCAGGTTTATGCCAAAACCGTAAGGATAGCCGCTGTCAATCACGGCTTCGCATTCCTCCTGGGTGTGGTGCCAGGAATACCGCTGATCCGAGAGGGCTTGTGCGGCGTCCATCAGGGCCTCGTTGACTGGCAGCTCCGCCACGCCGTTGGCCTTGCGGGTCTGATTGATAAGCTGAATCAATTCCTGGCGAATCTCCATGTTGTCCGCCAGGGCGGAGCTGGTTTCACCGGCAGGAGAGGATGGACCGTCCGCTTCCACGGTAATTGTCACGCTCCCTGTCCGCCCGTCCGGGGCGGTCACGGTGATGGTGGCCTTACCAGGAGCCTGCGTCTTGGCCGTCCAGTAGCCCAGCACATTTTCTACACGCACAATGGCGGGGTCGCTGGAGACTGCGGTACAGCCCGGTTCCGAAACGATCAGGCCGCTCCCTTCCCCCGCTTTCAAGGTGGTCCCCTTGTAGCTGCTCACCCGAATGGAATCCGTCTGTGCCGGGGCTGTGCCGGTGTATGGCGCGTCGCTGTCAATCTGAACGCCGTCCTGCCAGTATACGTTGAAGCCCACCGCCTGTCCAATGTCCCGCAGCTTCACATAATTGTTGCCGCCAATGCTGTATGCGGTCATCTGAACCTGCTGGCCGTCCACGTAGATGGGCTGGACAGATAATTCCGCTATGACCCCTGCGGCATAGGCGGTCCCACCGCCGAACAGCATCGCTCCAACCAGCATACCCATTACGAAAGTGAAATACCTGTTTTTCATTTTGACGCCTCCATTTCTGTCTATCCGGGAGTTAGCTGCATCTAACCAAGTATATCATAGCAGAAATGGAAATATTTGTCAAGCGGTTTTGCGAAAGTTTTTCCTTAACTTTCGATGCCTTTCACGCACCAGCGGTATTCCCGCTCATTCCTCACACAAGTATAGAGGGTGATCTGGTTGTCGCTGGTGGAGGCGGTGCCGCTGTTGTCCGTCTCGCTGACCTTCTCCACGCTGGTGACAGAGTAGGTGCGGGTCCCCTCCTTGGTGGTGAGGGTGATGCTGTCCCCGATGCTCAGCGTATGGATTTTCCCGAAATAGGAGTTGGTGCCCCGGTTGTGAGCGGCCAGACAGACGTTGCCATTCCAAATGCTGGTGTCGGTGAAATGGCCCACGCCCTTGGTCAACGCCGCGCTGTCCGTTCCCTGGACGATCTTGGCGGTAAGGCCAATAGCGGGAATATGCAGACTGCCCAGGGTTCCGTCCGTATAGTAGCTGTCCTGGGTCACATCCGTATAGCCAACGCCGCCGCTCCCCGTCCAGGTGCTGGTGGAAAAGCTGTGATCGGGGAGGTTGGGCAGAGCGGAGCCGTCCACGCTGGGCAGGGTGGTGTAGTCCACATTCCCCAAGCTGTTGACCAGCCCGCCGTCCATGCCGCCGGGGGTAAGGTTGGGGGTCAGGTACTCGCCGGAGTTGGGGAGGTAGCTGGTGGGCGTTCCGAAACCGGGCGGCATCCGGGCGGCGGTTTTGCTCCGGTTCGTGTTCTGATCTTCTTCCTCCCGGTGAATGACCTCCTGGGAGGTGGGCTTGCCGAACAGATAATCGTCCGCTCCATCAAAGTCGTACTCCAGGGCGCTGGCCGGGGAGACGAACAATGTCACCAGCAGAGACGAAATAAGCAGGGCCTTCAAATAGGTTCGCAGCTTCAAGTGTCTGATCTCCTTTCTCTCATTTTCATCACGCTCCACCCGCCAGCGGCCAAAAGTGCGGCAATGCCGCCTGCACAGCCGAGTACGGAGAGCATTGTAGAGGGTGCGGGGCCGCTCTGGGGCGCAGGGGGCATCTCCTGAGACGTATCCGCCCCGGTCAGGCCGCTGTCCTGGGGCGCGTTGGTTTTCGTATCGTGATAGGGCACATCCGTACAGCCGAAGATGGCGGTATAGGTCACGATCTCGCAGTTGGTTTTGGCAACCTCGCCGGTGTAGTCCGCTGTGACGGTGTAGCCGGTGGCATAGCGGCTGGTGACGGAGCCGGTATAGCTGGCGGTGGCGGTATAGCGCACCACCACATCCTCACCCTCCATATTCGTGGAATCGGACCACTTCACATCCGCCAGCGTCAGCGTCCTGCCGCCCTCTGTCACCGTCTTGGGAACCAGGGACAGGTCCGCGTCGGACAGGTTGGGATAGGTCCGGCTGGCGGAGAGGTTCCGGGTGGAGGTCTTGTAGCCCTTGACCTCCGCCTGGACGCTGTTGTAGTCCAGCTTCAGCATTCCGGCATAGCCGTCCTCCGTCTCCGCCTCGATCTCCGGGGCAAGCTGCTTCAAAATCTCCCCCAGATCGCCGGTGGCGCTGTCCGTGGTGACGGTCTTGGTCAGGGGCTGGGTATCCACGCCGATCTCATCCTTCCGGGTCATTTCCATCAGGTGGAAGGTCCTGCCGTATTCCTCAAAATCCTCTGTGGGAATACCGGCGGGATCGTCTGAACGGGAAAGCTGGTAGACCTTGCGGATGCGGGGCTGGTCAAAGTCCCCGGCGGTGTAGGATTCCACTTCCACCGGGTAGTAGCAGGCAGCGGAGCGGTCCGCAGCCAGGGCGGGGGGCGAGGCCGCGCACAGAAGCAGTGCGGCAGTACACAGCAGCGTGACGATTCGCTGTATTTTCATAACGATCAGTCTCCTTTCTGAATTTTGTGTGATTGCAGTTTGAGCCGATATGTACTAAGGCGGGACCCGCAGGCGGCGGAGCAGGTTGCGGTGGGTCAATCCTTATCGCCTCCCTCCGGGCCGGACGTGGCGAAATAGGCTTCAAATTCCTGCCGCTGGGCGGGGGTCAGGGAGGTGAAGTGTTCCCCCTCAAAGCCGCACAGCAGGAAGGTCCCGGCGATGAAGTCCCCGCTGTCCATGGGATTCTCCCGGTTGGGCATGAGCTTCATGTGCTTGCCCTCGCTGTTGCAAATCAGCATGACCCGCTGGGGCAGGTAGCACCCGGCCTCGATAGGCCCGCCCACAATCTGCTGAAAGGCTTCCAGCGTGTCCTCCACCTGGGCGGGGCGGGGAGCCTCGCCGGGTTCTACCACCAGAATGTCGATTTTGTTTGCCATACAGAAAATCCTCCTTCGTTTTGTCCGGTTTTTATATTCCAGCGGCGTCCTGGGCCAGATCGTGGCTGACCAGGGATGCGTAATACTGGCTGATGGTTGTGGGCGCGTTGTAGAGCGCCGCCAGGGTGTATGCCTTGATGTTCTTTACCAGCGTGGTGTTCTGGCTCAGACTGTCCAGAACGTAGGCGATATGCTCATGGTTCAGCTTCAGAAACCGGCTCTTGACCACGCCGGTGGGCATTTCCTCTCCGGCGATACGGATGAAGTCCCGCCGGGAACAGCAGACCTCCACCATAAGCTCCACATAGCCCTCCAGCGTGTCCGCGTCGTAGGGATGCTCTTGGAGCAGGAGGTCAAAGTCGATATTTTCCTGAATCAGCTCTCTGTATCTGTCCATCTCATCCATCCTCATCCGGCTCTTGGGCCGACCAGAAGGGGGAGAGGTGGACGGCGCGGGGGTAGGGGGAAGGATGGATGGGTCAGTATCGTTCAGATCAGTATTTTTCTTTTCAGTCTTATTAGGAGCGGAAAAATCGCAGTCAAGACCGCGTGTTTCCAGCGGTGCAGACTGCGGAATTTCCGCAGTCAAGAGTGCGGCGCTGTCCAGCGGTCTTGACCGCTGATTTTCCGCAGTCTGGGGAGCCGGAGGCGGCGGGGTCTGTCCCGGCTTCTGGGGCTGGCCGGGTTCCGGGGGCAGGACGAAGTTCTTGACGTAAATCCGCGTGGGCCGTCCCTGGCCCTGCTTCTTCCGCTCGATCAGGCCAATGCCGTCCTTGTCCAATTCCCGGAACAGCTTCGTGGCCTTGTCCTTGCCGCAGCTCATGAGGTTCATAGCGTCCTCCTGGGTGAAGTAGATGTAGACACGCCCATCGCTGTCCATCCAGCCGTTTTTGATGGACAGCCCCATACGGTCCAGTAGCAGGCCGTAGAGGACCTTGGCCTCAATAGAAACGCTCTTGTAGCGGGGGTCTGTCAGCAGGGTCTTGGGGATGCGGTAAAAGCTGTACTGGTCCGCTTCGGTCCCGTAATAGTAGTCCAGGTTCAGATTTGACGGCATAGTGATTGCCTCCTTTGTGATGTGCGGAAAAACAAAAAAGCGCCCTGGTGACTGTTGATAGTCACCAGGGCGCTCATGCTTCTGCCGCTTGTCATTTTGGCCGTAAACGCAAAAAAGCCCACCCGCAACTGAATTTTAGTCAGTTGCGGATGGGCTTGTCTGATTGATTATGCTGCCGATCTCACACGGACACACAGCCCGTTCATGGGGAGGCCCTTGTACCCAACGAGGTAATAATCCTCTCCGTTGTGCTCCACAACGGTCCGGGTCCAGTAGGGAACATCGTGGTATTCGTCCGTCACCAGGGCTTCAACTGTGCTTCGGCAGTCGTAGAAGTGACCTTTGGCGGTCCGATATTTCCCAGCGGACCCTTTCCGTAGGGTGCTGACCTCGGTGATGGGCTGGGTCAGATAGGAAATGTACTCCTGCACATCCGCCAGCCGGTCCGTGATACGCCGCAATTCCTCCAGGAGAAGGAGCTGCTCGCCATCAGCAAAATCAATGTCGAGGCCGCTCAAATCATCATAGTCCGGGTAGGTAGAGAATTTGAGAAACTGCGCAATGCGCTGGTTCAGCTTGACAGCCTCTGAAAGCACCATTTGTAAATCAGCCATGTTAAGACCCCTTTCCTATAAATGTTGAATTTTCCACGTTTCCAACAAAGACACGATCACTTCCTCCATTTGCTGGGCGGTGTAGGTCTGCGGAAAGTATTGGCGCAGCCTCGTTTGCTTTAAAACTACCTGTACAGCGGCGGGATGTTCCGCTTTCAAAAGGGCTTCAATGACGGTGGGGGTCAGGGTGCCGTCCTTGCTGTGCTGCTTGATCTTTACAAGTTGGCCTTTGCTTGGAATCAGATTCAGCTTGTCCATCACCGATACAAGGTTCGTCTGTTCCTGCGCTGTCAGAGCGGAAATATAGTCGGCGGCTGTGCTGAACGACAGTTTATCTTCGTCCACCAAGACCAACAGGGGCGGGATCAGCTTCGTCAAAGCTATGTACCGAGTAATTGCCAAGCCACAGCTTTCTCCTGCTTCCAGTGCAATCCTTTCTCGCGCTGGTAACTTTGGAACGCCGCGTTCTAAAGTGAGATCACGCCGTTGACCCTGATGCTTCAAGGCTTCCAGTTTCATTTTATAGGCAAAGGCTTTTTCGCTAGGCAGGATTTTCTCCCGCTGGAGGTTGCTGTCCACCATGATAATAGTCGCTTCGTCATCATCCAGTGTCCGAACGAGTACCGGCATGGTGGCCTTACCCGCCAGCTCACTCCCCCGCTTGCGCCGGTGGCCCGCTATGATCTCATAGCCGCCCTCTTGCCGGGGGCGGACGATACCGGGAGAGAGAACGCCGCTTCGTGCGATACTCTCCACTGTTTTCTGCATCGCTTCATCATCCCGTACCTGGAAGGGATGATTTTTGAAAGGGAACAGCTCTGACAGAGGGACCTCCTGCACCAGATTATCGTTGACCTCTGCCGGTCCACTTGTCTGAAACAAAGCGTCATAACCGGTCAACTGTATCTTGCTGGCGCTGCTTTTCATGCCAGAACCTCCCGCGTCAACGCGGCATACGCAGCGGAGACTTTACCGGCAGGGTCATGAAGGTAGATGCTCCGACCCTCCGCGCTGGTTTCTGCCGCCCGGATGGACAAGGGGATAATGCTGTCAAAAATGCGTACACCGTTACCATAGGCATCTCTCAACAGTTCCACGATCTCGCGGGAGTAGTTGGTTCTCATATCCGCCATGGTTATGAGAATACCCGCAATGTCCAGGTGGGGGTTGATTTTCAGCTTCACTTTTGATATGGTATGGATAAGCTGTTCGAGGCCCTTGATGGAGAGGTAATGCGCCTGCATGGGAATCACTACTTCGTCAGCAGCGGCCAGGGCATTGATGGTCAGCATACCCAGGGATGGGCAGCAGTCCAGCAGGATCACATCGTACTGTTCGCGGACACTGTTCAGGTATTCGCGCAAGATTGTCTCGCGGCTCATGGTGTTCACCAGCGTGACCTCCAGGCCAGATAATTCGATGTTGGCGGGAAGGAGATCAACGCCCTCCGCCTGATGAATGATGCCCATTCCGGGAAGTACAGGCTTGTCCGTAATGATAAATCCCAGCACATCGGCAAGGGTCCCTTCAAGCTGGTCCGGGTGCTGATAGCCCAGGCTGGCGGTAAGCGAACCTTGGGGGTCTACGTCCACCAGGAGGACCTTCTTGCCTTCCCGTGCCAGCCCGATTCCCAAATTGACCGTTGTTACAGTCTTGCCAACTCCGCCTTTCTGGTTACAGATTGCCGTAATTTTGGCTGTTTTGCTCATTTTGGCCTCCTTCTATGTTCATAGAATAAAAACAGGACTAAACCAGTGCGCCCCTTGCTGTGGGGTGTTGCTGATTTAGTCCTATTTTAACAGGCCCGTCGTGGAACCGGATCCGTTCCAGTCCTGCCCGTTTCAGAACCCTCTGGAGCATGTGCAGAACGCTGTCCGGGGACATCGGTCCGCCGTACGGCGAGGGGAATACATACTCGTCTTTCTGCTCCATGCCGTTGAGGACTTTGACGGCATCCGCTCCTATCGCAATGTTGCGGTAGGAATTTTTCGTTTTCAGCGGGGCTTCCACTACCTCACCATTTTGACGGAGGACCTGTCGTCGGACGTGGATGATGCCCTTATCCAGATCAATGTCGCTCCATTTCAGCCCCAGCAGTTCTCCCCGCCGGAGACCCGTGGCGAGGTCGATGTAGTACAGCTCAAACGCGCCGCTTCTCCGGGCTTCCTCGAAGAAGGTGCCCAGACTCTCCGGCGGCAGAATCTTCATCTCCTTCTCCTCCAGCTTCGGCAGGGCACAGCCCTTCGTGGGATTGGCGGGGATCGTGGAACCGAACCTTTTTGCACCCAGCATGCGATAGGATTTTACTCAGCCTGTGGCTGGCGGCTGCTGGAGCCAGCGGAGCGTCCTCCTTTTTGGAGGAGGGGAACATCCACCGGGAGGAGACGGTTTTCTTGTACTCCTTTAGCGCCTCGA
>CAJUPS010000103.1 GCA_910588045.1 uncultured Oscillospiraceae bacterium | reverse complement strand
CAAAAGACACGGCTGGCTGCCGTGCCTTTTACCGTAATCTATATTGTAGGAGGTGAAAAGATGAAAAAAAATCCCCCCCGGGCGGCCGGGCAGGCCGCCAGCCTGCTGCTGGCGGTCTGCCTGCTGTCCGGCTGCACCGCCCTGTTGGAGCGCTCCTACAGCGTTGTAGAACCCTACGCCGACCGCTACTGGGACTCCGGCGCGGAGGACACCCTCCGCGTGGACAACTACCAGGATCTGGTCAACTCCCTCCTCCTCCTCGTGGAGGAACACGCGGAGGAGGGCGTCATCCGCTGCTATGGGGAGTCCTGGACCTACCAGCAGGCCCGCGCCGCGCGGGAGGAAGTCCGCAGGGAAACCACCCTGGGCTCCTACCTCTTGAAAGACCTCCTCTTCGACTATGAGAGCGGCACCAACTACAGCACCATCACCTGCACGATGTCCTACCGGGAGGACGCGGAGGACGTCTCCTCCCTGATTACGATCTCCGACAGCCAATCCCTGGTGGACCTGCTGCGGCTGGCCGTCCGCGAGGAGCTGGAGAAGCAGACGGCCCGGTTTTCCTATGACACCCCCCGCGAGGACGTCCTGGCCGCCGTGGAGGGACTCTGGCAGGAGATGTGTCAGGCCGAAATGGAACAGCAGGCCACATTAGAGGCAGACCTAAAAGCGGAGGAGGACGGACAGGAGGCGGAACCGGAAGCAGAATCGGAGGCGGACTCCCCCGAGGGGGAACCAAACGCACAGGCGGAGGAGCCCTCCGGAGAGCCTGAGGAAAACACATCGGAGGAGGACCTCCCGGATGACGAAGAGCCCTCGGCGGACAATCCGGCAGAGGAACCGGAACCCGTTGTCTATCCCCCCTGCCCCTGGCAGATCAAATACTACCCCGACAATGCTACGGCAGAAATCGTCGAGGTCATTTTGAAGAGATAACAAAGACCGCGTTGCCCCCTTGGACGGAGAGACAGTCCAGGGAGGACGACGCGGTTTTTGTTGTGGATCCCATTATTTCTCCAGCAGCGCCGTGACCAGCGCAAAAAACTCCCCGTGGGTGATCCGTTCCCAGCGCTCCAGGGGCGGCGTGCGGCCCAGACGGGTGGCGCAAAACTGCGCCAGGTCCACCGGGGATACCGCATCCTCCGGGCGGAACCTCCCGTTCACGGCGGAGATGGCCCCCGCCTCCACCGCCTGGGCGGCGGCCGCCGCGTAGGAGTCCCGGGGCCCCATGTCCCGGAAGGGGGCACGGCCGGATCGCACCAGCTCTATCCTGCGGCGGACGGTTTCGCCGCCAAAGGCCATCATCGCCAGCTCTCCTCGGGTGAGGACCGCGTCGGGCCGGACGGTGTTGTCCCGGTAGACGGCGCACCAGCCCAGTCCCAGCAGCCGCCGGGCTCCCCGGCCCGCCGGACTGTCGGCCGCCACGTCCCGGAAGGGGGCGCGCTCCAAGAGCTCCGAGACGGGGAGCACCTTGTACCCCAGGTCGCTGAGCAGCCGAAGCTGCTTCTCCAGACTGTCGGTCACCGGGGTCCGGCGGGCCATGTTGTAGCCGTCCGGCAGGGAGATGATCTGCCCCCGGAGGGCATCCGGGTCCTCCAGCAGCAGCCGCTCCATGGGCCGCCAGGCGGCCTCCACCTCCGATGCGTAGCCAGTCAGGGGCAGCCGCCCCGCCCCGTCGAAGCTGGAGGCCAGGTAGTGATACCCCATGAGGGCAAAGGCATCGTAGCTGGTAAACCCGCCCTTGATGGCGTCCACCCGCCGGGGAGGACGACTCAGCCGCAGAGGATACCCCCACCCCGTCTCCATCGCCCTGTGCAGACGCCGCAGGTCCGCCAGCACCGCCTCCAGGTCCGGCTGACTTCGCCGCCCGCTGCGGAGCAGGGAGGTCCGGCCAAAGGGCACGTGGGTGTAGCTGTGCCCCGCGATCTCGTGTCCGCCCGCAAGCAGCCGGGAGATCAACTCCGGGCAGTGGACTACGCCGCCCCGGACGTCCTGGCCGAAATCGGGGAGGTGGTCGAAGGCCAGACCGTTCCAGCTGGGGGACCCGGGCTTTCCAGGGCGGTCCGGATAGTTCCCCGCGGTGTCACCCACCACGCAGAAGGTCCCGCGGGCCCCAAAGTGCTCCAGGATCTCCGCCAGCACCAAGGTCAGGGGCTTCCCCCGGAAACGGTCCGGCAGGGCCGGCAGACCGCAGGGACCATCATCGAAGGTGATGGCGCAGACCCGCTCCTCCGCCGCCACCCGGTCCACCCGGCGCACCGGGGAGAGACAGACTGGCTCCGCCTCGGTCCGCCGTCTCTCCCGGTCTGAAAATTTTTTGGCAATGGGCATGAAAACACCTCCGGGACGCATCAAAAGTTTCAATCGGAGTCTTCCTGGGACTGCGATGCCAGCTTTTCAAATTCCTCCTCCGTCAGGACCGGGACCCCCAGCTGCCGGGCCTTGTCCGCCTTGCTTCCGGGTTTTTCGCCGATGACCACATAGTCGGTCTTCTTGCTGACGGACCCCGACGGGGTGGCGCCAAGCTCCAGCAGGCGGATGTTGATGCTCTCCCGGCTGTAGTTCTTGAGCGTACCGGTTACCACGACCCGCTTATCTTTGAAGACAGACCGGGGGGAATCCTCATATTCAATGACAGGGGGAATGACCGTGATCTCCTTCAGAAGCAGGTCCCACTCCAGCACATTGGCCGGATCGGAGAAGAAACCATAAATACTGGCGGATGTCGTCTCCCCAAAGTCCGGCAGGGCGGTAAAATCAAACCTGGCGTCCAGCGCGGCGCAGAAGTCCTCCAGGCTGCCGCCAAAATACTTCTCGATGGTGCGGCAGGAGGCTTTCCCGAGCAGCGGAATACCCATACTGATCAAAAGGTTGGAGAGCGGCAGGGCGCGGCTGTTCTCTATTGCAGCAAGCAGCTTCTGGATGGATTTCGCCCCCAGGCCATCCAGCTTTTCCAGATATTCGGTGTACTCCTTCGTGTGGTAGATGTCGGCAAAGTGCTTTACATACCCCGTATCCACAAGCTTCTCCAAGGTGGAGGTGCTCAGGCCCACAATGTTTGCCCCGTCCTGGGACACAAAGTGCACAAATTGCTTGATCCGCTTGGCAGGACAGTCCGCATTCTGGCAGTAGAGGAACAGGGATTCATTGGGTGAGACCAGTTTGGCCGGTACGCCGCAGCAGGGACAAACATCCGGCAATTGATAGGTTCCGCTGCGGGTCAGGTTGTCATCAATGGCGGGAATAATCTTATTGGCCTTGTAGACGGCGATGGTATCCCCAAGTCCCAGGTGAAGCGCCTGGAAGTAGGAGTAATTGTGGAGGGTCGCGCGGCTGACCTTGGTGTGGTCGAGGACAACGGTGTCAAAGAGCGCCACCAGACTGATCCGTCCCGTGCGGGTGGTCTGGAGCTCCACGCCGCGGAATGTCGTCTCCACGGTGTCGTCCGCCCACTTCAGCGCCATGCGCAGATTTTCGTGATGCCCCGTCGCCCCCAGGGAGCGGCCAAAGACACTGTCGTCGTATTCGACAATGAGGCCGTCAACGGGATACGCATAGTCCTCCGGGACAAACGTCTCCACCACGCCCGGCAAATCACGGGGGGAGCAGAGGCGATGCTCCACCACGTGAAAGCCAAAGGCGGACAGCATCTGAAATTGTTCGTGCTTTGTTGGCGTCTGCGGCAGAAGCAGCTCAAAGGCGATGAACTCCAGCTTCCGGTCCCTTGCCACGTTGGAGTCCAGCTGCCGGACGCTCCCCGCCGCCAGATTGCGGGGGTGGCTGTAGGGCTCCAGGAGAGATTCGTTGATTTCCGAGAAGGTTTTCCAGGAGATCACGCCCTCCCCCCGGATCTCCACCTCGTCCGGATAGGGGATATGCACGGGAACATTTTGAAAGGTCCTGACCGTGTGCGTCACGTCCTCCCCCACCTCGCCGTCCGTCCCCCGCGTGATGGCCTGGGTCAAAGCTCCGTTCAGATAGCGCAGGACCAGCGTCAGTCCGTCCTCCTTCCAGCTGACCATGACGTCGCTGTTTTCCAGAGGCAGTGCCTTTTCTGCAAATTCGCAGAGCTCGGGAATGGATTTTGTCTTGTTGGCCGACAGCATGGGACGGATGTGCCGGACCTTATTGAGGCTGTCCAGGACCGCTCCCGACACCACCTGCGTGGGGGAATGGGGGAAAATGACGCCGGTCTCCCTCTCCAGTTCCGCCAGCTCATCAAACTGCTTATCATACGTGCGGTCGCTCACGATCGGGCGGTCTTTCCCGTAATACGCGTCCGATTCCCGCTTCATGACAGAAATCAGCTCCTGCATCCGGGCAATCTTTTCAGGTGTGCTTGTAAAAGTATCCATTGGGCTTTCCTCCGTTCAGGCGGATCATCACTCCTTTCCAAAAAGGAGCAGGATGGGATATAGTATGCGCTCTATTATAGCAGAGCCGCTCGACGATTTCCAGCTTGTTTATGGATTAGGGCTGGTTTTTTATGGAAGCCTCTGCTATAATGGGAGAGGCGGGCAAATCAGATTTTTCCCTTAACAAAAGGCCCTATTCGGAAAAGCCGGGTACAAGCGGCAGCGGAACCCTCTCCCACCGCAGAGACGTTGGGAAATCAGCGCAGCCTATCGCAAGAGACAATCTTTTCAGAAATAGAACGGAGGGGAAATCCATGAGCAGAAAGTTCAAGATCCTTGCCCTGTCAGGCGGCGGTGCAAGAGGGGTGTTTCAGGCGCAGTTCCTGAAAAAGCTGAATCAATATATGGAGCAGACCTATCATAAAAAATTGTGGGACTTTTTTGACCTGTTCGCCGGTACTTCGACCGGGGCGATCGTTGCGGCAGCCCTGGCGATGGAGATGGAGCCGGAAAAAATCGTGGAGCTGTATGATCAAAATCTGGACATCATTTTTCATAAAGAGGCTCTCGCTCCATTCAGACGTGGCGGACAGTACAAGGGAGATGTTCTGAAGGAGAAGCTACAGGGCGTCTTGGGAAGTCATCGCATCGGCAATGTCGGAAAAGGTCTGTTTATTACCGCGACCAGTCTGGACAACTATGAGGGGATCTACTTTACAAACCTGGGCGAACATGCGTCCGGGGACATCCGGGTCGTAGACGCCGTCCTGGCCTCCACAGCAGCTCCCTCGTACTTCCCGGCCCATCAGCCGGAATCCCAGACGAGGGCCTTCATAGACGGGGGAATGTGGGCGAACGCACCCGCCCTGGCGGCGATTTCCTTTGCGAACAAGGACCTGCGACACGAGTTTGAAGATATACAGATGCTCTGCGTCGGAACCGGCAAACCGCTCTGGGATCAGACGTTGGCAGTGTATAACGGCAGGTGGATGTTTCATCCCGGCACGATCACAACGGTACTGGATGTACTTTTCAACGCCCAGGAGCAGTTCAGCGAAGCCATGAGCAGGCAAATATTGGACAAGCCGTCCCTCCTTGTCATCAATCCTGCGCTGGGGGAGAAGCTGCCGATGGACAACTATGAGCGGGCAAAAGCCGTTCTCCTGCCAAAGGCGGATGCGGAATTTAACGATCGCCAGGATGAGCTAAAGGACTTTCTCGACCGCGGATGGCAGGAGGAGCAGGCGGGAATCAAACCAACCAAGCTGGCGTTCCAGGGAATGAAGAAAGCCGGGCTGTCCACCTTTATTCCGACAAGAGATGATTACCAGACGTTTCATAAGGACGGAGGAAATATTGAATCTTACATAAGGACCGCGAAAAAAAACCTGATGATGGTCAGTATCACTCTGGAAAAGGGAGTGGGCTTCGAGCATATGTCGCGCGCGATCGAAAAGCTGCTCAGCAGAAAGGTGAAGATAACAATATCCCTCTTGAATCCGGAAAATGAAGCGCTGATGAAAGCGACAACCCCCCTGTTTCCCAATATGAAGGACGGGGACCTGCCAGCCCGCATCAAGCAGAGCCTCAACAGTCTGACCGAGTTAAAAGCCACCCTGTCCGCCAAGGATCAAAAGCGGTTCTCCATCCGTGTTCATGATGCGCTGCCCTTCGGCAGCGCCATCATGATCGACTGCGAGACGGACGGGCAGATACCGGGCCGCATCCAGATTGAGACAAAACCATATCAGCAGCCATATAACAGCAGCTTCGCCTTTGAAATTACGGATTATGAGGGGAACGAGCTGTATCAGAACATCTATAAGGGATACATAAAGCTGATGGAGGACGGTCACGAGTGGCCGATGCCTCCGGAACAGGAATAGGCGGCGCCAGACAGGGCCCGGATTCCCGACTGGGGAATCCGGGCCTCTCCCGTGTCGGCGCCGCCTCCCGGAAAGCGGGGACCGCAATCTCTCTATGTCTTCCGCAGCCAGTCCGGCAGCGTCCGGCCCCGCACGCCGGAGACCATGCCCATGGCGGCGTAAAGCGCCACGATGGAGCTGCCCCCGTAGCTGAAAAAGGGCAGCGTCAGGCCAATCACCGGCATGACAAACAGGCACATGCCGATATTTTCCAGCACCTGGAAGATCATCATGGCCCCGAAGCCCACGCAGATGAGCGCGTCCATGCTGCTCCTGGCCAGCCGCGCCGTCTGGAAGCACCGGTAGACCACGAAAAATTCCAGCGCGATGATCACCAGGCACCCCACAAACCCCAGCTCCTCTCCGCAGACGCAGAAGATGAAGTCCGTCTGCCGGGCGGGGAGACTGCCGTCAATGACGCCCTGGGTCTGGATGCCCTGGAACAGGCCCTGGCCAAAGAGGCCCCCGCTGCCCAGAGCCAGCATCCCCCGGCTCTGCTGATAGCCCCGCCCCAGGGAGTCGTAGCTGTGGTCAAAGAGCACACGGAACCGCCCCACCCAGTAATCGGGCAGCTTCTCAAACAACGCCAGCAGGCCGATGCCCAGCCCCAGGCCGGTGAAACCGATGGCAAACCAGTACCACGCCAGCCCCGCCGCCAGGGCCATCCCCGCGTAGATCACCAGGTACATCAGCCCGCTGCCCGCGTCCTTGGAGACCACGTAAATCCACACGAACATGAACCCCGCGTGGGCCGCCGGGAGGAGCAGGGACCCCAGGCCCTTCATCCGCCGTTTGTCCCGAAACCACCCGATCTGCCGGGCCAGGAGCACCGTGAAGGTCAGGCGCACAATCTCCGCAGGCTGGATGTTCACCGGGAAATGGGGTATCTCCAGCCAGGAGCGGTTCCCATAGCGCTCCACCCCCAGCGGCGTGCGCAGCAGGGCGATGAACCCGATGTTGAAAACCAGGAACAGCCACCACTTCTCCGAGAAGTAGTCCACGTCGATGTTGGAAAAAATGAAGTAAGCCCCGATCCCGATGACCGCCCCGGCGGCCTGGATCAGCACCCGCTTGAACTGGGTCTCGGGCCCCAGGTAGTTGGTTGCGCTGGCAATCAGGACGAGCCCGAAGACCGTGCACACCATGCACAGCCCCAGCAGCTTCATATCCGCCTTCCGCACGATGTCCTGTACGGACTGCCAGATCCGTTTGAAAAAGGTCACGGTTCAGCCTCCAGAGAAAATTTCCCTGTTAGTGTACCACATTCCCGGACGGCTGTAAACCATTTCTGCGACAAAATCCCGCCGTTCCCGAAAGAGAACGGCGGGATTCTATCATTTTCCGGCTTACCCGATCAGATACCGATACCGCGTCAGCACGGTGTAGATCAGAATCTCAATGTCGGCGGGCAGGTCGTTGGTCTCGTCCAGATCGACCTCCCGCACCCGGCCGTCCAGGCGCACCAGCACCTTGCCGCCGCCCAGGGGCAGGAAGCCCTGGTTGTTCACGCTCTCGTCGAAGCCCGCGCGGTCATAGAACAGGGTGAACTTATCCTTGTAGGGTGCGCTGTCGTAGGGACAGAACACCATGCAGTTGCCGCACTCGTTGCACATCCGGTCCACATGCAGAATCTGCGCCCGGCCGTCGGGCAGCTTTACCACCACGTTGGCCCGGTTGGGACACACGTCGGCGCAGGTCTGGCACACCACGTTACAGCTCAGGCAGCGGTCCCCCTCGCACTTGGCGGACTCGCAGAGGATGCCCTTCTTGGCGATGGCCTCCTCCCTGCTGGCGCGGGCACGGCAGGGGATCTTCGCCTCGTGCTTGGCTCCGATGACCGCCTCGGCGAAGGCCGCGGCGTCGGCGATGCCCTCCACCACTGTGGCGGGACCGCGCATGGCGTCTCCGGCGGCGTAGACGTTCTCCAGGTTGGTCCGGAAGTCGGGCCGCCCCTTCTCGTCCGTCTCGATGCCGCAGGAGGCCAAAAATTCCGCATCCACCTTCTCGCCCACAGCGGAGATCACGGTGTCGCAGGGAATCTCCACCCTCTCGTCCGTCTCCACCGGGGAGCGGCGTCCGGAGGCGTCAGGCGCTCCCAGGACCATCTTCTTGCAGATCAGCTTCCCGTCCTTCTGCTCCACCGGGGACACCAGCTCCAGAAACTGCACGCCGTCGGCGATGGCCAGCTCCAGCTCCTCGGCGTCGGCGGGCATATATTTCTTGGTCCGGCGGTAGACCAGGGTGCTGCTCTCCGCCCCGGCCCGGAGGGCCAGACGGGCAGCGTCCATGGCGGTATTTCCTCCGCCCACCACGGCCACGTGGCCCAGCTTCTCGGCCTTCCCGGCCTTCACGTCCTGCATCCAGGCGATGACGGGCTTCACATTTCCGGAGATGCGCAGAGAACCGGCCTTCCACGCACCGATGGCAAACAGGATGTGGGTGTAGCCCTGGGCCTTCAGCTCCTCCACAGAGGGAGCGGGCGTGTTCAGCCGGACCTCCGCCCCCATCTTCCGCATGATGGCCGCATCCTTCTCGATGGCCTCGTCGGAAATGCGGAAGGAGGGGATCACATGGCGCACCACGCCGCCCAGGGCGGCCTCCTTCTCGAAGAGGGTCACAGGGATCCCGGCCCGGCCGCAGAAGTAGGCGGCCGCCATACCGGTGGGACCACCGCCAACGATGGCCACCTTCCGGCCATCCGTGATGGGCGCGGCGGGCTTGAGCGTGGGCAGCACCCGGTCATAGCCCCGCTCTGCCGCCACCAGCTTGGTCGCGCGGATCTGGACAGAGCGGTCATAGAAATTCCGGGTACACTTGTCCATGCAGTGATGCGCGCAGATGGTTCCGGTCATAAAGGGCAGGGGGTTCTTCTCCAGGATGACCTCCAGGGCCTTGGCGTACTTGCCCTTGCGGCAGAGTTCGATGTACTCGGGGATGTCCTGCCCGATGGGGCAGCCGCCCTTGCAGGGGGCGGTGAAGCAGTCGATGAGGGGCACCTTCTGGTACAGCTTCCTGCGGGGCAGCGGCTTGACCGCCTTGACGTGGTACTTATCGCTGCGGACGGCCAGGGCCAATGCCTCCACCTTTTCCACGTCCACCACCGTAAAGGGCTCGAATTTCAGCATTTCCAGCTTCTCGCCAATCTGCTTGAAGCGCTGGTATCCGCCGGGCTTGAGCTCGGTGGTCGCCATGGTGATGGGCCAGATGCCGCACTGGAAGAGCTTGTCGATGTTGAAGAAGTCCGCACCGCCGGAGTAACTCAGCCGCAATCTGCCGTCAAACTCCTTGCTGACGCGCCGCGCCATCTCGATGGTCAGGGGGAAGAGGCTCTTGCCCGCCATGTACATCTCCTCCGAGGGCAGCTCGTTTTGCTTCACGTCCACGGGGAAGGTGTTGCTCAGCTTCAGGCCGAACTCCACGCCGTTCTTCCCGGCCAGGGCCAGCAGGCGGCGGAACATGGGGATGGCGTCGGCGTACTGCAAGTCCTCCTTGAAGTGGTGCTCATCGAAGGCAATGTAGTCATAGCCCATGCCGTCCAGGATGGAGCGGGCGCTCTCATAGCCCAGGATGGTGGGATTGCACTTGACAAAGGTGTGGAAATGCTTTTCACTGATAAGATAGGACGCGATCCGCTCGATCTCGTCGGGCGGGCAGCCGTGGAGGGTGGAGACGGTGACGCTGTCGGAGATTTGAGGTCCGATAGCGTCGATAAACGGCTTCTCCCCGGGGAACATCTCCCGGAGGACCCGCTTGCACTCCTGGAAAATCGGGGTATCGGAGGCGTCCTTCATCTCATTAAGGTACTTATCCACCTTAGGTCCCTTGATGCCCTCCAGGTCATAGCCCACGGACATATTGAAGATGAATCCGTCCGGGTCACCCAGGCCGTAGACCTTTGCCAGGATCTTGCAGGCGAACCAGGCTTTTACATATTCCTCATAGGCCTGGGGCACATACAATTCCGTGGACCACTCGCAGTTATAGCATTCGTCCTCGGCGAGGATGCAGGGCCTGTTGACGCAGGCGGAGAGCTCGGCGCCGTCCATCTTCTGGACGGTTTTCAGCTCAAAGAAGCGGGCTCCCGCAAAATAGGAGGCGATGATATTCTGCGCCAGCTGGGTATTGGGCCCCGCGGCGGGGCCGAAGGGGGTCTCGATCTTCTCCCCGCCGAAGATAGGGAGGAATTTTTCCCCCGCCCGGTAGGGGCGGTGAACGCCAAAGACAGAGGTTTCTCTTTCGTACTCGGTGGTGAGCCAGTTCATGAGTTCCTTAAAGGGAATGGGGATCATCAGTTCAGACATAGTTCTCTCCTTTCCGCGCCCTGCGGGCGCGGTCATTTAATTTTTCTTTCCTCAAAAGTTCCCCTGCGGGGGGGGCGTTCTTTTCCCTTGTGGGAAAAGAACCAAAAGCACCCTCAAGGGGGCTTCGCCGCCCTTGAGAATCCCCCAATGGGGGTGTTTGTTTTCCCTCCGACGTACCTTGGGTCGTCCTGTCTTAATACCTTCGTTGGTGCGCCACTCTTCTGCGGCTACCCACAGTTCTTACGTTAGTGCTTACTGCGGCGCCGCTTCTTA
>CAJUPS010000102.1 GCA_910588045.1 uncultured Oscillospiraceae bacterium | reverse complement strand
TGGTGACGCGGGTATTCTGCTTGATGGTCCGCTTGGTGAACATATCCGCTTTCCGCTCCAGCCGCCCGTCGTCGTCCAGCACCTCCAGAGAGCAGAGCAGATAGTAGGAGGAATCCCGGTCAAAGGCCAGACGGTTGGCCCGGTCATTGATAAGGCCGAATTTCGCGGAGAAAGCGTCGTAGAGCCGGTCCAGCTCTCCCTGCTTCTCCCGAATGAAGTTCTCCGTTGTAAACTCGTCCATCTGGAGGTCGATCAGCTCCCGCACACAGTCCCGCAGGCCGATCATGGCCGTGACGCGCTCCTTGGCAGAGGTGGTCAGGACGGGCTTCACCATGACGGAGTTCTCCCGGTAGTAAATCTCGCCGTCCACAATGGCATAGGAGTAATTTTTCACATCCGGGTCCGCAGGGATGGAGGTGATCTCCATTTTCCCAATGTTCTCGTCCAGCTCCGGGGGCGCGGCCTCCCGGTATTCGCCGTGGATATGGGAGACCGCCTCATGGAGCTGCTGGGCGAGGTCCGCGCCGGGGATGGCCCTGCACTCCAGCTGGGGACCGAAAGGACCGGAGGTGATCTCCAAATTGCCCAGCACCATTTCCGGGTGGGCCTGGAAGTAGCGGTTCATGGTTACGAAGCCCCGCTTCTCCCGCACGTCGCCGCCGGTGTAGGTGTGTTCCTCCACTGTGTCTACTTCCGCCCACTCCGGCAGGGGTTCGTCAAGGGACCGGGGCATATCCCGCTTCTGGAGGAACACAATGTCCATGCCCGCCTCTGTTCCCGCGTTGGCGAGGGAGGCGTTGGAGGGCAGGCGGACAGCGCCCAGGAGGTCACAGCGGCGGGCGATGTACTCTCTTGCGCGGCGGTCCTTCTTGTCCATGGTTCCGCCGCTGATGCCGTTGGAGGTGACAAAGGCGATCACGCCGCCCGCCCGGACCTTATCTATGGTTTTGGCAAAGAAATAGTCGTGAATGAGAAGATGCTCTTTGTCATAGCGCCGGTCCGCCAGGGAGTAATTTCCAAACGGGACGTTGCCGATGGCGAGGTCAAAGAAGCCGTCCGGGAAGCCGGTTTTCTCAAAGCCCCGGATGGTGATGCTGGCTTTTGGGTAAAGCTGCTGGGCGATCCGGCCCGAAACGCTGTCCAGCTCCACGCCGTAGAGCCTGGATGCCGCCATGCTCTCCGGCAGCATCCCGAAAAAGTTTCCCACACCGCAGGAGGGTTCCAGGATGTTGCCGGTCTTGAAGCCCATATTCCCGACTGCTTCATAGATGGCCCTGACGATAGCCGGTCTGCTGTAATGGGCGTTCAAGGTGGATGTTCGGGCGGAGGCGTATTCCTCCGGGGTGAGCGCCGCCTTCAGCTCCAGAAATTCGTTGGTCCATTCCCCGTTGTTTTCGTCAAAAGCCTGGGGCAGACCGCCCCAGCCCACATACCGGGACAGAATCTCCTGCTCGGCAGGGGTAGCGGTGCGGCCCTCCAGTTCAATGGCCTGGAGGGTGTTGATCGCGTCCATGTTCCTGCGGAACTTCTCCCGCAGACTGCCCACGCCTAAATTGTCGTCGGTGATGCGGAAATTTTCCGCAGCGGGGGTGGCCTCCGGCTGGGCCTGTTCCGGCTCGTCTACATGCAGGGTTTCCACGATGATGTCATAGGGCAGGCCGTTCTTATCGCCGAGATAGAGGGTGGCGGTCCCCGGCGCAGTCTCTGGCTTGGTGGTGGTCTCCGGGGCCTCCTGCTGGGGGACCTCCGGGGAGAACAGACCGGCGTTGCGCTCGTCGTGGCGTACCGCGTCCTCAAAGAAATCCCTCTCCACCAGCTGATGGCTCCAGGCGTAAGGGCCGGTGTGGATGCGAATACCCAGGTCCCCTATATGTTCGATTGTGCCGTTTACATCGTGGTCCCCATAGGCGAAGGCCACCTTGTCCCCCACCTGATAGGACAGCTTTCCCTCCAGATTCACCAGCTCCCGCTGGACCGGCGCATGGGAAAAGCCGTCCAGCTCTTGCAGCCAGAGGGCGCGGAGGATAGGGGCAACGGCCTCCCAGGATTGGGCCAGCTTTGTTCCAAATTTGTCCTGGATTTCCACTTCCATGCTGATGGTAGAAGTAAAGTAGTCCGCGATGTCCCCGGTCTCCAGCGTCACCGTCTCGGCGCGGCTGGCAAAGGTTTCGGATAGCCGCATAGAGATTCCCCGGTTGTTTTCACCGGAGCGCAGCCATTGGGAAATGTACCCCTTGTCCCGGTCTGTCAGCAGATGCTTTGTCAGCACTTCCCGGAAATCGTCATTGACGCGGTGCAGATCGGCAGCGAGATAACAGGTAATGTGACTGTTCCGGTGGTCCAGATGCAGCAGGCGCTCAAAGTTTTCTTTGCTCTCGGCGCGAAACAGCGGTATCGGCAGGGCGGGGTCCCGCAGTTCCACATCAAGAAGGCCAATACCTGTGATCTCAAATGCGGTGTTATTCAGATAAACTATATCGCCTGGACGGTAGGCCGGGGCAAACGGATCATGGGGCGGAAGGTCCGCCGCGCCGGTGAACTCCGGGACGGCATCCCCCTCGCGGGTGACAGGATGGCCGGACAGGTCGGGGACCTCCGCCTCCTGCTGGGGCTGGGAGAGGACGGGGTAGGTCTCGTCAATGATCTCCCGATGGAGGCGGTTGCGGAAACCGGACATATCAAAGTACAGCCGCATAAAATCCGTGTCCCGAATGGCCTCCGCCGCCCGTGTCACCGCCGCGTGTCCCTCTATCACAGCGGTGTCCCGGTCGGAATTTTGGCAGGCGTTTTGATACGGTCCGTCAGAAAGCACAAATTCTTTGAGAATGGGCTGGTACTTCTCGTAGATTTCCCGGACAGTGGGCGCGGGGGATGGCGTGGGCGCGGGTTCCTGTTCCGGGACAGGGGTGCGTTCCGCATAGGAGAGGAACATATCCCTTTGTACCAGCTGTGCAATCCGACGCTGTACCTTGGGCCAGGGGAGGTGCTGGTACTGCCCCGTGTCAGGGAGCTTGACGGGGAAAGCGGGCAGCTCTCCGCCGTACTCTGCGCGGAGCCACGCGGCGGTGTCCTTATCGCGGGCGTGGTCCTTCATATAGCTGGCAACGGCCCTCTTGCTGTCCGCGTCCCCATTCCAGGCTTGCAGGGCGGCGTCGATCTCCCCGTGGGTGGCCTCCCGCGCCGGGGGAGGGGGAGGGGCCAGGATGGGAGGCGAGGCCCCCGGCACATGAATGGGGGCGGCTTCCTCCGGGGCGGGGGTTTCCGCTTCGCGGGCGTTCCTGGCCTCATGCTCCACGGAGAGATAGGAGACGGTGTGCCGCCCCCCGTCCGGCCCAATGCTGGAGACCGTCACATCATGGCGGTCCCGGAGTTTCTGCACATACTCGTCCAGCTTATGGCCGGGGATGCCGCACATGGCCACGCGGCCCAAATCGGGCAAATTGCGTTGGGTGAGCATCAGGTTCAGCTCATGGGAGGCCACCCGCGCATCCGGCCCAAACATCTCATAGAAGTCCCCCAGCTGGTACAGCACGATGTCGCCGGGGTGGGCCTTTTTCACAACTTCATAGCCCTCCCGGAAACTCATGCTGGCAGGCATAGGCGCGGGTCCCGCCGGGGTCTCCTCCGCCTGGGGAACAGAAAAAGCAGAGGGCGCGTCCGCGCTCTCTGCTTCCTGGATGGTCTCCATCTGCTCCCGCTGGGAGGGAATGACCGGGGGCATGAAACTCAGCTGTAAATCAGCTCCGACATGATAATTTCCTCCGCCTGGGCCTTGCAGCTGTTCATCAGGCCCACCCACGCCATTTGGTCGCTGGCCTTCAGCTGTTCCGTGGCCCCCGCCGCCTTCGCCAGCTGGGGCATCAGGCTCTCCAGACGGCTGTTGGCCGTGTCCTCGATCTCCAGACAGTGGCTGAACACGGTTCCGTCCATTGTCATGGTCCCCCACAGGACCGGGTGGTGTTCCTTCAAGTACCGCAGGCGCATCCTCCCGTACTTGCCCAGGTCCCGGTCCGGCTGCTCCGGCAGGGCCACGTTCGGAAACAGGTAATCCCCCATTTGGGTGTAGGTCAGTTTGTTCTCCATGCTCCGCACTCCTTTCCGCGCCTTTCGTGCGCTCATACTGTTTGACGGCCCTTTCGATCTGCCGCAGCACTTGTTCGCTGGACTGGCTGACCGCCATACCCAGGGCGGTCACGGCGTCCCTGGTGTTGAAATCGAAAATACTCAGAAAATCTTCGTGTTGGAAGTAGTTTTCCGGTTCCAAACCACAGCGGGACATCAAGGCATAGGTGATGCTGACGGCAGCGGCGCTTCGGAACGCCACTTCGACGTTGAGTTCATCATACTCATCCAGAAAGGAGCCGTCAACGATATGGAGGATGTCGTACTGATGGTCGGTCCAGTATTCTTCCGCCAGCTGTACGGCGATCTGCTCCAGCTGGTCCAGAAGGCCGTTCGCGCCGGAGACCTCGAAGCGGCCCTCCAGCGCCGCCGTCACCGCGTCCTGATGTTCCTCCCGGTACTGCCAGAGGTTAGGATTCAGCGCCTTTTCATCCTTCCGGTCTGTGTCGGCAACGTCGAATACATAGCGCAGGGCGGGCTTGCCCCGGCTGTTGTCAAGGAGCGCGATGCCCCTGGAGCCGCGCCGGATGTGGCGGCGCATCCGCTGATTCCAGAAGTCCCACTCCGCGCAGGCGGTGGCTTCGGGCCGCTGGGTATAGATCATCAGCTGCTCCGGGAAGGGATATTTGTAGAGACGGCCAGCCGTGGCGAGAAAGGCCGTCCACTCCTGATAGCTGCTTGTGATCTGCCGGGCGGCGCTGTCCGCCATTTGCAGGGCCGCTTGGACGTTGTTACTCCCCATAGGCAGCGTCCTCCGGGTCAAAGTCGGGAATCAGGTCAAGGGCAGCAAAGGCCGCGTCGTCCATGCCGCGCAGCTTGTCCAGGGCGCTGTCCGTCAGCTCCCGCAGCTCCGCCTCGTCCGGTTCCAGATAGCGGCGCATATCCTCCAGGGCGGCGATGGTCCCCAACCGGGTCCCGCCTCCGCTGTAAATGCAGACCAGATTTCTCTCCTCAAACGTCAGATCACTCATGTTATCGCTCCCTTTCCGCGCTCTTTTTCGGCGCTGTTTTTTTGCGGTCCTTCTGGGGCGGGGCGGCGTTCAGCTTTGCCAGGACGGATTTTTTCTCCCCCTGCTCCCGGCGCTGGGCCTCGGCCAAATCCGTGAGGGAAATGGGCTGGCCGGACCGGGCCTGCTGCTCCAGCTCCGCGACAGTGGCCTTGGGGCCGTTGTTGATGATGCCGTCGATCATCCCCAAATCGTCCTCCAGAGACATCTCCGCGTTTTTCAGATAATTCTCCGGCTGGATGAAGTCCGGCAGCTGCTTGAAGCCGTAGCTGTCGCAGTAGTGACAGGTTAGCACACCGTCCAGCCGGATGGCAATGATGTCGCTGACGGACATGGACGGACGCT
Source organism: uncultured Oscillospiraceae bacterium (assembly GCA_910588045.1). Lineage (GTDB taxonomy): Bacteria > Bacillota > Clostridia > Oscillospirales > Oscillospiraceae > Pelethomonas. Next base: position 5,436 of record CAJUPS010000102.1, on the reverse strand, counting down.
GGTAGTCCGCCGGGTGGTCGTTATTGAATACATACCACAGCCGTTCCAGGGCCTCGTCCGCGCTGTTCACTTCGGATAGCGGGGCGGTGTAGGCCAGATCGTAATTGCCACGCTCCACCTTGCGGCCAATGGAGTTCAGCCAGTCCAGGGATTCATAGCGAATATCCCGCAGGGAATCATCGCCGTCGAGCTTCACCTGATAAATGGCAAAGCAGTCCCCGCCGTGGTTGAGAAAAGCCCGCTCCCGGTCCTCCTGCCGGTCCATGCGGTCCGCCACAGCCTGCCGGAAGTCCGGGCTGTCCTCCCATTCCTCGCGGGGGACGGCGAACATCACGCCCTCCGGCTGTTCCATCAGGTCCTCCCGGTCAAAGACCATTTCCGGGGCCTCGCCGGTCCGCACCATGTAGACGGTCATATCCCGGTCTACCAGCTCCGCGCCCCGGTCCCTGGACAGGGGCAGGAGGTCCGTCTCCCCATAGCCCAGCTCCGCCAGATCGTCCAGCGTCATGGAGCTGTCCGGCATGGGGTACTCGTCCAGGGAGGTCTCCGGCAGGATCGTGTCCGCCTGTTCCGGGGGCGCGGGGACAGCGGGGGCTGACTGCCCCGGCGAGCTGGGCGGTTCAAAGTCCGGCTGGCGCATATCCCGCAGGGTGAACGTCCCGGCCTCCAGCCCAGCCACTACCCGCTGGCACTCGGCTGCGGTCCCTGTAAAAACCAGCTTGTAGGGGGTTAGCTGGTCATTCTGCTTCCGGTACGTCTGAACCGCGCTGCGGTCAACCGTACTGCCAGCACCGAAAATCGGTTCAATTTTATAGACGAGGGCCGCGTCCCACTGGTCGCTCAATTTCTCCAGCCGGTCCCGGAGAACGGCGGTTTCGGGCCGCTCGGTATGCTGGGCGGCATCATTCAAAATACTGCGGAAACCATTAAAAGAGCCGTTCAGCATGGAGGGCAGCAGGGCCTCCGCCATGTTCTCTTTCTCCCGCAGTTCGGCATTGTTTGGCAGGGGAATCAGACGGGCCTCCTGCAATTCCGCCAGATAGCCGCACAGGTCGTAGACGAACTTCTCCGGGGTGTCGGGCAGCGCCTGAATCAGCCCTTCCAGCCGTTCCAGCATGGCCTTGGCGGTCATCAGGCTGTTATGTTCCACAAGATAGGTCAGCGGGCCGCGAACGCCGTCAAAATAGCCGGTCTGCATTTCCGTCACAAGGTCGGCTATGGACTGCTCCCTGGGGTCCAGCGTGAAGGGACGCTCCAGAATCCCCGTCTGATGGAGCTGGTCCATATAGTCGTACAAATCGGCGGCAAACTGTCCCAGCGTATCGGGTCCGGCCTGCTCCGGCTGGGCGGCGAGGTCAATGCCCCGTTCTTTGCAAATTTCGGCAAAGTGCCTGTCGATGGTGCTGATAAGGCCGCTGACGGTCTTGGTGATGGTCTCCAGGCTGGCCTTCAGCTCCGGCAGGGACTTGTCCCTGCTCCACCCGGCGATGTAGCCCATGGAGTTGGCGCTGGTGTCGATGCCGTAATACTGGCAGACGGCGAAGGACACGCTCTCGGCCTCCACCTCCATGGTGTTCTTGTCCTTGGCCTTGGGCGGCTCCTTGTCCGTATTCCCGGCAGCGGCGGAGAGGCGGTCCTTCTCCCGGTCATGGAGGACCGCGTGGCCGATCTCATGGACGGTGGCGCACACCGTCTGCACCTGGCTCATGCCCTCCCGGATGGAGATAGCCTGTTTGGTAAAGCTGCACACCCCGTCCGTGTCGGGGGCCAGGGGCGCGAAGGAGATGGGCATGGGGGACGTGCGCCGCAGGGCCTCCATGAACGCCTCATACTGCTGCACGTCGCCGGTCAGGTCGGTGGCGAGGCTGGGAAGGGCCTTGCCCTCCGTCTGGTCGGCGGTAAAGACCTTTACCGGCTTGAACAGGGGGATTTCCACGGTCTTTTCATCCATGATGATGTTGCCGTCCCCGTCCAGTACCGGGGCCTTGGTGTCCGGGTCCAGCCGCATTTCCTCGATTTTCTTTTTCAGCGGCGTGGGGGCGATGATGGTCAGCCCCTTCTCGCCCTTTTTCACATGCCGCCCGAACTGCTTCCACTTGTTGAACCCGGCGGCGGGCATGGAGGCGTGGGGCCGCTGCATGTGAATGAGGATGGTGTTATTGACGGAATAGCTGTGGAACCGGGACATGGTGCGGAGGTAGTCAAAGTACCGTTCGCTCTGAAACAGGTCCTGGATATTCTGCTCAATACTCGCAACGATTTCCTTGACCCGTTCCCGGTTGCTGGGCTTCTGGTCTGCCATGACAAATCAGCTCCTTTCTATGGGCTGTAACGGTTTAGAACCGTGTTTCAGAGGGTCCGGGGGAAAAGATACGGGCGCTCCCGGACCAAGGCCGGAAACGCCCAGAAACAGCAGGGTTTTCGGGGGCCTAAAGCGTTACATCTGCCCCCTGTGGCGGCGCACCCGGTCGCGGGTCTTTCTCCGCCGCTCCTTTTGGGCGCAGGGGCCGCAGTACAAGGCCCGGTTGCCTTTGGCAAGGAAGCGCCCGCCGCAGACGGCACACCGCTTCCAGCTGTGGATGTCGCCCATGACCTCCGCGCACAGCTCCCGGTCGGCGGGGAGGACGGCGGAGCGGAAGTATTTGCAGATCAGGGTGGGAGAAATGAGCTGGGGACAGGGGCAGGGGTCGCCGTCGTCCAGGGGCAGGCAGTTTCCCCCATCATAATTGGCGCACAGGCGGCGGATGAGCTTTCTGGCCCGCCGGAATTGGTCCTCGTTCATGCGGCGCAGCTCACTCATGGCCGAACACCAGCTTATAGTTCGTCCGCTCCCCATCGTCCTCCAGAATGACCGTGGCATCATAGGTCTTTCCGGTTTTCTCGGACCAGCAGCCGTTGAGCTTCACCCGCCCCTCCTTCAGCAGCGAGGCGGCAACGGATTTTGTCAGATGCTTCTTCTTGACGGAGAAAAATTTGCTGTCTTTCCAGAGGACGAAGCGGCACTCCCGATTTTCGCAGAAAAAGCCCTTCTTGCTCTCGGTGACAGCACCGCCGCACCGGGGGCAGGGGCCGACGGTCTCCCGGTCTGGGGGAAACAGGACCTCCCAGCCGGAGACCGGCTGATAGTCCCGGACCAGATCGCGGACCAGGGCGGCGATGCCGTCCATGAAGTCCTCCGGGGCCAGCGTCCCCCGTTCCACCTCGCCCAGCCGCTGCTCCCATTCGGCGGTCAGCAGGGGGGATTGCAGGGCCTCCGGCAGAACGGTGACGAGGGAGCCACCCGCCTGGGTGGGAATAAGGTTGGTGACTTTCTTTGCCTTTTTCCGTTCCACCAGCCCGGAGGCCACCAGCTTCTCCAGAATGGCGGCGCGGGTGGCGGGGGTCCCGATGCCCTTCCGCTCCGCATCCTCCGGCATATCCCCGGCCCCGGCGGTCTCCATGCTGGCGAGGATGGAATCCTCCGTGAAATGCCTGGGCGGGGCCGTCTTGCCGGTCTTGACCCGGACAGCCTCCACCGGCAGCTCCAGCCCCTCCGTCAGCCCATCTGGGAGGGCCGCGTCCTGGGGCAGCTCGGCATAGGACCGCCAGCCCGCGTCCAGCAGGACCTTCCCCTTGGCGGAGAAGCTGTGACCGGCGCACTCCACCACCACAGCGGTCTCCGCATACCGATAGGGCGGGCAGACCGCCCGGAGCAGGGCCAGCGACACCAGCCGCAGGACCTCCCGCTCTCCCAGGGGCAGGGCGGAGAGGTCGGCGGCAGCGGCGCTTTTGGTGGGGACGACGGCATGGTGGTCCGTGACCTTCCCACTGTTGCAGACCTGGGAGGCCAGCACCTCCCCCGGCGCGTCCAGGCCGCAGACGGCAGCGGCGGCGGAGACCAGGGCGGGGACGGCGCTTTCCATATCGTCCGTCAGAAACCGGCTGTCCGTCCGGGGGTAGGTACACAGCTTCTTCTCATAGAGGGCCTGGAGATAGTCCAGCGTCTGCTGGGCGGTGTAGCCCAGGGCGCGGTTAGCCTCCCGCTGGAGGGTGGTCAGGTCGTAGAGGGCCGGGGGCTTTTCGGACCGCTCCCGGCGTTCCGCCGTTTGGATGGCGGCGGCGCTGCCCTCACAGGAGGCGGCGAGGGCGGAAGCGGCTTTCTTGACGCTGATCCGCTCCCCCGTGGCGGTCATGCCGCCGCAGTCCAGCTCCACCGTGTAGAACGGCTTCGGGGTAAAGGCGGCGATCTCCGCCTCCCGCTGGGCAATGAGCGCCAGCGTGGAAGACATCACCCGCCCGACGTTCAGCGTCCGGTTATACAGCAGGGAAAACAGGCGGGTGGCGTTGATGCCCACCAGCCAATCCGCCTTTTGTCGGCACAGGGCCGCTTGGTGGAGGCCGTCATAGTCCTTACCGGGGCGGAGGCTGGCGAAGCCATCCCGGATGGCCCCGTCCTCCATGCTGGAGATCCACAGCCGCTTCATGGGCTTGGTGCATCCGGCCAGATGGTAGGCGGTACGGAAAATCAGCTCCCCCTCCCGGCCAGCGTCGCAGGCGTTCACCACCTCGGACACGTCCTCCCGGCGCAGCAGGGTCCGCAGGGTGTCGAACTGGCCTCGCTTGTCCTGGCCGACGTTGAAGCGCCAGTTTTCCGGCAGGATGGGCAAATCCTCCCGCCGCCACTTGCCGTACCGGGGGTCGTACACCGCAGGCTCGGCCAGCTCCGCCAGATGCCCCACGCACCAGCTCACCAGCCAGCCCGCGCCCTCCATGTGGCCCTCCTTCCGGGCCGTGGCCCCCAGCACCTTGGCAATGCTCATGGCAACCGACGGCTTCTCCGCAATCACCAGCTGATACATAAGAATCACTCCCTTCTAAACAGGGAGCGGCCCCGATTCCTGTCGAAGCCGCTCGAAAATTATGGATTGTTTTGGATAAAAGGATGGAGTACAATAGAAGGACAAACATATTGCGAGGTGTCTTATGAAAAAATTTGTGCTGTACCGTTCGTTAAAGGGCGGAAAAATTGACCGGGATTTAGGTAAGCATGAGCTGGTCGGCGTTGAGTACGGCGAGGACATCGACGCTGTGACCGATACATTGATCGACGTGGTATGCGATGACCTCGCCGGACTTCCAGAGTATGAGCATTGCGAAACCTGGGCCTATGCCCCGGAAGAAATGGAAGATTTTCGCCGCACAAAGCGGTATCAATACTATATGGGCGGCGTTGTGTCCCCTCCCAACGCAAAGGAAAATATCCTCTATGAGTACGGCATCATTGAGACGGAGAGCGGCAGATAACCGTCATACCGGCTGATCTCTCACGCCCCGGTAGCAGGGCAGGACGCAGCCCTCACCGTACCGCCTGCACCCGTGGCAGGGGTGGCCCTCCGGGGGCTGGGGCGGGGGCCGGTCCCGCTGGGTGTGGGGGAGCTGCATCATCACCCGCTCCAT
>CAJUPS010000101.1 GCA_910588045.1 uncultured Oscillospiraceae bacterium | reverse complement strand
CTCTTCACCGGCACCATTGCCGACAACATCCGCTACGGCAAGCTGGACGCCACGGACGAGGAGGTCCGTGCCGCTGCGAAGCTGGCGAATGCCGACACCTTCATCAGCCACCTGCCGGACGGCTACGACACCTGGATCACCGACGACGGCGGCAGTCTCAGCCAGGGGGAGCGGCAGCTGCTGGCCATCGCCCGGGCCGCCGTGGCGGACCCGCCGGTGCTGATCCTGGATGAAGCCACCAGTTCCATCGACACCCGGACGGAGAAGCTCATCGAGCAGGGCATGGACCAGCTGATGGCGGATCGGACCGTGTTCGTCATCGCCCACCGCCTGTCCACCGTTCGCAACGCCCGGGCCATCATGGTGCTGGAGCAGGGCGAGATCATCGAACGGGGGGACCACGACGACCTGATTGCCCAGGGCGGCAAATACTATCAGCTCTACACCGGCCAGGCCGAGTTGAGCTGACGCCCGTTTTGTGGGATTTGCAACAGACAAAATGCAGAAAAAGTGGATATACTAGAGCTACCACCAAACAGAAGGAGGAATATCACCATGAAATACGTTTGCGACGTCTGCGGCTACGAGTACGACGAGGCCCTGGGCGATCCCGACCACGGCATTGCTCCCGGCACCAAGTGGGAGGATCTCCCCGAGGATTTCGAGTGCCCCCTGTGCGGCGTGGGCAAGGACCAGTTCTCCGCCGCCTAAAATCTGCCCGAGAAGAGACCCGGCTGGTTTCAGCCGGGCCTCTTTTGTTTATTCGGAGGCAGAGCTCTTGGACTGCTCACTTGACGATCCGCCGACGGCCTCGCCCACCGCCTGCACCACGGAGAGGTGGGTATCGTCGAACAGGTGCATGTAGATGCGGCTTGTGGTGCTGGTGGTGCTGTGCCCCAGGGCGCGGCTGATGCCGAAGAGGGGGACGTTCTGACTGTTGGCGATGCTGGCGAAGCTGTGCCGCAGGCCGTGGAGGGTCACATAGGGCAGCTCCGTCTTGCTCAGGACCCGCTGGAGCCGGTTGCTGAGGTAGTCCGCCTGATAGGGGCGGCCCCCGTCGTGGCAGATGACATACCCATTGTCCTCATAGCGGTCCCCCATGCGCTCCATCTCCTCCTGCCGCTGGTTCCACAGCCGCTCGATCAGCTCCTCCATGTCCAGCAGCCCCGCATACCCCAGGCGGCGGATCGAGGAGCGGTTCTTGGTGGACTTGTTCACCGGGCGGCCGTTGACCGTGGTGCGGGCCTCGGCAATGGTGATGACCTTCTGCTCCCGGTCCACGTGGTTCCACTTCAGGCCGCAGATCTCGGCGCGGCGCAGTCCCAGGTAGCCCGCAAGCTTTACTACCGGCTCCATGGAGGTGCCTGCCAGGATCTCGAACAGCCTTGCCATGGTCTCCGAGTCGTAGAAGTGGTGGGTGGGGTCGCTGGCGGTGGGCGGGGTGACGTACTCCGTTACGTTGCGCATGACCAAATCCTGCTTCCGGGCGTGCTCCAGGGCGTTGTGCAGCAGCATGTAGTGCTTGCGCACGGTGTTGGCGCACAGGCCCTTGGCCTGCATCCGGTTGAGGTACATCTGCACCTGGGCGGCGGTGAGCTTGCTGATCTGGGTGGTCCCCAGGGACGGCGAGAGGTGGTTGCGGATAATCATGGTGTAGCCGTGGGCGGTACTGGCGGAGCGACTGGGCTTGATGATCTGTTCCAGCCAGTAGGTCAGCCACTGGCCCAGGGTCAGCTTGTCCAGGTCCTCCCCGTTGGCGAGGATTTCCTCTCCGCCCTTTCGGTCCAGGGCCTGAATGGCCAGCTCCAGGGTGGGGTAGCACCGGACGGTCCTGCGGGGCGTTCCTCCCGGCGGGGCAGGCCGCCGGATGGTGACATAGTAGCTGCGCCGCTGGGTGTCGTATGCGATATTGGGCAGTATGGTCTTTCTGGACATTGAGAATACCTCCCTTTCTTAATTCGACAAAATTGGAAAATTTTGCCGCTTAGAAAGAAAGGATAAATCCTCGGGGAACCATCTGTCAAGAGAGTATTTCCCTGCGGAGAGTTCGGAAATACTCCATTTCATGCAATCCTTTTCAAAAAGGAGCAGGAGGTCAGCGCAGGAGGATCCGGGCCCCTCCCGGATAGGCCCGGAGCACGCCGATCCGCTGGGCGCTGGGGACGCAGGGCGCCAGCGCGGCCAGCAGCTCGTCCGCGTCGGCGGGGTCCGCCGCGATCAGCAGCCCTCCGGCGGTCTGGGGGTCGTAGAGCACGTCCTGGAGGCACAGCGGGGCGACGCCCGCATCTACGTGGGGCTCGGCAAAGGTCCGGTTGCGGTACATGCCCTCCGGCAGCACGCCGATCCTGGCAAATTCCAGGGCCTCCGGGATGATGTCCACCGCCTCCACGTCCACCACCGCCTGTACGCCGCTGCCCTGGACCATCTCCAGCAGGTGTCCCATGAGGGAGAATCCGGTGACATCCGTACACGCGTGGACGCGGAAGCGCACCATCACGTCCCGGGCGGCCTTGTTGAGCGTGGTCATGAGGCGGTAGGCCAGGTCCATGCTTTCGGGGGAGGCCAGCTCCCCCTTGTGGGCGGTGGTGAGGACCCCGATACCCAGGGGCTTGGTCAGCATCAGCACGTCCCCGGGCTTTGCACCGCTATTGGTCAGAATCCGGTCCGGGTGGACGAAGCCGGTGACGGCCAGGCCGTACTTGGGCTCCTCGTCGAAGATGCTGTGGCCCCCCGTAATGAGGCAGCCTGCCTCGTAGACCTTGTCATAGCCGCCCCGGAGCATCTGGTGGACCGCCTCCTGGGGCATATTCTTAGGGATGCACATCAGATTCAGCGCCAGCTTGGGCTCGCCGCCCATGGCATAGACGTCGCTGAGGGCGTTGGTGGCGGCGATCTGGCCGAAGAGGTAGGGGTCGTCCGCGATGGGCGGAAAGAAGTCCACCGTCTGCACCAGCGCCAGGTCATCGGAGACCTTATAGACCGAGGCGTCGTCGCTCTTGTCGAACCCCACCAGCAGGTTGGGGTCGCTGTGGACCCGGATGCCCTCCAGCAGCTGGGCCAGTACCCCCGCCCCCACCTTCGCGCCGCACCCGGCGCAGGAGGCCAGCTTGGTCAGTTTTACTTCGTTTTCCATCCTGATGATTCCTTTCCGCCTGCAAAGTGGAGGATCGCCTCCAGCACGCCCCCGCCCACGGCCAGCGCCTTGTCGGAGGCGCAGGTACAGTGGTCCGGCCGGCACCGGGGGTCCACGTCGCCGCTCTTCATGCCCTTGGTGACGGCCACGCCGTCGGCCAGAAGGCCCCGCAGCACGCCGTCGATGGTGCAGACCATGGGAATCCCGGCCACATAGCCCGCAACGTCGCCGGATTTGACCTGGTCGCCTATCTGCCGGTTCCCCTGAAACACGCCGTCCGCCGGGGCGCGGAGAACCCGCTCACCGGCGTAGCCGCCGATCAGGCCGGGGATGTTGGTGTTGGGCAGGGCGGATCCGGCGTAGATCACCCGCCCCAGGTAGTGGCCCCGCATGGTCTCCACCACGGCGTGGCAGTCCGCTCCGGCGGTAAATCCGGGGCCCGCCGCCACAACGATGGGGGCCATATCCGCGGTGGTGCCCAGGTTCCGTTTAGCCAGGATGGCGTCCACCACGGCGTCAGGGTGCAGCGCCTTGATGCAGGCGGCCTCCGGGTCCACCAGCACGGGGACGATCCCCTCCGCCAGCAGGGTGGGAACCTCCTCCGGCGCCGCGCGGCGGGCGACGATGCCCTCCACCGCCGTCTCCCCCAGGCGCACGGCCTCGGAGAAACACACCGTGCGGCGGATGGAGGTGGGCGAGGCCGTCTCGCAGATGACCACCCGCATTCCCGCGCGGTACAGGCGCAGGGCAACCCCGGTTGCCAGGTCCCCGCCTCCGCGTATTACAACAAGCATGTCCATTCCTCTCCTCTCAATGATCCGGCGTATATGGGCCGCGACAGCAGACCGGCCAGCTTTCTGGCAGCGGCAAGGGCCTCCGGTGCCTCCACCTGGTTGACGAACACCGCGTCCCCCAGGGCCTCCGCCGTTAGCAGCGCGGCCAGGTTCTCCGACGTCACCGGGTCCCCCGGCGCCGCTCCGGTGAGGGCACAGAACCGCTCCTGGCGGTGCACCGCCTCCCGGACGGGCCGGTGAAAACCGGAGGCGCCCACCAGGACGATGGTAGCTCCTGCACAGGCCGGAACCACCGGCTCATGGGACAGATGGGCCTTCACCGGCAGGCCCCGGGAGCCGTCCGCCTCCACCAGTACGTAGTCCGCCAGCGCGGCCAGCGCCTCCATGGACTGCGGCGGGGCAGTCAGCTTGCCCTCGGCTGAGGGACGGCCCGTGCAGACGCAGTGGGCGCTCTCCACCCCCGCCCGGTCCACGCGCTCCAGGACCGGCAGGTGGTCCGGCGGCCGGATGTGGGTGGTGGTGGTGCAGATCACCGTCCCACGGCGGGAGAGCTCCCGGGCGAGGGTGTACATCATAGTGGTCTTGCCTCCGCCGCCGATCAGCGCCGTGACGCCGGGGAAAATGCCCAGCAGCTCTTGCAGCTCCATGGTTCCGCCTCGCTTTCGTTATTCTCGATTCAGTATAGCACAGGGCGGAGGATTTGTAAACAGAGGGAAACGCCCGGTCATAGACCGGGCGTTTCGGGTTTCTGGATCACGGAGGATTTGACAGGATTCTCCCTATGTGGTAGAATGATCCCAGCCCCCGGAAAGGGACGGGGCGCTGCGCAAACGGAAGAACGGGGTTGGCTCCTCCAACAGGAGGGGGCGCTTCTTTCCTCCTCCTGAAAAGCGGGAGGAGGTGATAGCATGGTTACATACAGTGATATGTTTACATATACGCTTGTGCTGATCAGCATCATCGAGCTGTGCATCTTGGTATCACAGTTTCGGAATAAAAAGAAGTAACCGCCCCAGGCTCGCACACCGGGCGGTTACTTCTCGTAACTAAACGGAGGAGCCTCCCGTTTGGACGGCAGCGCCCTATCCTTATGCTTATTATACCCTCCCGGACTGGCGTTGTCAAGTCCGGGATTCTGCATCACGGAGGATTTGACAGGGTTCTCCCCATGTGGTAGAATAATCCCAGCCCCCGGAAAGGGACGGGGCGCTGCGCAAACGGAAGAACGGGGTTGGCTCCTCCAACAGGAGGGGGCGCTTCTTTCCTCCTCCTGAAAAGCGGGAGGAGGTGATAGCATGGTTACATACAGTGATATGTTTACATATACGCTTGTGCTGATCAGCATCATCGAGCTGTGTATCCTGGTATCACAGTTTCGGAATAAAAAGAAGTAACCGCCCCAGGTTCCCACAACCAGGCGGTTACTTCTTTTTGTAACCACGGAGGAGCCTCCCGTTTGGACGGCAGCGCCCTATCCTTATGCTTATTATACCTTCCCGGACTGACCTTGTCAAGTCCGGTATTCTGCATCATGGAGGATTTGACAGGGTTCTCCCCATGTGGTAGAATAATCCCAGCCCCCGGAAAGGGACGGGGCGCTGCGCAAACGGAAGAACGGGGTTGGCTCCTCCAACAGGAGGGGGCGCTTCTTTCCTCCTCCTGAAAAGCGGGAGGAGGTGATAGCATGGTTACATACAGTGATATGTTTACATATACGCTTGTGCTGATCAGCATCATCGAGCTGTGTATCCTGGTATCACAGTTTCGGAATAAAAAGAAGTAACCGCCCCAGGTTCCCACAACCAGGCGGTTACTTCTTTTTGTAACCACGGAGGAGCCTCCCGTTTGGACGGCAGCGCCCTATCCTTATGTTTATTATACCCTCCCGGACTGACGTTGTCAAGTCCGGGATTTTCTTCTGCTTTTTCATTTTTGTATATTCCGCCGTTGCATGAACCACGGCAACTTTCCGCCGGTACACACCTAGTGTGTACCGGTTTTTGATCGGTAACTCAAACAAAAAAGGAGACCTTTATATGAACTACACAGAAAACTATCATTTGCCCCAGTGGGTCAAATCCGACCGGATCATGATGGAGGACTTCAACGCCGCAATGAGCAGCATCGAGGGCGGACTTACCACTGGCGGGAGGGCCAAGGCGCAGGCGGAAAACATCTGCCGGGACGCCTACCGGCAGGAGGTCCAGCTGCGGCTCCGACACGGGGTGGGTGGTACGCTGGACGCTATGTGGGTGAACCCTCTGTCCTCCCGGGAGGATGCGGGCGGCGACAGCCACGCATGGAATGGGAAGTATGGCGTGTGGCTGGGGGTGGGAATTTTGCCGACATACGATGGGATCGCAAAGACGGCAAAGGAGGAATCGTATATTGTGGTCAACTATTCCTCCAACGATGTCCTTCATGCTAGAACTACATTCACTTCGGACGGCTACGGAACATTGGAATCTGTTATGGTCTGGAACTCAGAGTTTTCCAATTCCTCGGGCACTAACCGGACCTATACAATCCGCCTGTTCCGGCTCGATACGGGAGAGCTTGTGAAGGAGGCCGGACCGTTTATTCTCGAAAACAACAAAACCTTTATGCTGAATCGGACGGATTTTCCACTGGAAGCGAATATTTCCTATCGGCTTGAAATGTCCCTGCCGGAAGATACCCCCTACAGAGGACGGCTGGGATTCCGGCTGGCGACCAAGGAGTTTCCGGACACCAAGAAGGAAGGGCTGGTCATCGGACCGCGAAGCGCCGACAGCACCATCGTCAAGCAGATCGATGTGCCGGAAAACACCCGCAAGGCTATCGGTATCGTCCGCTGGCAGGGAATGGGAGAAATCTCGCTGTGCGCGGGAGAAAGAGTTGGGATGATCTTCCGTACCAGGGACAGCGTCAATGCCCTGGGGCAGCCGTGTAAGGAGACGGAATACATTCTGGATGGCCTGGTGAACGGGGCCGCAGAAATCGTCCTTGAAATGAGCAAAGGAGAAGGCGATCTACAGGTCTTTGACTATGGTTTGATCTGGCAGTAAGCAAGAGGCCCCCCGGACCGAAGTCCGGGGGGCTTTTTGCTAAGGGGTCATGCTAGATTCAAGGTCTTGTTCAATCGTGGGTAACAAGAATGTTCTCGGTCTGAGTACCGATTACAGCACCATCCGCATCCTTCAGAGTAATCGTTGCCACCACGATGATGTCGCCCTTCGCCAATGTGAGATCTGTCATGCTGATATTATCCTGGGAGTAAGTTGCCGTAGCAGTGACGGTGCCGGAGTAGGTGGAAGAAACCGTCCAACCAGTGATAGCAGAGGTCATAGCCACGGGATCATTCTTGGTATTATCCAGGACTATCCGCAGATTTGCAGGAGTGCCAGTTATGCCAGTAGCAGCAGCATACGTCGGGGTCGCAGAAAGCTTCTCATTCACCATCTTGACATAGGTGGTCTTGGTCTCAGTACCAGCCGCACCTCTGGTGGTCAGGACGATGGTGTCGCCGTTCTTCACAGCAGTGGTCTCCTCGGAAGCAGCATCGGTCACCTTGAGGTACTGACTGACGGTAGCAACACTACCATTGGGAATGATGCCAACTGCGTCAGTGAGGCTGAGGTTTGTGATGTCAACCTTCGCACCAACGGTGAGGATGTGCGGGTCAGCCTGGGTGCCAGTCTGAGCACTATATCCAGATTTGCTAGCCGTATCGGATGCAGCCAGAGTAGGACCGGTAACGGGTGTGCTCACCTTAATAGTAACGGTCTGGGTAGTACCAACATTACCGCCTTCGTCGGTCACCGTAACGGTGAAGACCGCATCGTTGGTGAACGTGTTGGCTGTATGGGCAGCAGTGAAGATAGAGCCATCTGTCGTACCCTTAGTCGGCGCAACATTGGGCGCAGTAGCGGCAGTCTGAGCGACAGCAATACTCTTGGCCTTGCTATCGGTCGTAACGACAACCAGATCGGCCGCAGTGCTGCTGGTATCGGCTTGAGCAGCGGTCAGATTCACAGTCCAAGTGTTGGCAGTGCTACCAGGAACAGCGTCCACGCCTCTGACGGTGATGCTCTTAATGCCCTTGTCAGTGCTGGCGGGATTGACCGTCACAGTGATGGTCTCGTTACGCTGATAGGTCTTAGTGGGATCCTTCGCGTCGGTCATGCGCAGGATGATGTCGTAGGTCACTGTCCTGGTGGTAGTACCAGTAGCAGCAACAGCCTCGGTCAGAGTCCAGGTCTTGACACCATCAAGGTCAGTCGTTGTGGTTCCGGTCTTTGCCACGCCATCCTTCATGACGCCGATGACATCAGCGTTGGTCTTGAAGGTCACGGTAGTGGCTACGTCAGCAGCGACATTATCATCCAGAGTGACCTTGCCGCCCGCAACAGCCTTGCCGCCGACCTTAGCGTCGGTGAAGTCAATGCCATTGTCATCCACGGTGGGAGCGTCAGCGCTCTGTTCCTCCATGATGTCGGCATAGATATCCTTCAGCCACTGGGGAGTCCAGTAATACAGATCGTAGTTGTTCAGCAGCGGGTCAACGTTCTGGTTAGTGTTGCCCAGGTCAACAATGAAGGCGGCGCTGTCCACAGTGGTGGACTTAGTGCCAGCACCGACCCAAATGATCTGGTCGTCAGCCTTGACATCGCTCCACTGGGTATTATTGTACTGGAGATTATTGGCCTCCCAGTAGCGTGCCTGCCAGGTATCGTTGGTCCGACGTCCGTCGGTGACGCTGTAAATCTTGCCGGTGGCGATGCTGATATGGCCCTCGGTCTTCAGCGTGCCGTCAGCATTCTTGGAGTTGGGGTTCATATTGACGGGGATGTAACCGCCCTTGATGGCAGTTTCAACCTCGCGGGTGACGGTACCGGCATAGATGCCGTTCTTGTTGTACTTCTCGCCGATGTACTCGATCGCCGCAGCGGTCATGACGCCATCCACAGCATCGGTGGTGTTATACAGCTGATAGAAGCCATAGCCCTGCCAGCCATAGCCGGTGACGGCGTTGAAGCCCCAGTTGCTCCACCAGTTGTTGGTAGTACCCCAGGCCAAGTTGGAGGGAATCAGGTCCACCTTGGCGGGATCGGTCTTGTTGTTGAGGGTGTTGATGGTCACGCCGTTGGCGGACTGCATCTGCTGGAAGGCGGTGTAGTACGCCAGGGAGATGCTGGCCTTGGACAGATCGTTCCAGGTCTCGACCTCATAGACGATGACGTCGGCCATCCAGTAAGCCTTTGTGCCGCTGTCCTTATTGGTATTGCGGGCGACAGCATAGGCGGCGTGGATATTGTTGTCCTTGTTGGTCAGCTTTGGCATATTGGTATAGCCCTTGAAATACTGCACATCGTTGTCGGAGACAACATAGATCTCGGTATCCTTGTCAGCGTGGACAACGTAGTTGTTCTCACTCTGATAGGCAGCGAGGCCGCCGATGGTGTAGCTGGCAGCGCCAGCGGCAACATCCTTGGTGTGGTCAAGCTGGATGTAGTCCACAGCGTAATCGTTGGCGTTGCGGAGGCCGGTGGCCACGCCGTTGCCATTCAGCTTGACGGTAGCAGCACCGTCGATGGTGGCGCTATTGCCATCAATACCGACCACGGCCACATTGGTGAAGCTGACGGTGGGATTCCACTCAGCATCAAGCGTGTTGGAAACCATACCTGTGGTGGGATTGATGCTGTAATACTTCTGCTTGCCGTAGTCAAACTCCGTGCTGGCGTTGAGGCCCGTGACATCCCGGATAACCTGCTGATCCAACTTCCAGAAGGTGGCCGTTCTGGAGGCACTGATGCTGGGAGTCTGGCGGATCGGGGTCATACCGGTCCAAGTCACGCCCAGGTGGGAAATAGCGGGCTGCAGCCAGTTGTAGAAGTTACCGGCCTGCGCAACGTTATTGATCAGAGTCCAGGGAGCGGTGCCACGGAGAGCAGTGGTGGCGACGTTGGCCACGTCGTACTCCTTGCTCACGGGCTTGCCGTTCTCATCAGGCATGACCAACTCAACCTTCATGGGCCAATTCTGGACCAGATTGCCCTGGGCGTTGTTGGTGTAGTACAGCTCAGTGACCAGAGCGTACTGGGTGCCGCCGGGCTGGCGGTAAGCGCGGACGAAGCCGAACTTATCCAGGAACATCTCATAGGTGGTCTTGGGAGCCATAGCGCCAATGAGATACTGCATACCGACATCGGCATAGCCAATACCGGACTGGCCGTAGGTCTCGCCATCGGCAGCGGCGATCTCATCGGTCTTATAGTTGTAGCTGTTGACACTGGTGGTGACGGTCTCGGGTTTGCTCACCAGAATCTGGTTGTCAATCCGGGCGGCGAGAACGATGTCGCCCACAGCCACGTCGCGCTCGATGGCCTCGTCATCCTCCATGTAGCGGACAGTGTAGTCATCACGCTTATCGGTATGATCGTCGTCATCAAATCTGACATACTGCATGACGGTGTCGCCAGCCTTGTTGGTATAGGAGCTGATGACCTCGTCCAGCGTATATTGGGTCAGGAAAGCGTACTCGCACACGCCGTCGGCGTTGTTGTCGATGAACTTGACCCACTGGCCGTTGTTAGAATTGACCCACTCGGTAAAGTGGTAGGTATTCAGATAGTCGTTGCAGAAGGTCTTGAAGGAAATATCATCGGAGATGTCATCCTTGGTCTGGGTCTTGACGTAGACCTTACCGAGCTTGTAGGTGCCGGTGGTGTTATCATCAGACGTCAAACCGTTGGAGTTGGTGAAGATTCTCTGGATAAACTCGTAATCCGTCCAGCTGATGTCCTCACCGACAGGAATGGCCTTGGTATAAGTATACTTGCCAGCAACGGGGCCGGTATACTCACCACGGTTGGAGCTCCTGAGTCCTGCCATATAGTCCGCAGAAGCTTCCAGAACGATTTCGTACTCAATACGATAGTCGGACTGCCAATAGCCGTAACGATCGAAGTTGTAGAAGAACTCGGTGTCGGAGCCCTTGCTCATCTCAGCAACGCTCTGGAACTTAGCAGGAGTACCGACATTCACGCCAGCGCCGTACTGCTTGACAGTGTTCTTGCCGCTGTCGGCGATGTCCAGGACCTTGCTGCCGTTCTGGGTGTACACCACGCGGCTCTCACCGATGTCGGTGATCTTGGTGGTGATATTCATGGTGCGAGCCTTGTCTTCGCTGGCAACCTTGATCTGGGTCTTGCCCTGGGCCAGAACCTGAGAGTTGTTGACTTCATTCTCATGGTTCAGGTTGGCAAACTCGTTGGCAACGACGACGCCCTTGACTTCCTCCAGGCCCAAGTTCTCCTTACCGAGGGTCTTGCCATTCTTGACGTAGCCGTTCAGAATGGTGTAA
>CAJUPS010000100.1 GCA_910588045.1 uncultured Oscillospiraceae bacterium | reverse complement strand
AGCATGAAAACTAAGGACTGCGAAAAAACCTTTTTACAGTCCTGGGATTTTCATGTCCATTTTTCGTTAAACCGCTGATTTTGAAAAACTATCTTCCCTTTTGAGAAGGTTGTGCTATAATAATTTCAGACCCATTATGTATGGTAACCGGACAAAATAAACATTTTGTCAACATGACGAAAGTCACGTGACGAGCCCCAACTTTTCCAACTGTCTTGCATGTTCTGCCCCAGAGGTCATCAGATAAATCCGGGTAGTGTTGATAGAGGAGTGCCCCAGCACGTCCGCCAGTTTTACGATGTCCTTGCAAACCTTATAAAAAGTGGTAGCGAATAAGTGCCGCAGGTTGTGGGGAAACACCTTGCTTTCCTCCACGCCTGCTTTCTTGCAGATAGCTTTCATTTCCCGCCAGATTTGGCCGCGAGACAAAGACTTTCCGCTTCCGGTGAGAAAAATCTCCCCGGAGGCGATTTTGTTTTTCCTGGCGTATTTGAGGAGTTTCCGGCGGAGCTTGTTGGGAATTAAAATATCCCGGATTTTGCCTTTGAGCCGGATGTCCGTCCCCGCCCGGTTCGCCGCTTCTACCGTGATATAGCGGACTTCTGAAACCCGGATTCCCGTTGCGCAGATGGTTTCCATCAGAAGCTCCAACCGCTCCTGCCCCGTCTCCCGGGCGACGTCCAAGAGCCGCTGATATTCCGCCTTCGTCAGCTCCCGGCTCTCCTCCCGGAACGCCTTCCGCTGGACGCGGAGGAACTTGATCTTGCAATCCTCCCGCCCCAGGAACTTGAGAAACCGATTGACTGCCGAGAGCATAGAGTTGACCGTCACCGCCGCATAGCCCCTTTCAACCAGGTACTCCCGCCAACCGGCGGCCTCCTCCAGTCCAAGATCATTCAGCCATGCGGCGAAAGCCCGCACGTCCCGGAGGTACTTTTCGATGGTCCCCCTGCTGCGGCCCTCCGAGGTCAGCTGGGCAGAAAATCTTTGCAACTCTGTGATGTTCATAAAAAATCCTCCCTATATGTGATACTATATTTTCACACAAAGGAGGGGAAAGTTGCAGTAAAGAGGGCAACCGTTTCAAAAAATTTATAGCAATCTTCAAAATTCGTAACAGCCCGTAGGGGCGCACAGTGTGCGCCCACACAATACCACGCAGCTTCCGTTAAAAACGGGCGCACAGTGTGCGCCCCTACAGGGCTGTTGTCAGCAATGTTAAGATTGCGATAGTACAGCATCCCGGGAAACGCGGATTGTTAAGAAAAGATTCAGTTGAAAAAATCCTTGATTGGGCGTACAATAGGAAATAATTACTATGGAATATTGAGCGGCCCGGCGAAATGCGCCGGGGAGAGGAGTTTCTATGGAGTTTCAACTGAAGGACAACCTGCTGCTGGGGGCCGCGGCCGCCGCGACGCAGATTGAGGGCGGAGATCAGAATAACAACTGGTATGACTGGTATCGGCAGGGATACATCAAGGATGACGCCGATCCCTCGGTGGCGACGGAGCACTGGGAGCGGTGGAGAGAGGATCTGGCGCTCATGAGGGAAATCGGGATCCAGTGCTACCGGATGGGCGTGGAGTGGAGCAGGGTGGAACCTGCGGACGGCTTTTTTGATGAAAAAGCCATTGCCAGATACCGGGAGGAAATCCAGGCACTACGGGACGCCGGGATTCCGGTGCTGCTGACGCTCCACCACTTCAGCAACCCGCTGTGGCTGGAGGAGAGGGGCGGGTTCTCCGTAAGGGACAACATCACCTATTATCTCCGGTATGTGCGGAAAATGGTGGAGTGCCTGGGGGATCTGGTCAGCGAGTATGTTACCATCAACGAGCCCAACGTATACGCCTTCAACGGGTATTTTGAGGGAACCTGGCCCCCGGGGCGGAAGAGCTTCCTGGAGATGAGCCGGGTGATGACCAACATGGCTGCGGCCCATATCGAGGCGTATGGGCTGATTCGGAAAACCAGATTGCAGATGGGCTTTGGGGACACCAGGGTGGGATTTGCCAACCACCTGCGGGTGTTCGCGCCGAAGGACCAGGAGAACCCGCTGCACAGGTTCTGGGCGTCCAGGGTGGAGCAGCTGTTCCAGGGGAGCTTGACCAGGGCGATGTGTATGGGGCGGACGGCGTTTCCCATCGGGAAGCACCCCTCCATCGTGCCGGGGCGGTACTGCGACTTTCTGGGGGTCAACTACTACACCCGGTCCACCGTCAGCGGCCCGGCGGACGGCGTGGCCGAGGGGCGGCCGGTCAACGACCTGGGGTGGGAAATCTACCCAGAGGGGATCGAGGCGGTCTGCCGGAAGATGTACGAGCTGGTGCAGAGGCCCATCTATATTACGGAGAACGGCGTGTGCGACAACACGGACGCCTTCCGGGCGCGGTATATTGCGGAGCATCTCAAGGTCCTGTGCGAGAGCGGGCTGCCGGTGGAGCGTTACTACCACTGGTGCTTCTGCGACAACTGGGAGTGGGTGGAGGGCAACGCCGCCCGGTTCGGGCTGGTGCATGTGGACTACGAGAGCCAGCGGCGGACGGTGAAGCGCAGCGGGCGGTTCTATCAGAGGGTCATCGAGGAGCGGGGCGTCAGCGAGGCGCTGTGGCGGGAGTTCTGCGCGTATCCCACCGACGGGGAGGAGACATGATGGAGTGGTGGAGGGACGCGGTCATCTACCAGATCTACCCCCGCAGCTTCCAGGACTCCAACGGGGACGGCATCGGGGACCTGCCGGGAATCATCAGCAGGCTGGACTATTTGCAGGCGCTGGGCGTGGGGGCCATCTGGCTCAGTCCGGTGTATAAGTCCCCCAATGCGGACAACGGGTACGACATCAGCGACTATCGGGAGATCAACCCGGAGTACGGCACCATGGAGGACATGGAGCGGCTCATCGAGGAGGCCGGAAGACGGGGCATCCGGATCATCATGGATCTGGTCATCAACCACACGTCCACCGACCACTACTGGTTCCGGCAGAGCCGGGACAGGACCAGCGAGTACGCGGACTACTACTACTGGAGGCACGGGGAGGGCGACGGAGGTCTGCCCAACAACTGGACGGGGTTTTTCGGGGAGGACTGCTGGGAGTTCGACCCGGAGCGGTGCGAATACTATCTGCACCTGTTCGCGAAGAGTCAGGCGGACCTCAACTACCACAACCCGGCGGTGCTGGAGGAGGTCAAGGATATTCTCCGGTTCTGGCTGCGGAAGGGCGTGGCGGGCTTCCGGTGCGACGTCATCAACATCCTGTGGAAGGACAGTCTGGCCAGCTCCCGAAGGAAGCTGGCGCTGACGGGCAGTGAGCACTACCTGTCGCTGGAGGGCACCCATGAGATCCTCCGGCAGCTGCGGGAGGTCCTGGACGAGTACGGGGCGTTTACGGTGGGGGAGACGGTGTTCGTGACGCCGGAACAGGCCCGGGATCTGTGCGGCCGGGACCGGGGGGAGCTGAACATGGTGTTCTCCTTCGAGCACATGGAGTGCGACCAGTATTTTCTCAAGTGGTTTAAGCGGAGGTTTCAGCCGAAGCGGCTGTTTGACTGCCTGGTGAAATGGCAGAAGGAGTTGGAGTGGAACACCATCTACCTGGAAAACCACGACCAGCCCAGGTCCATCTCCAGATTCGGCAGCGAGGCTTACTGGAAGGAGAGCGGAAAGCTGCTGGGGACGCTGCTGCTGACCATGCGGGGGACGCCGTTTCTCTACCAGGGGGAGGAGATCGGAATGTTGAATTTCGATTTTACCCGGATGAGGCAGCTCAACGACGTGGAGAGTAAAAACGTGGAGAAGGTGCTGCGGCGGTTCCATCTTCCCTGGAAGCTGCGGTGGAAGATCATCGCCAAGACCAGCAGGGACAACGCCCGGACGCCGTTTCAGTGGAGCGGGGCAACCGGGGCGGGCTTTACCGACGGGAGGCCCTGGCTGGGGATCAACCACAATTCTGAGACGATCAATCTGGCGCAGCAGGAGGAGGACAGGGACTCCATACTGCACTGGTACAGGGACCTGATGGCGCTGCGGAACGGGAGCGAGGTCCTGAGAAGGGGCGAGTTTGTCCCGCTGGAGGCGGGGAAACAGGTTTTCGCTTATCAGAGGGTATTGGGCGAGGAAAGGATTGCGGTCGTGCTCAATTTCAGCGACAAGCCCGCCCATGTCTCCCACCGGGGAGAAGTGATACGGTCCAACTACGGCAGGGACAGCTTTGATGGGGCACTGTCGGCCTGGGAAGCAGTGATTTTGAAGCAGACCGCCTCCCCCTCCAGCACCCCGGGAGGGCCGCGGTCTGAGACGGTAGGGGCTATCGATGACCACGCTGAAGGAGACGCAGAAGACCGGTAAGCGGACGGCAGTCAGTTTAGACCGGCCAGACTGTGCCTCGGGCGCAAAAAAATAACCCCCCGTCATAGGGTATCGCCCCTGCGGGCGATGCCCCAAAGGGATTCTTAAACCGCAGGTTTAAGCGCGTTTTTGCCTACTTTTGCCGCGTGGCAAAAGTAGGCGCGGAGTCCGGGGCCGCGTAGGTCCCGGGCTGAGACGAGAAGAAAGTGGGGCGGCGCACAGCGCCGCAGAAGGAAAACCACGATGAAGAATCAAAACCTGGATAAAAGAAATAAGTATTGTTTTGGTCTGGGCACCATCGGAAGGGACATGTTCTACTCCATGGAGAGCATGTACCTCCTCTTCTTCCTGACGGAGATCAAAAACCTGGATGATAACATGCTGGCCCTGGTGGGCGGAGTGCTGACCGTACTGCGCATCCTGGACGCCTTTAATGACCCGATCACCGGGGTGATTATTGATAACACCCACACCCGGTGGGGAAAATTCAAGCCCTGGATGGTCATCGGTGCGGTGGTCAGCTCCGTGTGTATGCTGATGATGTTCGCCGATTTGCCTCTGACCGGTGGGGCCTATGTGGCCGTATTCGCGGCGAGCTATATCCTCTGGGACATCTTCTACGGGGTCAACGACATTGCCTACTGGACCCAGCTTCCGGCGCTGAGCGTGGACCAGAGACAGCGGGAGAGCATGGGCGCCTTCGCCAGAATCTGCGCCAACGTGGGGATGTACGCCGTGGTGGTGGGCATCCTGCCCGTCACGGGTGCGCTGACGGACGCCTTCGGCGGGAACGGGCAGCGGGCCTGGTTGACGATGGCGGCGGCGGTATGCGTCATTATGGTGGGCTTCCAGATGGTCACCGTGTTCGGCGTGAAGGAGACCAGGAGCTTCAAGGAGGAGGAGAATACCTCCCTGCGGGGAATGGTCAAGGTTCTGTTCGGGAACGATCAGCTGATGTGGACCACGCTGAGCATGGCCCTGTTCATGGTGGGGTACTGCACGACCACCAGCTTTGGGACCTACTACTTCAAATACGCCTATGGGGATGAGACGATGTACTCCGTGTTCGCCGGGGTGCTGGGGATCAGCCAGCTGGCCGCGCTGGCGGTCTTTCCCAAAATTGCAGCGAGAATGAGCAGGAAGAAGCTGTACTCCCTGGCGACGGCGCTGGTGGTGGCGGGGTATGTGGTGTTTTTCTTCGCGCCGATGAATATGATCCCTATCGCCGTGGCGGGGGTGCTCCTGTTCGTGGGACAGGCGTTTATTCAGACGCTGATGCTCATGTTCCTGGCGGATACGGTGGAGTACGGACAGTGGAAGCTGGGGAAGCGGAACGACTCCATCACCTTCTCCATCCAGCCGCTGATCAACAAGCTGGGGGCGGCAATGGCAACCGGGGTGGTCACGCTGACGCTGATCGTCTCCGGAATCAACCGGGCGGAAAGCGCCGCGGACGTGTCCGCACAGGGGCTGCTGATGATGAAGGCGGCCATGATGGTCCTGCCGCTGCTGTCCATTGCGCTGGGGTATGTCGTGTATCTGAAAAAGTATAAAATCGACGAGGAGATGTATGGGGAAATCGTCAAGCACTTGAAAAGGCGGGGAGACATCCAGTGATACTTTTTCTTGAAAGAAAAAGTACCAAAAAGAACTTTAGCGCGGGCCTAAGGATGCTGCTATACCTGGATTTGCGCCCGGTGACGATACTACGGTTTTGATCGGAGAGTGGTTATGAGTATTCCGGAATATGAGCTGGTGCGCTCCCGGCGGCGGACGATGGCGCTGGAGGTCACCCGGGAGGGACGGGTGGTGGTAAGAGCCCCTCTGCGGCTGGCGCAGAGGAGAATCGACGAGTTCCTTGCGGCCCACGCGGCGTGGATCGAGGAGCACCAGGCCATTCAGCAAAGGCGGCGGGAGAGTCACCCGGAACCTACGGAGGAGGAGCGGGAGGCGCTGGTCCGACGGGCCAGGGAGGTCCTGCCGGGGAAGGTGGAGAAGTACAGCCGGATGATGGAGCTCTATCCCACGGGAATCACGATCACCGGGGCGAGGAAGCGGTTCGGAAGCTGCTCCGGGAAGAATCGGATCTGTTTTTCCTGGCGGCTGATGCAGTACCCGGAGGAGGCCATTGACTATGTGGTCGTCCATGAGCTGGCCCACATCAGGCACAAGGACCACAGTAAAAATTTTTATGCGTGTGTGGAGCGTGTTCTGCCGGATTGGAGGGAGAGGAGAGGGCTGCTGAAGGAGTAGGAAGTGGATTTCGGCGGGATTTGACAAAATATGATGGATTGTATATAATAAAAAAGCCCGCCGGTCAAGGCGGGACGGAAGGAGCGCTGTTACATACGGCGGTTGGCCCACTGAACCCCAGCGATTTTCTAACGGGGGAGGTGGTGCGGATGTGGAAGAAGAAGCTTTTCAAGGCTATCTTGATCGTGGTTCTCATGATCTTGGTGGCGATGCTGCTTGCCACAGAAGCGTGTTGACCGCCCGGCTGCAACCCGAGCGGTCAACCGTAATGAGTTGACAGCAGAGGGCTGACCGCCAGTGACAGCGCCCTTCTGCTTTTTATTATAGCCTGTTGCTCCCGTTTTGTCAACGGGGGTGAAAATGTTTTTTGCAGCAGGATTTGACAAAATATGATGGAGTGTATATAATAAAAAAGCCCGCCGGTCAAGGCGGGACGGAAGGAGCGCTGTTACATACGGCGGTTGGCCCACTGAACCCCAGCGATTTTCTAACGGGGGAGGTGGTGCGGATGTGGAAGAAGAAGCTTTTCAAGGCTATCTTGATCGTGGTTCTCATGATCTTGGTGGCGATGCTGCTTGCCACAGAAGCGTGTTGACCGCCCGGCTGCAACCCGAGCGGTCAACCGTAATGAGTTGACAGCAGAGGGCTGACCGCCAGTGACAGCGCCCTTCTGCTTTTTATTATAGCCTGTTGCTCCCGTTTTGTCAATGGGAGTAAAAATTGATTCCACACTTGTCCCATGAATTTATTTTCGATCAAAATGGATCCGCTTCAAGCGGGCTGATGGGGACATCGGTTCCTAAATAGGCGGTATTTTGTAGGGGCCGTTTTCCTCATAAGCATCTCTTTTCCCGATTTTCATGAGGCAGGCGTGAGGGGGCGCAGGTATCGTCATTGATACCTGCGCCCTCCTCCTTCGACCGCATTACATATTGGGAGCATGGTTTGTAGCTCGTTGATAACAATTCTGGCAAAGCTCATCATTACAATGACAATTTTTCTTGTCTGTTACTAAATAGACAACATCTGGTTTTCCGCATTTCGCACAGGTTCCATACCGTTGTGGTGTTTTCTCCTTTTGCTGAAGGGCGCTATAAGCACTTGAACCTGCCTTTATCATAAATCCAATTACAGCAATAATAATACCTGCAAGGATCATCAGTGCACATAGTGCTAAGATCAGGAATGTAAAATTATCCATACAGATGTCCTCCTTAAATTTGATTCGATTCAATTCCAAAACCGTTGATTATATTTCCTCAATATGTTTTACAACCCGCATAGTGGCTGGACCGCTTTCCTTGTAACAAGAGGCAGAAGAAAAATATTTGACGGAATACTTCTTGGGAAAACTTTTCTGCACGGTTGGCAGATAGCCAAAGGGCTCAAGGATTGCTTTTACCATTCGGCCGATTACAGTACGGGTAAATCCATCTGTCAAGTCAATCGTTGGATTTTGCATTTGGCTGTAAAAGATTTCAAGCTCAGAAATGCAGCCAGAAAGAGCCGGTTTTCCCATTTTTGCAGAATCTATCATGCTGATAATGTTGGCATCCCGATTCAAAAAGTCAAAAATGGCAATCGCATCGGTATTGGCATCGAACTTTGAACAGTTTGGGTTTGCGGCAAGGAAATCGGCATAGGTAGCTTTCATAGTGTTTAATCCTCCACAGTTCTTATTTCACGCACGTGATTTCACGAGCGTGAAATAAGAATATCACAAGTTTTTTGTTTTGTCAAGCCGTACCAACAAATTTTTACCGCAGAAAGAATGTTTCGGGGAACCTGTTACAATCAGTAGGAAATTGTTATCGAATCGTAAGCTCCATGAAACGACTTTGAGGCTTTTCTATGCTATGATACCACCATTAGGTCCGGAGACCGCTGTCTCGGAGGACCTCGAGGAGATAGAAATTGTGTTTCCAAGAAAGAAATAGGAGGTATATACATAATGTGGGAAAGACTGAGAGATCTGAGCGGAGGGGCCAAGGCCGGAATCGTGGGCGGCGTGGTGCTGCTGGCGGCGGCAGGCGTCGGACTGGGAATCTGGCAGCCCTGGAGACAGCCGGAGGATGTGGATCATCCCGGTACGGTGCAGCAAGAGCCGCAGGAGCCCGTGGAGCCGGTGAAAAAGCCGGAGAAGGGACCTACCCTGCGGGTAGAGGGGGAGGAGATCCCCTGCGTGGTCTATGAGGGCGCGGGATGGAGCATCTATGTGCCGGAGGACTGGACCACAGAGCAGGTGGGAGAAAACGGAGGGCGGTTCTCCTCGGGAGACGGGGCCCAGATGACCGTGGCGTTTGAGAACGGAGGGTATGACGGCAGCTTTATCAATTTCTCCGCCGCCGGGACCGGGAGGTCGCTCCTGTTCTACCGGGGCCAGGGTGAGGGCAGCCCGGTGGTGGAGGGCAGTACGCCCGGGGCGAAGTGGGACCAGTACCGGAAGCTGCTCATTGAGATGGCCCGGACGCTGACCGTGGGAACAGAGAAGCCCTTCGCGGAGAGCTACGTCATCCCGGAGGAACCGGACTGGCAGAGAGCGGACGGGATGACCGTACTGTTTCTGGACAAGGACGGCTATGTGGTGGACGAGGAGACCCAGACGGCCATCGAAAAATATATGCTCAGTTGGCCGGAGGAGGACCGGCTCATCTACACGGGGCAGTACAGGATCAACGCGCTGGACTGGGCCAGCAGTTATACGGGACTCCATGAGGACGGCTATGTGGACGTATTCCGGGCGGACGTGCAGTACCGCGTCCACGACGGGGCCGCGCCGGAGGGAATGACGCTGGTGGACGGCTGGGCCAATATGGACGGGAATGTCTATCTGGCGGTGTTCCACGACGGCGGGAGTATCAGCGGGACGAAGAGCGTCACCACGAAGCTGGAAAATGGCTGGATTGGGTTCGCCGGGGAAGTGGCGTAATAGCTTTGAAACCATCGCATAGGGAAGGGGCGCGGAACTTTCGTTCCGCGCCCCTTCGGCGTGCCGGGATTATTTTTCCAGAATCTCCTCCATGACAGGGAGAAGATGCTGGGACTGGAAGTCCTCAATGCGGCCCCGGTCGGTGAGCTGGGCCAGCTGGGGGTCGATGGGCATACGGGCGAGAAGCTTCAAGTGGTGGGCGTCGGCGGCGGCCTGGGTCTTGCCCTCGCCGAAGAGGGGAATCTCCCGGCCGCAGTCGGGGCAGAGGAGATAGCTCATGTTCTCCACGATGCCTACGATGGGGACGTTCATCATCTCGGCCATCTTGACCGCCTTCTCCACCACCATGCCCACCAGCTCCTGGGGAGAGGCGACAATGACGATGCCGTCGAGAGGAATGGACTGGAAGACGCTCAGGGCTACGTCGCCGGTGCCGGGGGGCATGTCTACGAAGAGGTAGTCCACGTCCCAGACCACGTCGGTCCAGAACTGGGTCACGACGCCGCCGATGACGGGGCCGCGCCAGATCACCGGATCCGTCTCGTCGTCCAGGAGAAGGTTCACGCTGATCAGCTCGATGCCGGTCTCCGTGGCCACGGGGAGCATCCCGCGTTCATCCGCCATGGCGCGGCGGTGTACGCCGAAAGCCTTGGGAATGGAGGGGCCGGTGACGTCGGCGTCCAGGATGCCCACCTTGTGGCCCGCCCGGCGGGCCAGGACGGCCAGCTGGCTGGTCACCATGGACTTGCCCACGCCGCCCTTGCCGGATACGACGCCGTAGACCTTACCGATGTGGGCATGGGGGTTGGGGTCCTTCAAAAAGGACTGGGGTTCGGTGCGCTCCCCGCAGCTCTCGCCGCAGGTGCTGCAATCATGGGTGCATTCAGACATGGTTGGTTCTCCTTTATTTCAGGTTTCAGATTTATTTTTCCGGGAGGCCAGATACTCGCGCAGCTTGCTGAGGGCCTCGGGGTGACGGGAGGAACGCAGGGTGGGGAAGGAGTGGAGCAAGCGGCGCTCGAAGAAGTCCTGGCGGTCGTAGAGGGCGTGGAGCTTCTGCTGGGCCTCGGCTCTGACGGATTCCAGGCGGTGGCGGTGGGCCTCCAGATTCTGGTGCTGCTCGGCCTTGAGGGATTCCAGTTTTCCGGCCAGCTCGTCGTGGATGGCGTGGAGCTTGGCGAGGCGGCTTCCAATCTGGATGGCGCTGCGGACGGAGAGGACGATGTCCGCCAGGTAGACCAGCAGGAGAATCAGGGACAGGGGGACGCCCACGCCGGAGGCGAAGACCTCCGTCATCCAGGCGGTGACAGGGGGATTCGCGAAGTGACAGAGGAAGACGCTGGCCAGGCCGAAGAGAGAGGAGTTCAGCAGGCAGACGCGGCCGTTGATGTGGAATTTATATTGGGAGTAGTCCCACCAGCGCATGTGGAATAGTTTCTCCATGATATAGCTGGTGATGTATTCGACGATAGAGGTCAAGAGGGCGCCCCAGAGGAAGGTCAGGAGGGGATTTTTGCAGCCGCCGTGGAGGCAGAGGAGGACGACCAGGGCGCCGTGGCCGTAGATGGGGCAGATGGGGCCGTTGAGGAAACCGCGTTTCTCACAGAGCTTGCGCTGGCCGATGGAACAGTAGACCATTTCGCCGCACCAACCCAAAAAGCTGTAGACCATCAGGAGAAGAAAAATAAAACAAAAGCGGGTCATTGGGTCACCTCTTCTTCTGCGGCCCTGCGGGCCGCTCTGTTTTTTTCTTTTCGCTAGATTCGCGCCTCGTCGGCGCGGGGGCGTTCTTTTCCCTTG
>CAJUPS010000099.1:5100-11607 GCA_910588045.1 uncultured Oscillospiraceae bacterium | reverse complement strand
CCGTGGCGTCCAGCTTGCCGTAGCGGATGTTGTCGGCAATGGTGCCGGTGAAGAGATGGGTGTCCTGAAGCACGATGCCCAGGGAGCGGCGCAGGCTCTCCTTGCGGATGTCCCGCACGTCGATCCCGTCGTAGGTGATGAGGCCGCTCTCGATCTCATAGAAGCGGTTGATGAGGTTGGTAATGGTGGTCTTTCCCGCACCGGTGGAGCCCACGAAGGCGATCTTCTGCCCCGGCTTGGCGTAGAGAGAGATGCCGTGGAGGATGGTCTTCTCCGGCACGTAGCGGAACACCACGTCCTGGAAGCGCACGTCGCCCCGGAGGGGCACCAGCGCTCCGTCCGGCCTCTTCCAGGCCCAGCCGTCGCCGCGGTCCCTCGCCTCGGAGAGGGAACCGTCCGTGCTGCGGCGAACGTTCACCAGGGTGACCCGGCCCTCGTCCACCTCCGGGGCCGTCTCCATGACCTCGAAGACCCGCTCCGCACCGGCGATGGCAGCCAGGATGTTGTTCACCTGCTGGCTCACCTGGCTGATGGGCTGGCTCACCTGGCGGGTGTACTGGAGGTACACCAGCAGGGCCCCCAGGTCAAAGCCCATGGCGATGGAGAGCAGCGCCCCTACGCAGCAGGTGAGGGCGTAGTTGATGTGGCTGATGTTCCCCATGGCGGGCATCATCGCTCCCGCGAAGGACTGGGCGTTGGTGGCGCTATGCCGGTAGCGCTCGTTGCGCTCCCGGAAACCGGCCTTGGCCTTGGCCTCGTGGTTGAACACCTTGATGACCTTCTGGCCCTCGATCATCTCCTCGATATAGCCGTTCACCTCGCCCAAGTCCCTCTGCTGGGCCATGAAGTACCGGCGGGAGCGCTTGCCCACGGTCATGATGACCAGGAACATCATCCCCAGGGAGAACACCGTCACCAAAAACAGAACCGGGCTGAGGTACAGCATCACCGCCACCACGCCCACAAACGTCAGCATACCGGAGATCAGGGAGATGATGCCGTTTTGCAGGATCTCGTTGAGGGTGTCGATGTCGTTGGTGTATCGGCTCATGAGCTCGCCGTGGGTGTGGGTGTCAAAATAGCTGAGGGGAAGCTGCTGCATCCGGTCGAACAGGTCCCTGCGGATGGCGTGGGTGGCCTTCTGGGCGATGTGGACCATGATGCGGGAGTAACTGTAGCTGAGCAGGGCGGCGCAGAGGTAGATGCCCGCCATCAGCGCCAGCGTCCTGGCCAGCCTGGGATAGTCTCCGGGGACGATGCACTCGTCGATCAGGGGGCGGAGCATATACGATCCGCCGATGGAACAGGCGGTATTGAGCACCAGGCACACCGACACCACCAGCAGCAGCCACTTTGAGCGGCCAATGTAGCCCATGAGGGTGCCGATGGTCTTGCGTATATCCTTGGGCTTCTGGAAGCCGCCCCTGGGGCCGCCGCCGGGGCCGTGAGGCCCTCTTCTTCTCGGTTCAGCCATCAATACTCGCCCCCTCCTGCTGCGACTGGTAGACGTCGCGGTATATTTCACTGGCGGCCATCAGCTGGTCATGGGTGCCCATGTCCACGATGGCCCCGTCATCCATGACCACGATCAGGTCCGCATCCATGACGGAGATGATCCGCTGGGCAATGATGATCTTCGTGGTATCCGGTAGCTGCGTGCGGAAAGCGGCCCGGATTTTTGCATCGGTGGCGGTATCCACCGCGCTGGTGCTGTCATCCAGAATGAGCACCTTGGGCTTTTTCAGGATGGCCCGCGCGATGCACAGGCGCTGCTTCTGTCCACCGGAGACGTTCACGCCCCCCTGGCCCAGGTCTGTGTCGTATCCGTCGGGCATACGGTGGATGAACTCCGAGGCGCAGGCCGCCTCACAGGCGGCCTCGATGTCCGCGTCGGAGGCGTTCTCGTCCCCCCACAGGAGGTTCTCCCGGATGGAGCCGGAGAACAGGGTGTTCTTTTGCAGCACCATGGACACGGCGTCCCGCAGGTGCTCCATGGAGTAGTCCCGCACCGGGCGGCCCCCCACCCGGACCGTGCCCTCCTGGGCCTCGTAGAGGCGGGGGATCAGCTGTACCAGGGTGGACTTTGCGGAGCCGGTGGCGCCGATGATGCCGACGGTCATGCCGCTTTTGATGTGGAGGTCGATGTCCCGCAAATTCCACTTCTCCGCGCCGTCGTTGTACTTGAAATACACATGGTCAAAATCGACGGAGCCATCGGACACCGCGCAGGTGCTGCCGGTCTCGTCGGCGATGTCGGGGACCTCGTCGAGCACCTCCGCCACACGCTTGCCGCAGGCAATGGCACGGGTGACCATCATCATGATCATGGAAACCATCATCAGGCTCATGAGGACCTGCGTGATATAGGTGAAGAAGGTGGACAGCAGGGCCACATCCAGCTCCCCGCCCTGGACCAGCGGTGTGCCATACCACATGACGGCAATGATGGTGCCGTAGGTGATGAGCATCATGATGGGCATATTCATCACCACGAAGCCGAAGGCCCGTTCGGCAATATTGCGCAGATCGTCGTTGCGCTTCTTGAACTTCTCCCGCTCGTAGTCCTCCCGGACGAAGGATTTGACCACCCGGATGGCGGAGAGGTTCTCCTGGACCACCAGGTTGACCCCGTCGGTGCGCTCCTGGAAGGCGCTGAACATGGGACTGACATGGCGGACGATCAGAAGGATCAGCACCAGCAGCAGGGGCAATGCCACCAGGAACACCCGGCTGAGCTTTAAGCTGATGGAGACCGCCAGCACCAGGGCGGAGACCAGCATCACCGGGGCCCGGACCAGCAGCCGCATACTCATCATCAGGGACATTTGCAGCATATTGCAGTCGTTGGTCAGACGGGTGACCAGGGAAGCGGTGGAGAACTTTTCAATATTGCGGAAGGAGAACGCCTGAATATGGTCGTACTGGGCCTGCCGCAGGTTGGCGCCGAAGCCCTGGCCCGCCCGTGAGGACAGGAAGGCCGAGCCAATGCCCAGGGACATGGAGAGCAGCGCCATGCCCACCATCAGCGCGCCCCGGGTCAGGATATAGCCCGTGTCGCCGGACGGGATGCCGGTGCCCACAATATCCGCCATCACCAGGGGGAGCAGCAGCTCAAATACCGCCTCGCTGGCGGAGCAGAGCACGCCGAACAGGATCCATTTTCGGTAGCCCCTGGTGTATGGCCAGAGTTTTCTTATCATACGCTGTTTACCTCATTTTCCAAGTTATCAATGATTCGGGAGAGCAGCTCCCGCAGGGTTTCCTCCTCCCCCTCCGACAGGCAGCTGGAAAATCGCTGGCTGGTGCCGCTCATGACGGTGTGGAAGGCGTCCACCTTCTTCTGTCCGGCCTCCGTCAGACTGACCAGGCGACATCGCCCGTCAGTGGGACTGGCGCGGCGGGTGATATACCCCTTTTCCTCCAGGCGGCTGATGATGCCGTTGACAGTGGAGGGCTTCAGCCGCAGCTCCCGCTCCAGGTCGCGCTGATTGACCGTCTGCCCCGCACCCAGGCAGGACAGGTAGATCAGCACATGGGACTGCACCGGCGTAATATCGTACCCCGCCCGGCGCAGGCACTTGTCGTTGTAGACCATCCCCAGGCGGGCGCAGTAGGCGATCATACGCCCCAGGTCCGGCGTTTCGTCCATCCAAATCGCTCCTTTCTCTCAAAATAGTTAGTGTACTTACTTTTAGCACGCTAACTATACACCTTATTTTTCTATTCGTCAATAGCCGATTTTGAATGATTTTTTAACCGCCTGTGAACATTCCGTTAATTGTCTGCCGGGGTGGTTGACATTTATACCCCCCTGTATTATCATGGCATTGTTCAGTAATGAATTCTCTCTTTTCTCCCTCTCTCTTTTCTAACCCAAAAGCCCCGGGCCTTATGGCCCGGGGCTTTTGGGTTAGAAAAGAGAATTGATTTCATTCGAGGCGGGTTCCCCCCTCGAGCTCCCCCAGCAGGTTGGCAGTGCCTGCTTCTATTTTGCGGCCCTGCGAAGCTGTTACCCCTCCGCCACCTCGTAGAGTGCATTCAGGACCGCCCAGCCCTGGGGATAGGGGCGCATCAGATTCCAGTATCCGGCGCCGTAGAGACCGTACTCCCGGATCAAAAGCAGCTTGGCGGACATGCTGCGGGCATCCTCAAACCAGACCACATGGGGCGTGCCGTCTGGGGCGGTGTAGTTGAACCAGGGGGCCTGGGCGGTTGCGTCAAACTGGATCTCTGCGCCGTATTGCAGGGCCATCTCCACCGCCTCCTGGTTGGAAATGGACCGCGCCCTCGTTGTTCCCTGGATGAAGGGCAGGGGCCAGTCATAGCCGTAATTGGAAATGCCCAGGTAGATCTTCTCCCGGGGAATTTCTGTCACGGCGTAGTCCAGCACCTGCCGCACATTGGGCAGCGGGGACACCGCCATGGGCGGCCCGGCGGTATAGCCCCACTCATAGGTCATCAGCAGCACAAAGTCCGCTGCCGCGCCCAACAGGGCGTAGTCGTGGGCCTCATACAGCAATCCGGGTTGCTGTGCATACGTCTTGGGCGCCAGGGCCACAATTACCGGCAGGGGGGCCAATCGCTCCCGCAGGGCGCGGATAAAGGCGGCATACGCCTCCCTCTGGGCGGCGGGAATATACTCGAAATCCACGTCCAGTCCCTGGTAGCCCTTTGCGGAGATCATGGCCGCAACCTGGTCGATGAGCGCGCTCTGGAGTGCCGGGTCCGTGAGGACCTGGACCGCACGGTCGCTGGAGAAGTTGTCCGTCTCCGTCAGGGTGGACAGGTGCATCAGGGGGACCGTACCCAGGCGGCGGGCCTCGCCGAGCAGCGCCTCGTCCGCCAGAGGCAGCAGGCCGCCATCGGCATTGATGCCGTAGGTGAACGGCGTGAGGTAGCTCATATAGGGCAACTCCGCGCTCAACAGCTCACGGGAGATAAAGGGATAGGCATAGCTATTGGTCCGCGTGGCCGAGGCTGGCTGGTCCTGCCAGGCAATCACCAGAGACTGCCCCGGTGTGATCGCCGAATCGCCGCCCAGCTTGTAGTTATTCCGGTACAGCTGCCGGAGCGGCATTTGATACTGCCGGGCGATGGCGTCCAGCGTCTGCCCGGGCTGCACGATATGGAAGGTTGCCACCTGCCGGATGACCAGCGTCTGCCCTACCGCCAGTGCGGCGTCTTCCTCCAATCCGTTCAGCTCCCGCAGCAGGGACGGATCCACCCCGTAGCGTCCCGCTATCCCATACAGCGTCTCTCCAGATTGTACGACATGGATCTCCATGGCAATCCCTCCCTGTTCAGTCTTCTACAGTCTATGCGGGAAAACAGGGAAAAATTTGACGGCCGGTCAGCCAAAAAGATTTTTGTTTATTCTGCCGTTGCACAAAATACAGCAACTTTCCGCCGGTACACACCTGGTGTGTACCGGTTTTTTTCCGGTAACTCAAATCAAAAAGGAGACATTCGTATGAACTACACAGAAAACTATCACCTGCCCCAGTGGGCCAAGTCCGACCGGATACTGATGGAGGACTTCAATCGGATGTGCGCGGACATCGAGGCTGGACTGACAGGGAATGCTGAGGATGCGCGGGCGGCGACGGAAGCCGCTGGCAATGCCGCCGCTGCAGCGCTTGAGGCTGCCGGAAACGCTGCCGACGCGGCAGCTAAGGCGCAGGCGAAAGCGGATGCCGCTTACTGCCCGGACTATGCGCCTTACGCCGCCGGGACGTACACCGGGACGGGTGCGTCGCTGACAATCACGACGGGCTTTCAGCCCAGGTTTGTCATCGTCTCGGGGATCAATTCGCCTGACCCGGACTTCTCTCTGGCGGCGATCGCGGCGCGGGGAACGATGTCCTCGCGGGTGTCGTTTACCGCTACGGGATTTGTCGTCCATCCGATGACGTGGTCCGGCGGGACCCTCAGTACGCCGGTCTACCCGGATCTGTCGAAGGCAAATACGACCTACTCCTATATCGCCTTCCGTTGAAAGCAATCCCCCAGGAGCCGAGGCCCCTGGGGGGATTTACTGGTTGCTTTTGCTAGAATCAGTTTGACATGCCATGTCGAATATGGTAAAATATTTCCAGCCCCCGGAAAGGGACGGGGCACTGCATAACAATAGGTAGGCGGTCGGCTACACTCTCCGAAAGGGGGTGTATTAAATGCCTGTGATCATTACGATTCATGTTTACGGATTTACCGTGACAATTCGGATCAAACGGGACAACCGCCACCCAGCCCGGTGACGGTTGTCTTTAAGGAATAAATCGTTTACCATTTGAGCTGACCGCTTATCGCAGTGCCCTAACTCTAGCTATAGTATACCCGGCAGAGCTTGATTTGTCAAGCCTGCCGGGTGTTTTTTGTTTTGATCGAAAATCCCCAGGAGCCGAGGCCCCTGGGGGATTTACTGTTGCTTTTTGCTAGAATCAGTTTGACATGCTATGTCGAATATGGTAAAATATTTCCAGCCCCCGGAAAGGGACGGGGCACTGCATA
>CAJUPS010000099.1:0-5000 GCA_910588045.1 uncultured Oscillospiraceae bacterium | reverse complement strand
ACCCGGCAGAGCTTGATTTGTCAAGCCTGCCGGGTGTTTTTTGTTTTGATCGAAACACCCCCCAAGGGCCGAAGCCCTTGGGGGTATTTGCTAGGTCAAAACACGATTTGCTGCAAAGGCTTAGTCTGCCCAGACCAGACCGGTGTAAGTGACGGTCCAGGTTACAGAACCGATTGTCACGGTGCCGTTGGGAGTGCCGGGAGCAACAAACATGATCGCATCGTCATGTGTTCCGTCGGTGTTGTAAATGTCAACAGCGTAGAACGCAAAACGGGTGGTATCAGCGGGAATGCTGGCGTTGTGGGTGCGAGCGTTAGCGAGAGCAGCAGCGCCATTGCCGTTGCCGAACCCCTTGAAGGGACCGGGGCTGGCAAGATTCAGCTGACTAGCAGTGGGGATCGTACCAGAAACGTTGATGGAATTGCCCTCACCCTTAGTAACCGTCAGGCCGCTGACGAGATATTTGTCCATGCCCTCAAAAGCGCCGCCAGTAAGGTTGGTGGTGCCAGCAAGTCCAGCGACGGGAATGGGGGCAAAGGTAACTGTGGCTGCACCAGTCACGTTGGTGATGGTGAAGGTCCGGTTGTCAACAGTCGTAACCTTTGCGGAGCCAGAAGTCACGGCGGCGTACGCATTAACCGTGGTGGTCACGGTGGCAACACCGGTCTTATTGGTGATCTGGACGGTGTTGCTGCCAGTAGCGAGAACAGACTCGATACCATCCGCATTCACGATACCCTGAGCACCGGAGTTGTTGGTGAGGGTCAGAGGCTGCTTCGCACTGCTTTCCACGTTCACAGTGATGAGCACACCCAGGAGACCAACCTTGTCACCGGGCACCGCATAACGGCCATTGCCGAGGGAAGTGCACTCAACAGCACTCGCACCGGGCACGGTGTAAGTCACCTTGCCAAGATATGTGTTAGGAGCCAAAGCGGAGGAGTCAACGGTGAAGTCAATCGCAGTGCCGGGGAACACGTTACCAGCGGCAGCATTCGACTGACTGGCGGCAACGGAGTTCAACGGCGTGCCAGTACCAGCAGCATTGGTCGTGAAGCTTACGCTCACGCCAGCGCCAGTGGTGACCGTGATGGGGGCCACATTCTTGGCCGTTGCGGTCAGTGTCAGGGCATACGCCTTGTTGGGCATCGTACCAGTGATGGTAGCCACAGTCCCTGCGGCATTCCAGTTGATCGTAACGTTGCCATCGGTCAGCTTGTCACCACCAGCAGTCAGCGTGTACGTGTTCATGGTCTCGTTCAGGCCGGAAACAACAAACGCGAAGTTCTCGCCGTAGTGGCTGACGATGTTATTAGTGCTGGTGTAAGGATCAGTGACTGTGCCATTCACAGTAGCCTTGATTGTACCCGGGGAGGTCAAGCTGAGGTTACGATTGACCACGCTGTAGGTTACAACCAGCTCGTAATGCTTGCCAGCAGCCAGCTTCTTGATGCCAACATTGGCGCCGCTGCCATCGCTGATCTTCCAGTAGCCATCGGCACCAACGGCCTGAGCAACGGAGTTGTTGCCATTTACGCTCAGAGCGGTCACATCTGCACCGGCGGCATTACCGATAGTAGTAATGCTGTAGCCTGTCTGACCCTTGGCAAGCAGAGCCGCCTCATTCAGGAACAGCATACCCTTCTCATCAGCAGAAGCGTACTCGGTGTACTCATAGTTCTTGCCAGTAGGCAGGCCAACGCTCTTGATGGTCACGGGAATACCGCTGGTGGCGATAGTGGCCTGGCTCTTGAGGATGTCGCTGTACAGCGTACTCAGCCAAGTGGGAGCGGTGTAGTTGAAGCCGTCATCCGTCTTGTTACGGGAAGCCAGGTCGACCACGAAGGCCACCTCGTTCTTGGCCATGTTATAGACCCAAATCAACTCGTCGTTGTTGTGGGCATCGCTGCGGCGCAGAACGTTGTTCAGATCCAGCTTGGTGGCAACATAGGTCTGACCCACCTGCTCAATGCGGTAGAAGGGCACCTCGTTGGCCTCGCCGAAGTTGATGTCCACGGAGTAGTTCTGAACGTTGCCGGTCTTCTCGGTCCAGACATCCATGTAATTGCTGGTCTGGAGGTCCTCGATCCGGCGGGCCCGGCCAGCATAGATGCCGTAGGTGTTGAAGTTGTCGGTGATCTTCTCGCCCTTACCGACGGTCAGGGTGTTGGGCTCGGCCCAATCGGTCTGATACAGCTTGTAGAAGCCCAGGTTGTCATCGCCCCAGGTGGTATTACCCCAGGTCAGAGTGTCGAAGCCAGCCTTGGGAATGACGCCCATCTTGGCGAAGTAGTCCGTACCGGCCTGCTTGGCGTACCACTCGTTGTTCAGAGTGTCGGCATAGCGGATGTAGCCGGTGGTCTCATAGGGATTGTAGTAGGACAGGGCAATGCTGTCGTAGTTGTAGTCGAGCAGGTTGGTCTCGATGACCACCACGTCGGCAACCCAGTAATCCTGGCCGTTGCTCTGGGCCTTGGTGTTGTGGGCCACAGCGTAAGCGGCGCGGATCTCGCTGACCTTGATCTGGGGCAGATCAGCGTAGCCGACCCTGTACAGGATGCTCTTGGCGGTGCCGGGCAGGACAATGTAGAACTCGGTATCAACAGTAGCGTCAACGTAGACGTTGCTATTGGTGTTGTAGTTCTTGCCGTAATTGTCATCGATGTGGAAGTGGCGGATGCCGGGCTTCACAACGAGGTCGTTGGCGCCCAGAACCTTGCCATCGTCAGCCTTGGTCAGATCCAGATGGACGTAATCCGTGGCATAGACGGGATAGATGTGCTGACCATCCTTGATGGCGCGGTTGGCGGTGAACCAAGCGTCGGCGTCAGTGGAAACCTTGCCGGGATTGGCCTTCAGGTATTCGGCCTTCAGCTCGGCCTCGGTGCCGTGGGTATAAGCGGCAACACCGTTGAGGGTGGAGCCCAGACGATAAATCTGGCGGCCATCCACAGCGCTGGTGGCCAGCTTGGAAGCGGTGCCCAGGGTGATGGCGTCGTTGTCGCCCAGAGTGTAGGTGGCAACGTTGGTGAAGCTGAAGCTGTTGGCAGCAGTGCTCTCAGCGCCGTAGTTGAACACACCAATGGCACCGCCAGTAGCAGCAGTGGTGTTGGTGGCGCTCACGACGGAAACGGCGCGGCCCCAAGCATTGAGGTTATAGGCAATCTGGTTAGTTGTTACGCCAGTATGGACGTTGGGCTCGCCAGCAGCGGTGACACCCAGGTGGGCCACGGCGGGCTGCAGATAGTTGGCGTTGTTGTTATTGGCAGTAATGATTGCGTTAGCATCCACGCCAATACCGGTATAGTTACGCAGGCCATAAGTCCACACATAACTGTTGAAGAAGAAGTTGCCGTTGCGGAAGAGAGTGTTGGGTGTGACGTTGGCAACAACGGGATGCTCGGTGACATCCTCCTCACCGATCTTGACCTCAGCCACGGCGCGGAAGTCGCGGACGTAGTTGCTGTTGCGGTCGGTGGTGGGATACATCTCGGTCAGCAGGGCGTACTTGCTGCCCTGGGCCAGCTCATAGGAGCGGATGTAGCCGTACTCGTCCAGATACATGTTGTAATCAGTATTCTGATTCATCAGCATGATGTCCTGATCGAGCTTGGTAGCGTTGACGATGCCGGACTGGCCCTTCTCATCGCCGGAAGCGGTGGTGACAGTGATCTTCTGGAAGTTCTTGGTGGTGATCTTGTCAGTCACGATGTCAGCGGCGAAGATGTACAGCTTGTTGTCGATCTCGGCGTAGTTGACCACAGTGCCCTGGGCCAGCTCGTCGGGGCTGTAGCGGCGGTTGCCCTCGGGATACTCGGACAGCGCCAGGCTGTTGCACAGCAGGTTGTCCTTGTAGGTGCCGACGACCTTATCCTGGGTGTAGGCGATCTTCAGCACGTACTCGGCCTTGCCGTCGTTGTTGTTATCGACGATGCGCAGGCTATTGCCCAGCTCGCACTTGTCGATCTTCTCGGAATTGTACTTAGTAGTGAAATACTCCTCCTGGAAGTCAACCCAGCTCCAGGTGTCGGAGTAGTCCGTCATGGAAGTAGTACCAACGTACACTTCGCCGACGGCGTAGTTCTGGACGTACTCAGCAACGGTGCCGTTGGTGCCGATCCGGTCAGCAGTATAGAAAATGTTCTGCATGATGTCCAGATCGTTCTGGTTGATAACATTCTGGGGAGCGATAGCGACAACCCAGCAGTCGATGGTCTCACCGGCCTCGATCGTGCCGTTAAGATTGAAGTCGATCTTGATGTTGCGCTCAGCCAGATAATGACCAGGATACTTGCTGCTGGCGGGAGCGGGGATGGTGCCGTGGTTGGTCAGGGTATCCAGCTCGGCGATGTACTCTCTCCAAGCGGCCTTGTCATTCACGCCGGGCAGGTCATTCAGGCTGTCCTTGGCAATGGCGTAGCTAATACGATACTTGGAGGTGACGTTCTTGTCCCACTCGTCGGTGTAGTTGACAAACCACTCAGTGTCAGCGGTGGTCGTCAGGTTCTCCTCATCAGCCAGATCGGCGATGTTCTTCCAGGTCCAGTTCTGAACGTTCTTGCTGTTGACGCCCTTGCCCTCGTTGTAAGCAATGGTGTTCAGACCGTCAGTGGACATGGTCAGGACCTTCTTGGCGGAGCCATCTTTGGCGATGTAAGCCACATGGCGCAGGCCAACGGCATCCAGACCGTCGGGATAGTCCTCGGAGTAGTTGAGGGTGATGGTGTCGCCAACCTTGGAGGTAGCGCCGGTAGCGGGAACCTCGGTGACCTTCATCTTGGTGACGCCCTCGGCCTCGACCTTATTGCTGGTCAGGCTGGCCCACTGGTTGGAGGTAACGACGCCCTTGATCTCCTCCAGGCCGAACTGCTCCTGGCCGAGAGTCTTGCCGTTGGGCTGGTAGCCGTTGAGGATGGTGTAGTCGACCTCGGAGGTCAGCAGGGCACGGAAGAGGATCTCAGCAACCAGCTCACGGGGAGCGTTGGAGCCCAGCTGGGCCT
>CAJUPS010000098.1 GCA_910588045.1 uncultured Oscillospiraceae bacterium | reverse complement strand
TTTTGCCGCGCGGCAAAAGTAGGCGCGGAGTCCGGGGCCGCGTAGGCCCCGGGCCATCGACTAAGAAAAATCTAAACCAACTGCCCGCAGGGACGTCATTTAGCCGCCGTTGGCGTCTAAACGACCGTCCCGGCACTCGGCCGGTGGCCGAGCGCCTAGCGCCGCAAAGAAGGATGCTTCTATGCAGAAACCAAGAAAAATCCCACAAAGGCAATGCCTGGGCTGCCGGGAAATGAAAAATAAAAAGGATTTGATCCGCGTGGTCCGCTCCCCGGAGGGGGAAATCTCCCTGGACTTCAAGGGAAAAAAACCGGGAAGAGGCGCCTACGTGTGCCCCGACGGGGCCTGCCTTGCAAAGGCAAAAAAATCCCGCGCCCTGGAGAGGGCCTTCGAGACCGCCGTTCCATCGGAGGTCTACGACCAGCTGGAGGAGCAGATGAGGGAAGAAAACCATGAGTGACGCCGCGCTGCGCATGATCGGAATGGCCCTCCGGGCCGGACGCCTGGAGGTGGGCGACGAGGCCGCAGGGGATGCCTGCCGCCTCAAACGCTGCCGTCTGCTGCTGGCGGCCTCCGACGCCGGGGAGGCGGCCCAGAGGCGGGCCGCGCACTTCGCGGAGGAGGGACAGTGCCTATTGGCAGAGCTCCCCTGCTCCAGGGCGGCGCTGGGGGCGGCGCTGGGGCGGAAGAGCTGCGCCATGGCGGCGGTCACCGACCTGGGTCTGGCACAGGCCATCGTGCAAAAGCTGGCCCAGGAGGAACCGGAGAAATTCGGCGAGATGGCGCAGCGTCTGCGCCTCAAGGCGGAGCGAGCCGCGCAGCGGCGGGAAAAAACCGCTCAGGAACGAAAACAGCGGGGTGACGGAAAACGTCCCCCGGTCAGATATAAGAAGAAGAAGTAACCAACCCACCATAACGCACGCCTGGGGACCCCCGGGCGGGAGCCCCCGGACGTGTGTTATGGTGTACAAACCGGAATCACACACTTGGAGGTGGCCTGATTGGGTATTGTGAACAAGTATAAAGTAAACGAACTGGCAAAGGACTTCGGGATGCAGACCAAGCAGATCATAGAGATCCTTGGCAAGCACTTCTCCACACAGAAGAAGTCCGGCCAAAACCTGGACGAAAAGGAGCTCAACTACGTCTTTGAGTACCTCACCCAGACGAACCAGGTCAGCGACATCAAAGTCATTTACGCCGACACCGCTCCTGCGGAGAAGGAGAAGGAAAAGGAGAAGGAGGAGGCCGGTCCGGCCGCCGCGCCGCAGCCCGCAGCGCCCGCCCGGAATGGCGGGCAGCCCCAGCGGACGCCGCAGTCCCAGCAGCAGCAACAGCCCCAGAAGGCTCCCGCCGCTGCACCCAAGCCCCAGCAGCAGCCCGCTGCCCGGGTGCCCAAGTCCAAGGTGGTGGACACCCGCAAGGCCACCAACGTCAACCTGGATAAGTACGACGAAAAGCTCCAGGATATGGCGGACCGCTCCGGTGCGGGCGGCGGCCGCAGGGACCGGGAGCAGAACAAGGAGAAGTTCCGCAACGCGGGCAACAAGAAGCGGGGCCAGATCTCCTTCTCCAGCAAGCGCAAGCAGGAGGAGGCCGAAAAGCTGCGCCGCCTCCAGCTGGAAATCGCCAAGAAGACGCCCCTGACGGTGAAGATCCCCGACGAGATCTCCGTGGGCGAGCTGGCCAGCCGCATGAAGAAGACCGGGGCCGAGGTGGTCAAGTGCCTCATGCGCAACGGAGTCATGGCCTCCCTCAGCCAGATCATCGACTTCGACACCGCCGCCATCACCGCCGAGGAGATGGGCTGCAAGGTGGAGCGCGAGGTGGTGGTCACCATCGAGGAAAAGCTCATTGACGCCACTGAGGATAAGCTGGAGGACCTGGTGCCCCGGGCCCCCGTGGTGGTGGTCATGGGCCACGTGGACCACGGCAAGACCTCCCTGCTGGACTATATCCGCTCCGCCAGCGTGGCCAAGGGCGAGGCCGGAGGCATTACCCAGCACATCGGCGCGTATCAGACGGAGATCAACGGCAAGCCCATCACCTTCCTGGATACGCCGGGCCACGAGGCATTTACCTCCATGCGTGCCCGGGGCGCTATGGTGACGGACATCGCCATCCTGGTGGTTGCCGCCGAGGACGGAATCATGCCCCAGACCGTGGAGTCCATCAACCACGCCAAGGCGGCGGACATCCCCATCATCGTGGCCATCAACAAGATGGATAAGCCGGAGGCCAACCCCGAGCGCATCAAGCAGCAGCTCACCGAGTACGAGCTGGTGGCCGAGGACTGGGGCGGCGAGACCATCATCTGCCCCATCTCCGCCAAGACCGGCATGGGCATCGACAACCTGCTGGAGATGGTCACCCTCACCGCCGAGGTGGCGGAGCTCAAGGCCAACCCCAACCGGGCCGCCCAGGGCACCGTGGTGGAGGCCCGGCTGGACAAGGGTCGGGGGCCCGTGGCCACGCTGCTGGTGCAAAACGGTACGCTGAAGGCCGGGGACATCATCATTGCTGGGACTGCGGTAGGCCGCGTGCGGGCCATGCTGGATGACAAGGGAAACCGCATTACGGAGGCTGGGCCGTCGGTGCCTGTGGAGATCACCGGTCTGGGCGAGGTGCCCGGGGCGGGCAGTCCCTTCAACGCCGTGGCCGACGAGCGCCTGGCCCGTGAGCTGGTGGAGCAGCGGAAGGCCGAGGAGCGCGCCAAGGCGGCGGCTCCGGTGCAGAAGGTCTCCCTGGAGGACCTGTTCAGCCAGATCCAGGCGGGGGAGGTCAAGGACCTCAATATCATCGTCAAGGCCGACGTGCAGGGCTCCGCCGAGGCGGTGAAGGCCAGTTTGGAGAAGCTCTCCAACGAGGAGGTCCGGGTACGGGTCATCCACTCCGGCGTGGGCGCTATCAGCGAGAGCGACGTCATGCTGGCGTCCACCTCCAAGGCCATCATCGTGGGCTTCAACGTCCGGCCCGACCCCGCGGCCCGGGACAGCGCCGCGCGGAGTAACGTGGATATGCGGATGTACCGGGTGATCTACGACGCCATCAACGAGGTGGAGGCCGCTATGAAGGGTATGCTGGCCCCCAAGTTCCGGGAGGCCCTCATCGGCCACGCCGAGGTGCGGCAGACCTACAAGGTGTCCGGCGTGGGCACCATCGCGGGGTGCTATGTACAGGATGGAAAGATCCAGCGGTCCTGCCAGGTGCGCATCGTCCGGGATGGTATCGTCATCCACGAGGGGATGCTGGCCTCCTTGCAGCGGTTCAAGGACGCCGTTAAGGAGGTCGCCTCCGGGTATGAGTGCGGTATGTCGATTGAGAAATTCAACGACATCAAAGAGGGAGACATTATTGAGTGCTTCGTGATGGAGCAGGTCGAGGCGTAAGGAAGCGAGCCAAGGAAAGGAGCGTATGGCTATGGGAATGACGGATAAGCAGTTTCAGAGTTGGGTGCGTTTCATGTTGGAGGCTTTGCTGGAAATAAAGGCGGAAACGGACCCGGAAAAACGGGACGCCAGGATGGAGAAAATTCTGGATAACCTCCAGAGAACCCTTGAGGACTGACGGTCAAAGGGCGGGCCCCGGCGCCCGCCCTTTGCGCTAAGGAATTTTTATCAGGAGCTCCGGGTCCAGGCTGGCCGCCGCCAGCTGCATCCCTAGCTTGAATCCCATTTCAAATGAGTATTGGCCGTAGGCCGTGACCGGGTCGTCCCGCAGATACGCCGGGACCATATCCGGCCGGTATGGTACACACCAGGCGCGAAATAGTTCTTCAAATACTTGGGTCATGGTTTCACCTCTCAGCATATTAAGGTTAAAATCATTATATATGATTTTTAGCGATAAGTCAAGGAGAATTTATGAATAACTTGGAGTTATTTGCGTTTCGTGTAAAGAAGCTGAGAAAAGCACAAAAACTCAGCCAACAGGAGTTGGCCGAGGTGCTTGGCTTGACCCAAACAACAATCAGTGGGATTGAGAGTGGGCTTCGTACCACCACCATCGAAAAATTGATTCTCCTGGCAAAATTCTTTGACGTCTCTACGGATTATCTGCTGGGGTTGAAGGATGAGCCGTGAAAATTGAAAATAAAAGTAGAAATTCCTCTTGCTATATCACGGTTGTCGTGATATAATGCAGATAGAATCCTGTAGCTATGTTCCATGTTGCTCACGCAAAAGCGATACCCCGGGGAGGTGTTGGCTCCCCGGGGTACCATTTTGTGCTTACCTGCCCTCGTTGTGCTGGTCAAGCCACTTACAGATGTAGTACGATACTACGCCCGCTGCGACCGACACAAAAAATCCTGCTACTACGTTCACAATTGCTCACCTCCCTCCTGCTGCCAGGATGGAAAAGGGCGGCAAACGTATTGTACCATTTTTCGACAAAATTGGCAAGATAAAAACGGATGAGCCGTGACGGCCAGCGGGCCCCGGAGGGAATACCTCCGGGGCCCGCTGCGCTATAGGGCCGTCTGGGGGATGACGGCGGTAAAGGTGATGATCCCGTCCGCATAGCGGTTGGTGATGCGGCCCCGGTGGCGGGTGACGATGGCCTTGGCGGTGGACAGGCCGATGCCATAGCCGCCGGTTGCGCGGGCACGGGAGGAGTCCGCGCGGTAGAAGCGGTCAAAATAGCGCGGAAGCTGGGCCGCGTCCACCCCTGCGCAGGGGTTGGATACGGAGATGCAGATATTCCGTCCCCGCTGGGAAACCGACAGATGGATGGTCCCTCCGGGGTCGCAGTATTTGACCGCGTTGTCCAGCAGGATGGAGAACAGGCGGAAAAAGTTGTCCTGGACGCCCTTCAGGGTGATTCGCTGGGCGATTTCTGCCGTCAGCGCTTTTCCGTCCGCCTCCGCTAAGGGCCGGAAGGCGTCCACATTCGCCTGGGCAGCCTCGCTGACGGAGAACGGCTCCGCCGTGTTCTCCTGGATGGTCTCCTCCGTGCGGGCCAGCTCTACCAGGTTCTTAATCAGGCGGTCCAAGCGGGTAATCTGGGCTTTTGCGCTCGA
This sequence comes from uncultured Oscillospiraceae bacterium, assembly GCA_910588045.1. Classification (GTDB taxonomy): domain Bacteria; phylum Bacillota; class Clostridia; order Oscillospirales; family Oscillospiraceae; genus Pelethomonas. The sequence continues at coordinate 6,826 of CAJUPS010000098.1, read as the reverse complement.
CAGCCACCTGTTCTCGGTGTCCTCCAGCATACCTATGTCCGCCGACAGGATGGCCAGAGGCGTTTTCAGCTCGTGGGAGGCGTCTGTGATGAACTGCCGCTGCCGCTCCAGGTTGTCGGCAAAGGGGCGAATGGCCCGCTTGGACAGAAACAGGAGCAGGACGAACACCATCAGGATGCAGGCCAGGAAAACCGCCGCCGTGACCCGCAGCATGTTATTGGCGGATTGAAGCTGGAGGAAGCAGTCCAGCACAATGACCGTGCTCCCGCCAATCTCATTGGGGAATACCCCGAAGCGGTAGTGGTCCACATAGCCCCGCTCCGCGCCGGTCTCCAGAATCCGGCTGACGGTGTCCACCACCGTCCGGCGGTCCAGCGCGGCAATATGGTCCAGCGAAACGGACAGGATCTCCCTCCGGGCGGTGAGCTCTATGATGAAATACCGGGTCTCAAAGGGGGTCTCCGGGGTGATCTGGAAGCTGAAGTCGGAGGGGTCAAAATGGGGCTCCGGCGGACGGAAGGTCCCGCCGTTCTGGTGCAGATGCTGGATGATCCGGTCCTCCCGGTTGGTGGTCACACAGTGGTTTCCAAGGCCGATCGCCGCGCAGAGAAGCGCCATCGTCCCAATCAGGGAGGCCATCGCAATCAGGATGAACTTGCGGCGCAGAGAGCGGATCATCGTGTCTCCTCCAACAGATACCCCTGGCCCCGGCGGGCGGTAATGCGGACATTGGCCCCGATCGTCTCCAGCTTCCGCCGGAGGTAGGAGATGTACGCCCAGACCACATTGATCTCCGCCTCGCTGTCATAGCCCCAGATGTGCTCCATGAACTGCTCCGTGGAAATCAGCCGCCCCGTCCGGCGCATGAGCAGCTCCAGGATCTGAAACTCCTTGCTGCCCAGACGGACGCAGGCGGCGCCGCACTTCAGTTCAAAGCTGGAGCAGTCCAGCGCCGCATTGCCTGCGGTGAGGACCTGGGGGGTATACCCCCCGCCCCGGCGGGTCAGCGCCCGGACCCTGGCGCTGAACTCCCGGTTGTCGAAGGGCTTCGGCAGGTAGTCGTCCGCTCCGCTGTCCAGGCCCGCCACCCGGTCCTCCACCTGGCTCCTGGCCGTCAGCAGCATCACCGGCGTGGCGATATTTTCCGCCCGCAGGGCCTGGAGGACCTGGAGGCCGTCCAGCTTGGGCATCATGACATCCAGAATCAGACCGTCGTAGTTCTCCGTCCGCCCGTAGTCCAGGGCATCCCGGCCGTCGTGGACCACGTCCACGGCGTAGTGCTCCCGCTTGAGCAGGGCCTCCAGCACCATGGTCATCTCCGGTTCGTCGTCGGCTACTAAAATTCGCACAGCATGTCCTCCCTCATGTCTTACATCTTTCGCCGGGGAAGTCGTGACGTCCACTACTGTATGGATCCCGGGCAAAAAAATCAAGAGAAAAATTATGAACAATCCTATTCTTTTAACTCGGTTTTAAGTTTGTTTGGTATACTGGTCTCATTCTAGCCAGGAGGAAGGGCCAACATGAATTTTCGACACGAGTGGAAGCATGAAATCTCATTTTTCGACCTGCTGACGCTCCGGCAGCGCCTGGGGGCCGTCGCCCAGGCGGACCGCCACGCCATAGGCGGGACATACCAGATCCGCAGTCTGTACTTCGACACCCCCTCGGACAGGGTGCTTTTGGAAAAGGTCAACGGCGTCAGCCACCGGGAGAAATTCCGTATCCGGTACTACAACGGAGATCTCTCGGTGGTCCATCTGGAGAAAAAGAGCAAACTGGGCGGGCTGGGAAACAAGCAGAGCGCCGCGCTCTCCGTCCCGGAGGTGTCCGCCATCCTGGGGGGAGAGTTGGACTGGATGCTATGCAGCGACAGGCCGCTGGTGCGGGAGCTCTACAGCAAGATGCGGACCGAACAGCTCCGCCCCAAAACCATCGTGGACTACACCCGCGAGCCCTACATCTACCCGGCGGGCAACGTCCGGGTGACGCTGGACTACGACATCCGGACCGGACTGGGCTGCTCCGGGTTTCTGGACCCGGGGGGCACGATCCCGGCGGGGGATGCGCCGATGATCCTGGAGGTGAAATGGGACGCCTTCCTTCCGTCGGTGATCCGCGACACGATCCAGCTGGAGGGGCGGCACGCCTCCGCCTTTTCCAAGTACGCACAATGCCGTATCTACGGTTAGGGCTTGTTTGAAAGGAGATTTTTTTATGCTCAACTTCAGTGATATTTTTAAGTCCAGCTTTTTGGAGAACGTCGCCGGCGTCAGCATTCTGGACATGGTGCTGGCCCTCGTTCTGGCCTTCGGTATCGGCCTGTTTATCTTCCTGGTCTACAAAAAGACCTTCCAGGGGGTCATGTACTCCTCCAGCTTCGGGGTTACGCTGATTGCCCTGACCATGATCACCACCGTCGTGATCCTGGCGGTCACCAGCAACGTGGTGCTGTCCCTGGGCATGGTCGGCGCGCTGTCCATCGTCCGCTTCCGGACCGCCATCAAGGAGCCCCTGGACATCGCCTTTTTGTTCTGGTCCATCGCGGTGGGGATCGTGCTGGCCGCCGGACTGATTCCGCTGGCGGTCATCGGAAGCGTCGTCATCGGGCTCATCCTGCTGGTCTTCGTCAACAGAAAGAGCTCCTGCAACCCCTACATTGTCGTCTTGCAGTGCGATGGGCACGAGTCGGAACGGCGGGCGAAGCAGTACCTGGAGGCCCGGACGCAGCGGTGCGTGGTGAAAAGCAAGTCCGCCCAGAGGGGGGCCGTCGAGCTCAACCTGGAGATCCGGCTCAGAGATGACAACACGGATTTTGTCAACGCGCTCTCCGAGATGGACGGGGTCCGCAGCGCGGTCCTGGTCAGCTACAACGGGGACTACATGGGATAAGGAGGGACCGACATGTCAACGCACAAAGTCATGGACCGCCTCTGCGTTGCCGCCGTCGTCCTCTCCCTGCTCCTTACGCTGCTCTTTATGAGCGGCGAGGCCCTGGGCCTCCAGACCGGCGGGAAGGAGATGGGGTATGAGGAGCGACTGTTTGATCCGTCCCGCGTGCACACCGTCGAGATCGTGATGGACGACTGGGACGGGTTCCTCTCCACCTGCCAGAGCGAGGAATACAGCGCCTGCCACGTGGTCATCGACGGCGAGAGCTACAAGAACGTGGGCATCCGGGGGAAGGGCAACACCTCCCTCAGCTCCGTGGCCGCCATGGGGAGCACCCGCTACAGCTTCAAAATTGAGTTTGACCAGTACGATGGGACGAAGAGTTATCACGGGCTGGATAAGCTCAGTCTGAACAATCTGATTCAGGACAACACCATGATGAAGGACTATCTGACCTATCGGATGATGAACGCCTTCGGGGTGGACAGCCCCCTATGCAGCTTTGTGTACATCACGGTGAACGGCGAGGACTGGGGGCTATATCTGGCGGTGGAGGGCGTGGAGGAAGCCTTTTTGCAGCGCAATTACGGCAGCGATTACGGCGCGCTCTACAAGCCGGACAGTCTGAGCTTCGGCGGAGGCCGGGGCAATGGCAGGGATTTTGACATCAACCGCTTTGCGGCCCCCTCTGACGGGGAGGACGGGGACGCCGGTGCGCCGCAAATGCCGGATCTTGGCGATTTCAGCCCGCCGTCAATGCCTGACGGGCAGGAGGGCGGCCGGAGGCCGGAGGGTATGCCCGACGGGGATTTCGAGCCCGGGTCCGGCGGGGGCTTCGGATTCGGCAGCGCATCGGACGTGAAGCTGCAATACATCGACGACGACCCGGACAGCTATGCCAATATCTTTGACAATGCGAAAACCGACGTTTCCCAGGCGGACGAGAGGCGGCTGATCGCCTCCCTACAGGCGCTCTCCCGCTTCGAGAATCTGGAGGACGTTCTGGATCTGGACGAGGTGCTGCGCTATTTTGTGGTCCACAATTTTGTGGTCAACGGGGACAGCTACACCGGCAGTATGATCCACAACTACTACCTGTATGAGGAGGACGGCAGGCTATCCATGATCCCCTGGGACTACAATCTGGCCTTCGGGACCTTCACCGGCGGCGCGGCGGAGGCGTCCGTCAACGACGCCATCGACGACGTGCTCTCCGACCGGCCTATGCAGGCGTGGATCTTCTCCAACGAGGCGTACACGCAGCGATACCATGCGCTGTATGCCGAATTTCTGGACACGGTGGATCCAGAGCAGATCATTGACGACGCGTATGCGCTGATCGCGGCGTATGTGGAGAAGGACCCCACCAGGTTCTGTACTTACGGGGAATTTGAGACGGGGGTACAGACGCTGAAGTCCTTCTGCTCCCTGCGGCAGGAGAGCATACGGGGGCAGCTGACGGGAACGGTGCCCTCCACCAGTGCAGAGCAGAATGCGGCGCAGGATGCGCTCATCCGGGCGGATGGGCTGAACCTGTCCGATATGGGGACGATGAACAGCGGCGGCGGCATGGGCGGCCCTGGCGGCGGAGGCGGTCAGATGCCGCCGGATGGGCAGGGGGAGGCCACGGGGGCTTTTGCGGCAATCGGCGGCGGATTTGCTCCGGCTGATGGGCGGGACGTTCCGGCCTCCGGGCAATCCGGGACCGTCCTGCTGGGCGTGTCGGTGCTGGTGCTGCTCGCGGGGCTTTTGATCGCGGTCAAGTACAAGAGGTGAGGAGAGGCGCGGTCTTCTCCGTAAAAAAGAGGGGAACAGGTTTCCCCGTTCCCCTCAAAAGGTACGTTATGCGCTCAGTCCAGGATCTCCATATGCCGGTTTTCCCGGCAGATTTCCCGACCGACACGAAATCACGGCGGAAACGGGCGGAGACGGTGGAGGTATACACCCATGTAACAAACGTAAAGAAAAAGGGCGGGTTTCCCCGCCCTGTCTACTCAATTTCCAGATTTCAGTGACTATTCTTTTATAAATGGTACGCTCTCTTTTAGCATGTTCAGTACAACCGCTAATTGATTGTCTGTACAATTCTCCAACAACTCATTTATCTCTTTCAAGTAGAGGCTATTTTCTTTTGTCTGTTTCTCGCTTGCGCATGGTATTGAAATTATATCATTTGCAGTAATGCCAAAGTATTCTATAAGGTCAACGAGTTTATCTAAGCTAAATCTACGTTCTCCCCGTTCACATTGCCCTAAATAATTTGTTTCTGTTTCTAATACCTCTGCTAACTTTTCAAGTGTTAAACCCTTCAATTTTCTGTATTTTCTGATATTTTTTCCTATTTCAAAAGATAATTCGTCCATCGGAACACCACCTTTCCCTGCTAATATTCTACAGGCTGAAATGGCGTTATACGAGTTACGCAATGCTTTTCATTCCATCGCAAATTGCAATGACACGGCTTGACATCGCAATTCGCTTGTGTTATCATAGCATTGTGCGTATATACTAAGGACGCAGACAATAGACCGGAAAGGATGTTTGTAGAATGGGTGGTTTTCTCGCAATCTCTGTGGTGTGTGCGGTTATCTGTGTTCTTTGCCTAGTAGGACTAGCAAAGGTGAAAAAGCAAACTAAAGAACGTACAGAGACAGCGAACAGCAACAAGAAGCAATTGCTTGAGGTGGAATTTCCACAAAAAGGATTTGTACCTACATCAACTTATTATCAATATGGTGATGGTACTGCATGGGCAGAATATGCTATGTTTGTGGACTCCAAATCAAAAAGAATTGCGTTTGTTTGTGATTGTAAGGATGCAAAATACTTAAAGTTTAGCGAAATTAGATCGTGTGAAATTGTAGTCATGGATGGCGCTACTAAAACAAATCCTAATCTGATTAGTTATGGCGCCACTTCTTCTGCGACAATATCCAAGCTGCTTATCAATATTACGACTACAAATATTGATAATCCGTTACTAAGCATTGACGTTTTGCATAGTAAAGAAACTGCGGGAGAGATACATATCGGTGTAGGATATGCAGGGGGAAATCTATTAAAAGACAGTTACAATTATAAGCAATCAGTTGAATTTACTGCAAAAGTTAAATCTGTAATCGACAATATTATTTCGGCATAATTGAGATGCAATGTGAGAGGGGCGGCACAACGTGCCGCCCTTCTCCATATAGAATGGATATGTATTTTTGTGGGGCACTTTAGGCGAAAAAAGAGGGGAACAGGTTTCCCCGTTCCCCTCAAAAGGTACGTTATGCGCTCAGTCCAGGATCTCCATCAGCCTGCCGCAGCAGACGGGGATGGGCTGACCGGCCTTGATGTGCTCGGTGCGGTTGCAGAGATAGCAGTACACGTCGGTGTCATAGGGCGCCAACACGGTGGGCTGGGCCTTGGCCTCCTCGGCGGTCAGTCCCTCAATGTGGAACTTGGCGGACTTGTCCTCGCTCTTCATGTAGGTGCCCATGGGCTCCAGGCGCTTGGTGCCGCCGGTGCAGTTGCCCATCTTGATCCACAGGGCCTCCAGCTCCGCGGCCTCGGAGGCGTGCTCGGGGATGATCTCCACGATGTCCTTATCAATACGAATCTTCATAGCGCAGCACCCCTCCGCGTCTTAGCCGAAGTACCGCTCCAGCAGGCCCTTGAAGGCCTTGCCGTGGCGGGCCTCGTCGCGGGCCATCTCGTGGACGGTGTCGTGGATGGCGTCCAGACCCAGCTCCTTGGCCAGCTTGGCGATCTCCATCTTACCGGCGGTGGCGCCGTTCTCGGCCTCCACGCGCATCTCCAGGTTCTTCTTGGTGCTGTCGGTGACGACCTCGCCCAGGAGCTCGGCGAACTTGGCGGCGTGCTCCGCCTCCTCGTAGGCGGCCTTCTCCCAGTACAGGCCGATCTCGGGATAGCCCTCGCGGTGGGCCAC